>JAGDMK010000361.1 GCA_017860635.1 Bacteroidota bacterium
GGCTGCGGCGCTCGCCGGCAGTTTCACGACCATTCAGGGAGACCCGGACGTGATGTTTTACAACCCGGCGGGCCTGGCTTCCCTGCAATCCTCCCACGGGTCAGTGGGCTTTTTCAAGCATCTGCTGGATATCAACGCAGGGCATCTGAGCTACAGTACCGAATTCGACGGAATCGGCCGGTTCGGAGCAGGAATCCTGTTCACCAACTACGGCTCGTTCGACGAGACCGATCTCCTGGGCAATACCACCGGTTCATTCGGCGCCAATGACATTGCCCTGTCCATCGCGTATGCCCTCCCTCTCGAAGAAAACCTGTTCATCGGCGGAGCTGTCAAGTTCATCTACTCCGGTATAGGGGAGTACTCCTCCACGGGACTTGCGGCAGATCTCGGCGTGCTCTACACAATCCCCGAAAGCCAGTTCGCAATTGGCGCCAGCATCCGCAACCTCGGAGCCCAACTTTCCGCGTACAACACAACGCGGGAGGATCTTCCCCTCGACCTGGGCATCGGCGCCTCCATCGTTCCCAAAGGCCTGCCCCTTCTCCTTAATGTCGGAGTGCATCGGCTGACCGATGATGCGGATAATTTCCTCGACCGCTTCCGGTCGTTCACCGTGGGCGGAGAATTCACGCTGAGCTCAGTGATCCGGCTGCGGATCGGGTATGACAACGCCCGGAGGAAGGACTACAAGATCGGATCGTCAGCAGACCTGGCGGGTTTTTCGGCAGGACTGGGGGTTCTCGTCAGCGGGTACAATGTGAACTACGCCCTCTCCTCACTTGGCAAGGCAGGGTTGCTGCACCGGGTGTCGGTTGGCACAACGTTCTAAACAGCACCGGGCATCAGTCAGTATACCATTCTGAACAGAGGTCCCCGCCGTTTCCTGCATGGGACCGCATCGCGTTAGTGCTGTATCCCTGCAAACATCTCCAACCCCACTTTCCCCAGATAGAACAGCAACATCCCGACAAAAACCAGGAGAGGGATCACGCGGTTCTTTGCATGATTGATCTCGGGGATCAGGTCGCTGGCGCCCACATAGGTGGCAATCCCCGCAGAAAACGCGAACGCGATCCCCACCATCTGTTCGCTGATCCCGCCCAGCAGGAGAGCCCCTACAGCACCGAGGAATGTAGCCACACCGACGATGACAGAAGCAGTGAGTGCGGTGGACCGGGGATGGCGTGCGGCAATCATCACCGATGCGATCGTCAGTCCCTCAGGAATCTTGTGCAGGATCACCGCAATGAAGATCAACAGACCCAGAACAAAGTTGAACTGCATGCCGACGGCGATCGTGAAGCCGTCAAAAAAAGCGTGGATGCAGAGGCCGGCAAATGTAGAATAGCTGGCAACACGGGAGAGCATGACTTCGGAGTGGGTTTCCTCTCCGAAGTGCAGATGGCCAACGAGCGTATGTTCGAAAAAGTGAATCACGGCATACCCAGCGAGCATGTAGAGGGGCGCGTCCGCCCCGACAGCATGCAGCGATTCCGGAAAGAGCTCGACGAAGACGAGTGAGAGGAGGAATCCGGCACTGAGCGCAAGGAGGTATTCCTGAACCTTCGCCGGCCAATCCTTGCGGAGCACGACAAACAACCCTCCAAGCACTTCTGCCCCGCCAGCGAGGAGCCCATACAGCAGAATCGTGAGACTCATAGGTCCATCTCTTATTGTGCGTACGGCGTATCCAGATACCGCTCGGCCTGTGTATGCGTGTCTTTGAACGCTTTCATCGACAGCACTTTTTGGTACTGCCGCACGGCCTCCCCGCGCCAACCCAGCAGATCATACACCATCCCGATCTTGAGGTTTGCCATCGTCATGAAGCCCGATGCCTCGCGGGAATCCAACGTCCGGCAAAGTTCGTCACAGCGGTAGAGGTGCTTCAATGCGTCCTCATGCTTGCCCAGCTGGAGTGCGCTCAGGCCAAGGTAATACTCGGCTTCACGTTCGACGATGTTCGTGTACCCCCGGCTGCCTTTACGCGCCTTCTCCATGATCTCGCCGAATGTCTCTTCAGCGCGCTGGTAGTTCCCCATTACCACATGGCACCTGCCGACATATCTGTGGAACACGACATTTCCGGGAAACCGCGAATGCAGCCCCAGGGCTAATCGCAATGCCTGCACGAAGTCCCGTTCGTAGGTGTAATAAATCTGCATCAGAAAATACGTCGTTTCGATCGCGGCATACCGTCCGCGCTCCGAAGCAATGGTCAACTCCCGGAGCCCCCTCTTTTTGTCACCCGGTGGGATAAACAGCAGAAGGGGTTTAACGACCGGATACTCGTTGGGAATCACCTCTGCGTAATAATCGTACATTCCCGTGCCAAGGTAGATGTCATAGTTTTTCGGATCGAGCTCGCTTGCCTTCTGCACGAGCGGCAGCGCTTTCCGTCCGGCATTCGCCGCGGCCAGCCAGTCGTCCCGGTGGAACCGCAATCGGCCCTCGAAGCCGATGGCCCCACCCTTGAAGAACATGGCATTGACGTCGTCCTCATTCTGCTCGAGTATCGAATCGCACATCTCGACGACGGCATCGAGCGTTGCGAAGTATTCATCGTCATACTGCCGGTTGTCGACATCCAGCACGATCTTCCACCAGAGCACCATCGCGCGAAAGAACTGACCTGCCGGGTGCTGCGGCTGACGTTTGATGAGCGTCTCAAACTCCGCTTCAGCCTTTTCAAATTCCAGATTGTAGACATACTTGATGCCCTGCTGGATCGCAGCTTCATAGAGCGTATCGGTCGAGATCTGCGCCCTTCCGGAGGTGACCGCAGTCGCCAGCAGGAACAAGAACAACCACCGCCTCATGGAGTCACCTCCCTGTCCGGGGT
>JAGDMK010000362.1 GCA_017860635.1 Bacteroidota bacterium
TGTACCCCGACGGAAACATTTTCAACCCGGCCGTCTCACCGCGCCGGTTCAGCGTGTTCGGTGACAGGGATCTGGAACTGCTGGATCTCTCGCTGCGCGGGATCGTGACATTTACGCGCACGTTGAGTCTCCAGTTCTTCTCCCAGTTCTACTGGGCACGCGGAAGGTACACGGATTTCCGGCGGCTCACGGAAGCCGGTGCCATGGTTCCGTATGCGTATGAAACCAGCGGCAGCTACACCAGCCACAACTTCAACAGCGTCACGCTGAATGCCAATGTTCTCCTGCGCTGGGAGTACCTTCCGGGGAGCACGCTGTATCTTGTATGGACACAGGCACGGTATGGTGACACGGGCCGGTACGGGACGGGATTGCAGAAACGGTTCGGCAATGCGTTTACGCTGCCGCGGGAAGATGTGCTACTGTTAAAAGCGACGTACTGGTTCTCGCTCTGACGCGGATGCGGCAGGCAGTGAAGCTGCACGACCGGGCATGCGGGGAGTGGTTTGCAGATGCCCGGCGGCGGGGGAGATGTTCTGCTTCCGGAGGCGGGAGCAGCAGACCAGTCGTGACACCGAAAGGCTGCGGATCGGTTTCAGGCCGGTACGCTCAGCGTGCGGTTGAAGAACCCCAGAATGCGCCGGTAGTACTCCTCACCACCAACCTCAGCCATGTCGTTGTGCCGGGCACCCTCGATGAGCCAGAGTTCCTTCGGTTCGTTCGCGTTCGCAAAGACCCTCTCGGTATACCGGGCCTTGATCAGGTTGTCTGCGGTGCCATGAAGGAAGAAGATGGGGACGTGAACATTTCTGACTGCTTCAAGCGGAGAGACCGCTGAAGCCTTGAAGTGGGCGATCGCTTCCGACCGTCTGATGACGAGATTGCGGAGATAGTGCCAGGGAAGTTTGACCATTCGTTTCTGGTATTCGTCGTACACCCCCCGCAGAGTCGCAAAACCGCTTTCGGCCACCACGCCTGCAACGCGGGAATCCAGGGCTGCAACCTGGATGGCGACCGCCGCCCCCATGGATGTTCCGAACAAGCCGATCCTGCCTACCTCCAGGTCCGTCCGGGCGAGCAGCGCATTCATCACCGTCGTCGTGTCATGCTTTTCGTAGAACCCGTAGGTGCAGAAGTGTCCCCCGCTGTCACCGTGCCGCCGGGAATCATACAAGAACACATGGTAGCCCTCATCGTGCAGGCGTCTGGCGAGAGGAAGCCCCACGATCATACACTCACTGACGCCATGGAGGAAGATCACCGTGCCGCGCGGTCTGTCCTTCGCCCGGATCAGCCAGCAGTTGAGCGCGATTCCTTCGGCTGTCTTCAGCGTAAGCTGCTCGTGCTGCAGTCCGATGTCCGACGGATGGAGGATTGTGGTAATATGCTTGTAGTACTCGTGGGTGCGGCGATGGGGCTGCAGCAGCATCACCGGCCCGATCACCAGCAGCACGGTGGAGATGACCACCATAAACAGGACGAGGAAGATCAGAACGATGGCGAGGATAGTCATACAAGAATATACGGAGCCTCTTCCCGCGAAGCAATAAACTCTTTGCTTCTGCGCGGAGCGCTTCGTATGTTGAGCAGCAATGGATACGGTCCGTCCAGAACATCCCCGGCGCATCGCCATCGTTCATGAATGGTTCACCTCCATGCGTGGCGGTGAGAAGTGTGTGGAGGCGCTGTGCGAAGTATTCCCCGATGCCACACTGTTCGTGCTGTTGCACAACAAAGGCTCGGTCTCACCGGTCATCGAGCGGATGCCGATCCACACATCATGGATTCAGCGTCTTCCGTTTGCGGCCGACCGGTATCGCCATTACCTTCCGCTGTTCCCGGCTGCGGTTCGCTCCTTCCGTCTGGATGCATTTGATCTGGTGATCAGCTCAAACCACTGCGTGGCGAAAGGAGTCACAACGCCTCCCCGTGCCTTGCACATTTGTTACTGCTACACGCCGATGCGGTACATCTGGAATCAGTATGATGAGTACTTCGGTCCGGGCCGCGCGGGCCTCATCACCAGAATCGGCATGAAGCTGGTGGTGAACCGGCTCCGTGCCTGGGACGTGCGGACAGCGGCACGCCCGCATCATTTCATAGCCATCTCGGAGAATGTCCGTCAGCGGATCCGGACAATCTACGGACGGGAGTCGACGGTCATTTATCCCCCCGTCGAAACCGCCGCGTTGCCGGTGTCAACGCGCGATGAGGGATTCGCGCTGATTGTCAGCGCTCTAGTTCCGTACAAGCGGGTTGATCTGGCTGTGGAGGCGTTCACACATCTGCACAGACGGCTGGTGATCATCGGGGATGGCCCCGATCTGTCCCGGCTGCGGTCGATGGCGGGCCCGACGGTTGAGTTTCTGGGGTGGCAACCGGATCCCGTTGTCCGTGATCACTTCGCACGCTGCCGGTATGTCCTTTTTCCGGGTGAGGAAGATTTCGGCATTGTCCCCGTTGAGGCGATGGCATGCGGCAAGCCCGTTATTGCATACGCGCGTGGGGGTGCGTTGGAAACGGTGCTGGACACCCCGGGTCTGAGAACCGGCATTCTGTTTGACGAACAATCTCCGGCCGCCCTGGCTCGGGCGGTGGAAAGAGCCGATCGCATTCACCTTGATCCTCAGGTCCTTCATACGTTTGCCCTCCGTTTTGACCGGTCATTGTACAAACAGCGCATGGCCGAGTTCATCCTGCATCGGTGGCGCGAATTCAGGAGTGATTCGCCACAACCGTAAGTGTAGAACGATGTTACCGGAATCCCCGCGTTGACTTTCGGACGCTCTTTTCGTATGTTACTTCTTCATATGAACGGAAAACGTATGGCGGGACAGGAGGCGA
>JAGDMK010000026.1 GCA_017860635.1 Bacteroidota bacterium
GACCATACTTCTTCCACAGGTGCGCATGCGAATTCTCATATTCGGTCCCCCAGGCGTGGGGAAAGGAACCCAGGCAAAGCTTCTCGCTGAGCAGTATGCCATCCCGCACTTTTCGACGGGAGATATGCTGAGAGCGGCGGTAACAGCAAAAACCGCGGTAGGCAAACAGGCACAACAGCTCATGGATGGCGGACAACTTGTCCCGGATTCGGTGATGATAAAGATTGTCCGGGACGCTCTTGCCGCACCCACGGCACAGCGTGGCTTCATCCTGGACGGCTTTCCGCGCACAGTACCACAGGCTGAAGCGCTGGCGGGCATCTTCCGGGATCTCGGCATTGCATCGTACACGGTGGTCAACATAGAGGTGGACACCGAAGAGATTGTCCGCCGGCTCGGGACCAGAGTGTTGTGCATAAAAGAGGGGAAGATCTTCAACAGTGAGCTGGATGACGTGCGAACCGGGCAGCCCTGTCCGTCGTGCGGAACGCCACTCACGCAGCGCGATGATGACCGTCCGGAAACGGTCCGGCAGAGACTCTCCGTCTACCATCACAAGAGTGCGCCGGTCCTGCAATACTATGAACGCCTCGGTGTGGTCCGGACAGTCGACGGGACATCGTCGATCGACGTCGTCAATCGCGAGATCCGCGCACTTATCACTTCGAACTCTGATACGTGATGCTGGTTGCAGCACACCGTGGCAGCTCAGGCACCGCACCTGAAAACACGATGGCGGCCTTCCGGGAAGCAGTCAATGCGGAAGCCGATCTGATCGAGCTGGATGTCCGCTTCACGCGCGATCTCGAACCGGTCGTCATTCATGATCGACTGCTCCGGCGCACCACCGGCGGCCGGGGTGACGTGAACCGGTACACGGTTGACGAGCTGGAGCAGTTCGATGCGGGAAGCTGGTTTGCGCCGCGATTTGCCGGTGAGCGTATTCCGCTGCTGCGCCGGGTCCTGCAAGAGCTGCCGGTGCGGATCGGAATCAACATCGAAGTGAAGGCCGACGGCGACAGGCGTTCGAAGGCGCTGCTGGTTCAACACCTGTGCAGCGTGATTCATGCGTATGGCACACACCGGTCACTGTTGGTTTCGTCGTTCGATCACCGGTTTCTGCGGGTGCTGCACCGTCAGGATCCGCTGGTCCCGCTGGGAGTTCTGTTGCATCCGCTACGCGATGTAGCGCGGCGTCCATCGCATCTTGCACGGCGGCTGCATGCAGGATTCATCCTCTGCAGCCGTACCATGGTGCGGCGCGCCATTGTCGAACAAGCACATGCGCATGGTGTGAAGGTCGGCGTCTATACGGTGAACCGGGTGATCGATCTGGACCGACTGCGGAGGTTCGGGGTCGACCTTGTCTTCACCAATTTTCCCTCAGCCATCAGGATGGCGTTGAGGAATGCATGAGGAGACTCAGATGAGTAACGGCGGTGTGTGGGCCACGGGGTTCATAGTATCGGTGTTGCTGGTTCTGGCGATAGCGGGGTGCGGAGGGGGTGACCGGGGAGAGCGGACCGCGCTTGACAGCGTGCTGATACGAACGGAGACACTCATTGCGGAGGGACGTGATGGCGAGGCCCGGGGATACCTGCGTGACAGCTATCTCGGCGCCCCTTCGCTCTGGCGCGGACCTTCGGTTCCGGAAGGGCTCCGCATGCTCGGCGAAATGTATCAGTCGTCGGCCCTGTTCGACAGTGCCTTCTACTTCTATTCCCGGTCCCGGGAAGAGTTCCGCAATCTGGCGAAACGTTCCCGCGCCTACGAGATGACGTCTGCTACCGGATCGCTGCTTCTCCAGATGAACAAACCCCAGGCAGCGCGCGATCTGTACGAGGAAGCGCTTCGACTTGCCATCGTCTTTGAGGACGGAAACGACGCGCGAAACCTTCGCTGGGCCCTGGTACCCGTGTATGCAGCGCTCGAAGAACGGGACAGCGAGCAGAAGCTGCTCGCCCACCTGCTCAGCGCGGCCCGCGCCGACAACGATCGCACGAGCGAGGCGCGCGTCTACTATCACACAGGGTTATCGCTGGCATCCCGCGGAGAGCCGGTTCAGGCAATCGATGCCTTCCTGCGCGCGGTGACAATGGCCGATCAGGCGAAGGATTCACTCCTCGGCGTGCGGGCACTGATGCACCTGGCCCTCGCCTTCGATGCCACCGGGCGCGGGCAGGATGCGGCCGAGACATTCGGGACTGCGCTCCAGCGCACATCCGTTCTCGAACACAATCCCGAGGAACACATTGACCTGCTCATGCGCATCGGCAATCTCCACATGCGCCAGAACAAAACAGATCTTGCGCTGCAGAGCTATCATACAGCGCTGCCGCTGGCTCAACAGGGGCAGCACAGTCTGGCGGAAGCCATCTGCATCGTCCAGATAGCCCATGCCACCCTCAGACGGGATCGGACGGAAGGACTCCAGCTTTTCCGTACCGGCTACGACATGTTTCATGCGTTCGGATACAAGCCGGGTATTGCCTATGCACTTGCCAGCCTTGGCAATGTCGCCGAACGGGAAAGCCGGTTCACCGATGCCCTGAAGCTGTATGAAGCGGCAGCCAAAGCGGAGGAAGGGGTATTTGCCTCGCGATCATTCGATGATCTCCTGACAGAGTGTGAATTGTCGGCACTGGGTTCCGGAGGAAATGATGCCACGGCAGCTCTTCTTTCTCTCCTGCTCCAGCTCGGCAAAGACGAGGAAGCGTTCACAATCCAGCAGCGCAAGAATACCAGGGCGCTCACGTCAGCGTTCAGCACATGGACGTATCGTACGGGAAATCCGGCGGTGGATACACTGCTGACCGAGTGCAACCAGCAACGGTCCGTGTATTGCGGTGCGGAACGGGAGCTGGAGCGTCTCATCTCTTCCCGTCCGGGCAACAAAGAAGTCATGAGAGACATCCACACCGTTCTGCAAAACAGCGGGGAGCGTGTGCGGGAATGCGTGCAGGAAATCCAGGGGAAGAGACCGGATCTCGCACCGGTCGTCGGAGGCGATGACGTACAGATTGCAGACGTACAGAAGAGCCTGCCGGAAAGAACTGCGTTCCTGAGTTTCCTGCCCGGCCGGCGGTCGTGGTACACGTCGGTGGTCACCAGGGATGTTGCGGTGCTTGAGGTTTCCAGCGAATCGACCGCAGAGGTGCTGCAGACAGCACAGGAATACCTGCGGATGCTGAGAGACCGGGTCACGGAGGCGGATTCGCTGGGTGACAAGTACACCGATCTGGAAAAGAGGCTCCGGAACAGTGCGCGCAAACTTCACGAAGCGCTGATTCTGCCTGTGGACTACGTGCTCCGATCGGGTATGCGCGTCTTGGTCCAGTTTCCTCCGGAAATGCCGGTGATCCCTGTCCATGCGCTGCGCCGCGGGACATCGTCCGGATCACCCTATCTCATCGAGAAGTATGACATTCAATATGTTCCTGCTGTTCAGACGATCACCGCGCGTGCACCGACGCCCGGACCCGTACAGTCTGTCACCTGCATGGGTTTTCCCGGATCGACCAATTGGGATGTGGAATACGAACTGCGGGATGTGCGGTATTTCTTCAAGGATGCGCGCATGTTGTTCGGACGCGATGCGGTGATGGATACCCTGCGCACGCTTCGCACCGATGTCTTCCATCTGGCCGCCGACGTTCAAATCGGAATCAAGGCTCCGTTGTTGGGAGCGCTCATTCTCTCCGACGGCGTCTCGCGGAACGGTAATCGGCGTGTGCCGCTTGCCTCACTTACCGGACTTCCGCCGAACCGCCTGGTGATCATCTCGAATCTCTCCTCCCTGCCCCGTGCGCTGCATCCGGGTCTGCCGTTTGTCTTTGCCGCCAATGGATCTGAAGGGATGATCATCAACGCGGTTCTTCCCCTGCGCGGGGCGAAGAAAGTGTTCAACGAATATTTCTACACGGCGCTGCAGACCGGAGCATCGCCGGCTGAGGCCTGTCGCACAGCGCAGCTGCAGATGATCGGGGACAAAGATGTCTCAGGCCAGCATCACTGGGCGCCGTTCCTGTACTGGAGGGGGCAGTAACACACGATGAAGTGGTTGGTCAGGCGGGTACTCCTGCGTGCAGCGTGAACCCGGGGTGCATCCGGAGCAGAGAATCGAAACACTGCAGAACGCGGGGGATCAGCGGCGGCGGATCTTGATGCTGCCGAATCCGGAATCAATGTTGATGTTCATCCGGCCGGCTGCCCGGTGGTAGTTGGCGGAGATGTATTCGTTGTCGCCTGTGCGCTCGAAATCATCGTCGCAGTCGAGTTTTGAAGCCCAGCTCTTTTCGTAGATGACCTTTGCGCCCGTCTCTTCCGGGATGAGGATCGTCACAAGTCCCAGCCCCACCTCAATATCCACGTCAACTTCATTCCGCAACGTTCCGCCGAAGTCCAGTGTGTACGATCCCATCCCCCCCTGGAAACGAAAATGCCGGAAGTTCGCGTTCGCAAGATTGCGTGCGTCGAACTTGCTGACGCCTGATTCGATGGTCAGGTTCTCGATCTGACCGTGGTTCATGTCGTCGAAGGCCAGCGAGACATCGCTTGCACCGGTGGACAATGTGAAGTCTTTCACGTCGAGCCCTGTCAGGTTGAAGTCCCCTTTGCCGACACCCAGCTCGACATCAAATGAAATAGGAATCGCCTCGGAGAACTTCAGGAACCACTTCCCTCTGTCGAATTTGTCCAGTTTGAACGATGTGTGCTTGCCGTCTTTTTCGACTTTGTCTTCCCCGAGCGTGACGTCCAAGAAGCCAACGCGGTTGCGGATTGCGTATTCCATATCCATCACGCCACTGGCACTCCGATCGTCGGCACTCTCCGCGAGCAACACCTTTGACGGCTCTCCCTTGCGGATGACGACGGTGCCGAAGGCGGATGACAGAGTCACCTTGATTTCCTTCTCGGTGGTCCGGCCGATCTCACGGTTCTGTCCCGAGTCCTGCGGATCTGACAATCCGAGTGCCGCGGATGAGAGAAGAGTGGCTGCAAGAGCCAGTGCTATGGAGATGGATATGCGTTTCACGGAATGTATGGTCTCGTTCGTTCTCCTAATAATACGGTTATACCGATGGAAGGTTACGGATGAGTCTGTTTTCGGGCTGTTCATGCCGGATGGTGCGGCCGACGGTTCCGGGCTATAGGGAAAGGCGTGCTGAACAGAAGGCAGTCGCGGCTCCCGGCATCATTAAGTTGGCAGGACGACGGAAGATACGCGCAACGCTTGAGGTATCCTTTCAACATGGGAGGTTAATAGTGGCGTATCCGGTGGCGGAGTTGCCTGTAGAGGAGCTCCCGCGCCCTGAAGATGTGGGCTTTGATAGTGCCAATGGGGAGCTTCAGCAAGGCTGCGATCTCCTCGTAGGACCGTTCTTCGCTGTGCCGGAGGAGGATCACCCGTCTGTACTTCTCGGGAAGCTGGTCAATCGCCTGTTTCAGAAGAACCGCCTTCTGATCGCTGATAAGCTCCCGGTCAGCCTCATAGGAATCATCCGGAAGTTCAAACGTGTAATCGCTGTCCTTTGACTCTATGGGTTTGTCGATCGAATACATCTGGAGCTTACGTTTCCGGATGAAATCGATTGAGTTGTTGGTGGCGATTTTGTAAAGCCACGTCGAGAAGGCGAACTCTTCGTTGAAGTTCTTCAGCGATGCAAAGGCTTTGATGAAGGCTTCCTGTGTGAGGTCCTCGACCTGCTCCCGGTCATGCACCATCCGGAATATGAACCCGAAGATTGCATCATGGTATTTTTTCATCAGCTTCGAGTACGCCGAGTCATCACCTGCGAGTGCATCCTTGATGAGCTGGGAATCTTCAATGCGCGAATCCAGCCTCTTCTGCTCCTTCGTGTCAACGGGAGAAGAGCGGGGCTTGCGGCGGTGCGGGGATGTGGACCTGGTGCGAGGCATCGGAATGTGAAAAAAATGTACAGAAAAGGGCAAACAGGTGCAAGACACCACTCCGGCAGACACTCCTCCGGTTGCTTCGGGGAGTGAAAATCCGTACGTTAGGACATGTTTTTAACATTTGAGGGAGTGGATTTCAGCGGCAAGACGACTCAGGCCCGGCTCCTGGTCGACCGCCTCTCCAGGGAACAGGCAATCTGTTCCCTTCGTGAACCCGGCGGCACGCAGATTTCTGAACGGATTCGGGAAATTCTTCTTGACCGGAAGCATCTGGAACTCACCGACGAAGCCGAATTCCTGCTCTTCTCCGCAAGCCGTGCACAACTTGTCAGGGAGGTCATCCGCCCCGCCCTGCAGCGCGGAGAGACGGTCATCTGCGACCGGTACTACGATTCGTCGACGGTGTACCAGGGGTACGGCCGCGGATTGAATCTCCATTCAATCCGGGCGATTAACGCCTTTGCAACGGGCAATCTGGTTCCCGACCTGACGATCTTCGTGGACATTCCTGTCGAGGAAATCGATCGTCGCAAAAGTGCGGCGGGCAAAGGATACGACCGGATGGAGTCTTCAGGGCGGGAGTTCTTCGAGCGGGTCAGGGCTGGCTATTGTGCTTTGTGTGCGGATGAACCGGATCGCGTCCTTCGCGTCGACGGCATGCGTCCGGTTGAGACTATACACAGGGAAATTCTGGACATCGTTGCGCGGAAAACAGGCATTCATCAACAATCGTTGTAGGCGGACAATCGTATGAACGTGGCGAACGGAAAGCGGACGTGGGAGCAGAGGATTGCAGTCATCGGAGTCGGTCTGGCAGTGCTGCTCTTCAGCGGCTTCATGATGGCACCCGAAAGCTCGCTGCTCCTCAAGATCAGCAAAAGCATTGATGTCTTCGGTCGCGTGTACAAGGAAGTGGCGACGAGCTATGTGGATGAGATCGATCCTGAGAAGTTCATGGAGGCCGGCATCGATGGCATGCTCGAGACGCTCGATCCCTACACCGTGTACATCGACAAGGACAATGGCGATGAAGTGGATCTGATGACCAACGGCAAATACGGGGGCATCGGGGTCACGATTGGCATGCGCGACGGCGCGGTGCGCGTCATTTCCGTGATGGATGGCTACTCCGCACAGCGTCAGGGAATCGTGCCCGGCGACCGGTTCATCGAAATCGGGGGAAGCAAGGTGACCGGTTTGAAGCCCGACGAAATCCGCAACCTCACGCGCGGAGAGCCGGGGAGTGAAGTCAAAGTGCTGGTTGAACGCGAAGGAGAACCGAAACCGCTGGAGTTCGTCCTCATCCGCGAAGAGATCCAGGTGAAGAATGTCACGTACAGCGGCATGGTGGGTGATGGCATCGGGTACGTCCGCCTGGAGCGGTTCTCCCGCCGTGCGGGTGATGAACTCCGTCAGGCGATCAAAGAATTGCGTCTGAACAGCGAGGTGCGCGGACTGGTGCTGGACCTGCGCGGCAATCCGGGCGGGCTGCTCGACGCCGCAGTGGACGTGGTCAGCAAGTTTGTGCCGCGCGGAAGCATGGTCGTCAACACGCGCGGCCGCCGTCCTGAAGCCGAGAAGAAATACCTTTCCGTTGAAGAGCCGCTGGCGCCTTCACTTCCGCTGGTCGTCCTCACGGACCGGAATAGCGCCAGTGCCAGCGAGATTGTGGCCGGCAGCCTGCAGGATCTGGACCGTGCGCTCATCGTGGGCACCCGCACATTCGGGAAAGGGCTCGTCCAGACGATTGTCCCCCTCAATTATGGCGCACAGCTGAAGATCACGACTGCCCGGTACTACATCCCCAGCGGCCGCAGCATTCAGGAAATCGACTACATGCATCGCGACAAGAACGGGATCTTCGTGGTTACGCCGGACAGTCTCCGCCGCGAATTCAAAACGTCCCGCGGCAGGAAAGTCTATGAACTCGGCGGCATTACCCCCGACTCTGCGGTCGAACTGGAAGCCGACGGCCCGATGGTCCGTGAACTGCACCGGAAATCCCTCTTCTTCAAGTTTGCCAACCGGTACGTCAACGAACACAAAGGCGACAGCATTGCAGTGGTGACACCGGCCATCCTCCAGGCGTTCCGTACGTATCTGGAAAAGGAGAAGTTTGACTTTCAGGAGGACAGCGAGAAACACGTGAGCGAGCTCCGGAAGATCGCGGATCGTTCGCATTACTCGGCAGAAGTCCTCAATGACATCGACCATCTCACCAAGATGCTGGAGAAGGAAAAAGTCCGCGGGTTCGAGCGCTATCAACAGGCCATCGAAGAAGAGCTGCGGATCGAACTGCTGGCCCGCGTGCGGGGTGAGCGCGGCCGCATCGAAGCCTCCTTCCGCACCGACCAGCAGCTGTCAGTAGCAACTGCGCTGCTGCGTGATCAGAAACAGTACAGTAAACGGCTCGGCGGATAGGGAAGACCGCATGGACATCCTGAGCCTCCTGCTCCTTCTCCTTGGTGGAGGGATTGCCGGTTTTCTTGCGGGGTTCTTCGGCGTGGGTGGAGGCATCATCCTTATTCCCATCCTGCTGTACTATTTTGACAGCATACACATTTCGTCCCTGGTTTCGACTCACCTGGCCTTTGGCACCAGCCTGCTGATTATCGTGTTTGCATCGCTGTCATCCGCGCTTCAGTATTCCAGGAACGGCCATGTGGTGTGGAGGGCGGTTCTGGCGATCGGTCTGGCCAGCGTGGTTGGAGGACTGCTGGGTGCGAACATTGCCGGGGGCCTGGAGGGCAAGGTCTTACGGCAGATCTTTGCTGCGTTGGTTCTGCTTTCGGCGTTGCGCCTCTTCGCGGAGACGCGCAAGCCGAAAGTCGAAGTCATGCCTCCCCTGCGCATTGCTCCGCTGGCCGGGACAGGTGTCCTGGTCGGAATGGTATCGTCTCTTACCGGCGTCGGCGGGGGAGTTCTGTCCATCCCCGTCATGCACTCGATTCTGAAATTCCCCCTGAAGAAAGCGCTGGGAACGTCGAGTGCGACGATCGTGATCACGGCACTGGCGGCAGGGGCGGGTTACGTGTTCACGGGGTGGGGGAATTCGTTGCTGCCGGGCACGGGGACACTGGGGTATGTAGACTGGCTGCATGCGCTTCCGCTCATCGCCGGTTCAATCCCGATGGCAGCTGTGGGCGCGGATGTCGCCAACAAGACCAAGGTAACTCTGCTGAAACGGATCTTCGCGTTGTTCCTGCTTCTTATCGCCTTCCGGATGCTGCTGTTCTAGAGGTTGCGGGGTACGTGGCGTGCTGGTCTTCCCTTCCATGTTTCTGCCGCCGCTTTGAACCGCCGCCATCAGCCGCTGCTTTGAACCGCCGCATTCAACCGCCGCCATCAGCCGCTGCTTGCAACCGCCGCTTTCAGCTGCCTCATCCCTGCTCTGATGATACAGATTCCTCTGCAACTCTCTCAGTGCAAATCCTCTCCACCCGTTTCCTTACTGCAAGCCCTCTTTGACCATTGCCATCACACGATCGAGGTCCTCTTTCCGGTTGACGTAATCGAGATTGTCCGATTCTATTATGAGCACCTTCCCTTTGGTGTAGTGGCTGATCCACCTCTCATAATGCCGGTTAAGCTGTTCCAGGTATTCACGGCTGATCGACTGTTCGAAATCCCGGCCGCGCAGGGAGATCTGACGGAGAAGTGTTGTCATGCTGGCGCGCAGGTAGATCAGGAGGTCCGGAGGATGGAGGTATTCCGTCATGACATTGTAGAGAGCTACGTAATTATTGTAGTCCCGCTCCTCCATATTGCCGATCTCAAAAAGGTTTCGTGCGAAGATCTCTGCGTCCTCATAGATCACCCGGTCGAGCACCACGGACCGCGATCCTTCGGTGATTGACTTGTGGGAGCGAAACCGGTTTGAGAGGAAGTAGACCTGGAGCTGGAATGACCAGCGTCGCATGTCCTTGTAGAAGTCGCTCAGGTACGGGTTATCCTCCACCGATTCGTACATCGGCGTCCATCCGTTGGCACTGCTGAGCAGACGGGTGAGGGAGGACTTGCCGGATCCTATGTTTCCGGCAACGGCGACAAAAACCTTCTTCGGTGTCATGGTGTGTTCCGGTGGAAGAGTGTCGAGAGGAGATGGAGACCGTCCACGGCTCTCGGGCCCGGACGGGATACAAGATCGGCATCGAGACGGTAGACGCGGCCGGAGCGAACTGCGGTCAGCCGGGACCACTCCGGGTAGAGCGATGTCAGGGCATCTGTCGATGCCACGACATCCGACATGACCAGAAGCACATCCGGGTCAAAGGTGATAACGGCCTCGCGGCTGAGCGTCGGATAGGTCAGCGCAGTCTGTGCAGCGAGATTCACACCTCCGGCCTGGCGCACCAGCTCATCGATGAACGTTCTGGCACCGGCAGCGATGAGTGGTTGAAGGGAGACAAAGAGGAGCGTTCGTGCTGGTTGAGTCCCGTTCCTCCGGACGATCGAATCCACCCGCTGCCGGAGCGCGGCGATGAGATGGGAAGCGCTGTCACCGGTTCCGGCAAGCTGGCCGAGCATCGTGAGAGATCGGAATATCCCGTCAAGGGTCCGGGGGTTTGTAACGGCGATCGGGATCCGGAGGTCCGTGAGTCGCGTGAAGTCATCACGCAAGTTTCCCTCCATGCTGACCAGAACCAGATCTGGATGAAGCGCGACAATCGATTCGATGGAAGGTGTCGTCATACCGCCGACGCGGGGTTTCGATGCGGCAGCGGGTGGATAGTTGCAGTATGTGGTGATCCCCGCAATCCGATCACCCGCGCCGATGGCAAAGAGCGACTCGGTGATGCTCGGCGCGAGCGAGATGATGCGCTGAGCGGCGCGTGGAAGCGTGATGGTCCGCTGCAGATCATCCGTTACGGTGATCTGCGCCACGGACAACCCGACACCGAGTGCGCAGATCCCGGTTGTGGCAAAAAGTCGAAACGACAGCAGCATGATCAGGGTAGCCAGAGAGAATGCTTTGGAATGAAAAGATACGTGGAAGGGGGGAGGGAAGCAACTGCCCGGGGTGTTCCTTCCCGCCCCGAATTGTGTCCAGTGCGCCCTCTATCAGCAATGGAAGCGATCCACATTCCGCCTGAGGCCATGGCATCACCAGAGGAAGCGATCCACATTCCGCCTGAGGCCACGGCATCACCAGCGAAAGCGATCTGTCTCCCGCTTGAGTACACGCCTTCAACGATGGAATTGGTTTGTGGCCGGCCTGAGTGCTCGCCGTCAGCGAAGGAGGCGGTCCGTGTTGCGCGTGAGTGCTCGTCACCACAACACAGGAGGCGGTCCGCCTTCCGCGCGTGCTCCCGGCTGAACCATCAATAACTGTCCGGTGTGATCGTTACCTTCCCTCTGAATGCGCGGTAGATGAATATGGTGTAGGCGATCACAAGCGGCATGCCGATGAGCGCAATCACCAGCATGGTCGTGAGCGTGGTTTCACTTGACGACGCATTGTACGCGGTGAGACTGTATTTCAGGTCCCCCCGTGCCGGCACAAGCCGGGGAAAGAGCCCGAGGGCACTCAGGCCGATCATGCTGGCGATGGTGATGGAGGACGCCAGGAATGCGCGCCCGTCCTTTCCGGCCTTTGCAGCAGAGGGTATCCAGAGTGCGGACCCGAGCAGGGCAACGAACAGCATCCAGAAGAGAGGCTTCCCCAGCATTCCTTCAAGGAGGAACGGGGAAACAAACACGGTTGCCAGCGTGGCGAGAACGTAGAGCACAATCATGGCAATCCAGAGCGGAGAGAGCAATTTCTTCACGCGTGCCTTGAGATCACCTTCGGTTTTTATAGCCAGATAGAGGGCGCCGTGCATGGTGAACAACACCAGGCTCAGGATTCCGACGAGCAGGGCATACGGGTTCAACAGGGTCAAGAAGGTGCCTGTGAAATTGTGCTCCATGTCGAGCGGAATGCCGCGGAGGAGATTGCCGAAAGCCACACCGAGCAGAAGTGCGGGAAGGAGACTGCCGAGTCCGAATGCCCAGTCCCACAGACGCCGCCAGCCCGGAGAATCCACTTTGCCGCGAAATTCCATGGACACCGCGCGGAATATCAACGCGCAGAGAAGCAGTATCAGAGCGAGATAGAAACCGCTGAACACTGTTGCATAGACAACAGGAAACGCGGCAAACAACGCACCGCCGGCGGTGAGCAGCCAGACTTCGTTGCCGTCCCAGACCGGTCCGATGGCATTGATGTGCACGCGGCGTTCCTCCTCTGACTTGGCGAAGAGGTGCAGAACGCCGACCCCGAGATCGAATCCATCCAGAATGGCGTAGCCGATGAGAAGCACACTTACGAGCAGAAACCAGATCATGTGCAGGTCCATTACGCAGGCACCTCCTTTCCGTGCACGGCGGCCGGTCCGTGTTTCACCTTCTTGACCAGCAGGTACACGTAGAGCGAACCGAGGAAGAGATAGATGAGGCCGAAAAGGATAATCGAAAAGAGAATCTCGCCGGCCGAGACGGTGATCGAGGCGGCCTCGCTTGTGCGAAGGAGTTTGTACACAATCCATGGCTGGCGCCCAACCTCAGCGGTGATCCAGCCCAGCTGGCAGGCGGCGAGGGGAAGCGGTATCGACCAGAGGATCACCTTTAGCAGCTTCCGACTCGCTGCAATTGTTCCGCGCCAGAGTGTGTACGCCGCGAACAGCATCAACAGGATGAAGAAACCTCCCAGCACAACCATGTTGTGGAATGAGACGAAGGTAAGCCAGAGCGGCGGGATTTGATCAGCGGGGAACTCGTTGATCCCCTTGATAACTGCGTTCGGGTCGCCGAAGGCCATCCAGCTCAGAAGCCCCGGAATCTCCACCGTAGCGTGGAGTTCGGGAGGTCTGGTAGTCGGGACGGCAAAGAAAACCAACGGTGCGCTTTCCTGGGACGCATAGAGACCTTCGATGGCAGCGAACTTCTCCGGCTGCGTGCGTGCAACCTGCCGGGTATGTTCATGTCCGAACGGCATCAGCTCAAGGACGGATGTGATGAGTCCGAACACCACCGCAACACGCATCGCCTTTGTGGCAAATTCAATCTCGCGTTTCTTGAGCAGATAGTACGCTGCGATCCCGGCCATAAGAAACGCGCCGCTGATCAGTGCGGCGTCGATCGTGTGGAAAAAGCGGATCCACATGGAGGGATTGAACACCGCCTCGGCAAAGCTGGTCATTTCTGCACGGCCGTTCCGGAGGACAAAACCTGCGGGTGTCTGCTGCCACGAATTGGCCACCAGAATCCAGAACGCCGAGAGAGTGGACCCTAGTGCGACCATCAGCGCAGAGAACCAGTGCACGCCCTTTGATACCCGGTGGCGGCCGAAAAGGTACAGTCCGAGAAATCCGGATTCCAGGAAGAACGCAAACACTCCCTCGGCGGCGAGCGGCGCTCCGAAAATGTCTCCGACGAATTTGGAGTATTGTGCCCAGTTTGTTCCGAACTGGAACTCCATGACGATCCCCGTTGCCACACCAACAGCGAACGTGAGGCCGAGGACCTTGCCGAAGAACATGCCGATTCGCGTGTAGACCTCATCCTTCTTCCGCCAGCCCAGGGTTTCCACCACGACCAGCAGCCAGGCCACGCCGATGGTGAGCGGAGGGAAGAGGAAGTGGAACCCGATTGTCAGCGCGAACTGCAATCGGGCGAGCAACAAGGCATCCATGCGGTGGCTCCTTTACTCAGTGAACGATGACATGTCCGTGTGCGGGGCGCAGCATTGCCCTCGCTGCATTTGCGCCGGTCTTTGAAATCTGAAGTACGAGAGAGTACAAAAGAGGCGTTCAAGCCATATGCCAAATCAGGCCGACAGAATCGTGTTCACATTCCCCGATTCCCGCCCGTATTTCGAGGTTTTCCCGGTGGATTGCCACGAAACGACGACGCGGTGCCGATTCTGAGAAAGATTGCCCTGCAAGATTCCCAGGACTGAGAATGAGTGAGGAGTCCAGTTCAGACATGGTCGGTTGATTCAGTGACTCACCAGAGGTTCTCTCCGAAGGCGGGTTGACAATCCCTCGTAATATTCCTTACCATTTATCACCCTATGGATAAATTTGTGATTCGCGGGGGGAACCCCCTGCATGGCACCGTCCGCATCAGCGGTGCAAAAAACGCCTCCCTCGCCTTGATGCCAGCCACCCTGCTGGCCAGCGGCACGTTCGAGCTCCGGAATACCCCGATCCTGCGGGATGTGAACACGATGGCTGTGCTCTTGCGGTCGATGGGTATTGCCTCGGAACGGAAAGAACACACGCTCACGCTGGACACGAGCGGCATCAACAACTTCGAGGCGCCGTACGAGCATGTGAAGAAGATGCGTGCGTCGGTGTACGTCCTCGGTCCGCTGATCGCACGCTACGGACGCGCCAAGGTGTCTCTCCCCGGCGGATGTGCCTGGGGTCCCCGCCCGGTGAACCTGCACATCGAGGCGATGCGCAGGCTCGGCGCAGACATCGAACTGCGGGAAGGGTACATCTTCGCGCATGCGGAAAAACTCATCGGAGCACGCATTCATTTTGATGTGTCCAGCGTCGGTGCCACAGGCAATGCCATGATGGCCGCGGTGCTCGCCCGCGGAACAACGCTGATCGAGAACGCAGCAATCGAGCCCGAGATCACTCAGCTTGCGGAGTTCCTGGTGTCGATGGGCGCGACGATTGGCGGGATCGGTACCAACCGGATCGAGATCGAGGGGGTGCAGGAACTTCATCCCACTGAGGTGGACACGATCCCGGACCGCATCGAAGCCGGGACGTTTCTTGTGGCGGCAGCCCTCTGCGGCGGTACTGCGACACTCACACATGTGATTCCGGACCACCTTGCCGCGGTCACGGCAAAACTTGAAGACGCAGGCGCAAAGGTTACAGCCGATCAGACTACGGTCACTGTCACCGCGCCTTCCACTATTACCTCGGTCGACGTCACCGCACACATCTATCCCGGCTTTCCTACCGACATGCAGGCACAATGGACAGCACTGATGTCGGTTGCGGCCGGCACATCGGTGGTAACCGATTCGATCTACTTCGACCGGTTCAAACACATTCCCGAAATGATCCGGCTGGGAGCAGACATTGAGGTCAAGGACAATGCGGCGATCATACGCGGTGTGCAACGGCTGACAGGGGCGAAGGTGATGTCCACGGACCTTCGGGCCTCCGCATCGCTCATTCTTGCAGGTCTCGTTGCAGAAGGAACGACAGAAGTGTTGCGGGTATACCACCTGGACCGGGGGTACGAAGCAATCGAGAAGAAACTCTCTCTGCTCGGGGCGGATATCCAGCGCGTGGCAGGAGAAGAATTCTAGCATCGTTGCGTGCATCATGCACACCAAGCGGGAGCGCGGTGTGTGCATCTGCGCGGACAGCTCACAGCCCACTCATCCTCTACTGGTGCCCTGACAAGTGGAGCAGACTGAATCCACGCCGAAGGTCTCCACAGAGTCCCGTTCATCCGACATCCGGCGGACGGCACTTGCAGCCGGAGCCTATCTTCTCATCGCCCTTGCCTGCACACAGATCCGCCTATTTGACCACCCGGGGTTTGAGTTCTCCTTTGTATGCGCCATAGCGGGATCTTTCATAGCGGGCTTCCTCACGATTGCACAAACCGGTGCGCGGTACCGTGCTTCGACGGACGAACGTCCCTTTCCCGCTATGCAGGCGTTCGGAAGAATGGTCCTGCTGAACCTTGCGCTCCTGCTGATTCCCTTCGGCGTCATTCTGTTGAACGGCCTCTTTGTGCCGCTCTGTGACGTGCAGGAGGGCATAGCCTTCTTCCTTCTGCTGCCTGTTGTCAGCGTAGTGTTCTCAGTTGCCCTCGGGTTATTCTGTACGGTCCATTACCGCCGCAGCCGACGCGTGTTCCTGTTCCTTGTGCTGGTAAGCTTTGTCTACGTGTGCTTCATCGGATACACCACGCCAGCCATCGACTCATACAACTTCTTTTACGGGTATTTCCCCGGGGTGAGTTACGACGAACTGCTTCCGCTCGATACTCCACTTGTGACATTCCGCATCCTGACCCTTGCCGTTGCTGCGTTGCTTGTCTGGTTGACACATCTTCTCGTGCTTCACACCTCACCCAGTCATGGCGGTATCCGGAAGGGATTCAAGCTGCTCTGGGTGCTGTGGCGCCACCATAGTGTGGTCGCCCTGCTGGTGCTTGTTGCTGCGGGGGGCCTGTACTGGTTCCGCTGCAACCTCGGATGGGAATCCACGAGCCCGTTCATTCAGGAACAGCTGGGAAGTGTTCGGGAAACAGAGCATTTCATAATCTACTTCGACTCCTCTGCCTGTTCCGGTGAAGAAGCGCGCCGTCTGGCCGCGGAACACGAGTTCCAGCTCGGCTACCTTCTACAGGCATTTTCGCTTCAGCATGTGGAAAAGATCGCATCGTATGTGTACCCCGACACTGAAACGAAACGGCGTTTGATCGGAGCGGGCATCACGGAATTCGCCAAACCGTGGAACCGGCAGATCCATATCACCCTCCAGGGAGTCGAATCCAGCCTCCGTCATGAGCTGGCGCATGTTGTCGCAGCGCCGTTCGGCGTTCCGCTCATCCAGACGAGTCTGAGTCCGGGCCTCATAGAAGGACTGGCGGTGGCAGTGGAGGGGACGTGGGGGTACAGGACGCTCCCGCAGTATGCCGCCGCCTTGCACCGCGCAGAACTTGCACCCGACATTCAGCAGCTGATGAGCATCAGGGGATTTGCAGCGCAATCATCAGCAATCAGTTATGTGCTTGCGGGCGCACTGAGCGGCTATCTGATCGATCATTACGGCATACGCCCGTTTTTGCAGGTGTACCGGAATGGTGACTATGAGACTGCGTACGGAAAACCGCTGCCTGCGTTGATCTCCGAGTGGAAAGGCTCGCTGGACAGCGTGGCGGTGGATGATCAAACCCGTGCTGCGGTGGACGTGTTCTTCCGCCGGCCGACAGTCTTCACGAAGGTGTGCGTGCGCTTGCATGCCCGGCGTGTCCGGCAGGCCAGGCAGCTTTTTGCCGAACGCCGGTATGCTGAAGCCGGAGATCTCTATCGTACACTGGTGGCAT
Organism: Bacteroidota bacterium; assembly: GCA_017860635.1. GTDB lineage: Bacteria > Bacteroidota > Ignavibacteria > UBA10030 > UBA6906 > JAGDMK01. The sequence continues at coordinate 16,987 of JAGDMK010000026.1, forward strand.
CCGGAGGAGGGTATGATGCCTCGTCGGGACTCCTCCAGACGCTGCTCCGTCAGCAGGCGTACATACAGGCAACAGACTTCTATGATTCACTTGTAGCGCATGATCCCCACCCGCTTCGCTACCTGCCGCTTGCGATCACTGCAGGCGATGCGGCATGGGCGCTGGGTAATCCCATCCGTGCCCGTTCGCTTTACAGCCAGGTGCGCCTGGCCGATGTGACGCCCGGTTTGACAGAATCCGCCACACTCCGGCTCTGGGCGCTGGATGACACCATGCATTCCGGCTTCTTCCGCACGTACTTTCTCTCCGACACGTCGGACACCGCGCGGGCTGGGATGCTTGGATACACGCTGGGTGGAAACGCGGACACGCTCCGGCACTATCTGCGCGCCCAGGTGTTTATGCGGATGAAGAGATACAACGAGGCCGCCATCCTTGCCAAGCAGGCGGGTAGTCTCTCGTTTGATCCGCTCCTGGAAGCGCGCAGAGGCATTTTCATCGGCGACATGGAGGTACGCCTGGGTGCATATCAGGATGCGCGGGCGCACTTCTGGATGTCGCTCAATTATGATGCGCGGGAGTATGCCGTGCGCAGCATCGATGAGCGGATTGCGCGGTGCGAATTCCTGGAGCGCTGGCAGTGAAGGATCCCGGCGTCCCACAGCGCATTCTCATCACCCGGATGAAGTTCATCGGGGACGTCGTGCTTACCACGCCGGTGATCCGTTCATTGCGCGTTGCGTTTCCGGACGCCTTCATCGCGTACATGGGCGATGCCGCTGCAGTCTCGCTGCTTCAGGAAAATCCCTTTCTCAATCAGATCATCCCGTTTGATTTCTCGCGTCCAACGTATCTGGAACAACCTCGTGTTGCATTGCTGCTCCGCCGTCTGCACTTCGATTGGGCCATCGACCTTTTTGGCAATCCCCGGAGCGCGCTGTTGACGTTCCTTTCCGGCGCGCGGGTGCGTGTCGGACTGGAGCGCAAAGGGCGCGGGCGGTTGTACACGCACCGGATCCGGGATGACGGGAAATCGAAGAGCGCGGTGGAATTTCACCTGCAATTTATTCGTGCGCTTGGTGTGGCACCGGCGTCGCACCGTCCGGAATTGTTCCTCTCGGAACGGGAGCTGGCGGATGCCGGGGCTCTTGTGCCAACAGACCGGCCGCTGGTTGTCCTGCATCCCGGCGCGACATGGCCTGCCAAGAGGTGGTTGCCGGAGCGGTTCGCGCAGCTTGCGAACGATCTGCGGAGTCGGCACGGCGTGAGTGTGGTGCTCACCGGGGGGCCGAATGAAGAGGCGTTGCTTGAGGATGTCCGAAAACGGATCTCTCCGCCACCCGCGGTCTTTCAGGGATTGCCGCTCCGGGAACTGGCGGCGCTGTATGCGCGGGCGGCAGCGGTGGTGTCCAATGACGCGGGTCCCATGCATATCGCTGCGTCTGTCGGAACTCCCACCATCGGACTTTTCGGCCCCGGCGAGGAGCACATCTGGTTTCCGTACGATTCAGAAGAAGGCCACAGGGCTCTCCGCAAGGATGTTTCCTGCCATCCCTGCCATCTGGATTTCTGCAACCGGACAGGCGGCGGCTACATGGAATGTATGAAGCTGCTGACTGTCGACGAGGTCACTTCCGCCGTCTTGGCTGCCCTGCGCAGCCGCCGGGATGCCAGGAACCGTTCGTAACACTGTGTTTTCCACGGAGGCGTCCCCGAATCCCCGAGGAGACATCCATCCCTGCCTTTCCGTCTTTGTGGTTTCGTCCCGGCACTGACATTGATTTTGTGGGCCTTTTTGTCGTACTTTTTATTTCGTGCCAGCTTTTTCTCACCAAGGAGACCTCATGAAGACCACCATTGTAGATGCGATTGCACGGGAAATCCTGGATTCACGCGGAAATCCCACCATTGAAGTTGATGTGGAACTCGAAAACGGCATCATCGGCCGTGCCGCAGTGCCCAGCGGAGCCTCGACGGGCGAGCATGAAGCAGTGGAACTCCGGGACGGTGATAAGTCCCGCTATCTCGGCAAAGGTGTGCTCAATGCAGTCGAACATGTGAACAATACGATTGCAGGTGAAGTGACCGGACTCGACGCGCTGGACCAGGTTGGCATCGACTCCCTGATGATCCGGCTCGACGGGACGCCAAACAAGGGCAAGCTGGGCGCGAATGCGATTCTGGGGGTCTCCCTCGCGGTTGCCAAAGCGGCAGCCCAGTCCTGCGGCATCCCGCTCTATAATTACATCGGCGGTACCAACGCGAAAACCCTGCCCGTCCCCATGATGAACATCCTGAACGGCGGCAAACATGCGGACAACAACGTCGACATTCAGGAGTTCATGATTGTTCCGGCAAATGCGCCGACATTTGCGGAAGCGCTTCGCATGGGAGCAGAGGTATTTCATAATCTCCGTTCCGTCCTGAGCAAAAAGGGATACAACACTGCGGTCGGAGATGAAGGCGGATTTGCTCCGCATCTCAAGTCGAACGAGGAAGCTGTGGAAGTGATCCTCGAAGCAATCACGAAAGCCAGCTATGCCCCCGGAAAGGATGTGTTCCTTGCCCTCGACCCGGCGTCCAGCGAATTCTTCGAGGATGGGAAGTATGTCTTTAAGAAATCCAACAAATCCGTGATGACTCCCGATCAGATGGTCCAGTACTACGTGAACTGGGTGAAGCAGTACCCCATCGTGTCGATCGAAGACGGCATGGCAGAAAACGATTGGGATGGGTGGAAGACGATGACCGACGCCCTCGGGAAGAAGATACAGATCGTCGGTGATGACGTGTTTGTGACGAACACGACATTCCTGAAGAAGGGAATCGAGATGGGGGTCGCCAACTCCATCCTCATCAAGGTGAACCAGATCGGGACGCTCCCGGATACACCTGCGTGATCAGCCATCGCTCCGGTGAGACGGAAGACTCCACCATAGCGGACATTGCCGTGGCCACCAACGCGGGGCAAATCAAGACCGGTTCAGCCAGCAGGACGGACCGTGTTGCCAAATACAATCAACTCATCCGGATTGAAGAAGAGCTGGGCGACACGGCCATCTATCCGGGTCTGCAGGTCTATACAAGGAAGTAAACCCATGGTGCAGGTCATCAAGTTCGGTACCGATGGTTGGCGTGCGGTCATCGCTGATGATTACACGTTTGCCAATCTTGAACGCGTCGCCCTTGCGACGGCCCGGTATTTCAAGCGTCACAAAAAGATCCGCAATGGCATCGTGATAGGGTATGATGCCCGGTTTATGTCACGGGAGTTTGCGGAGAAGTCTGCGGAGGTGATCGCCAACGCGGGCATTCGTGTGAAGCTGGCGGACAGCATTGTGACCACGCCGATGATTTCGCTCATGACGAAGATGGAGCAGGCTGCGGGTGGTGTGGTGATCACCGCAAGTCACAACCCGCCGAAGTACAATGGTTTCAAGATCAAGGGCGATTTCGGCGGCCCGGCCCACCCGGAAATGATCGCCAGGGTGGAAAAGGAGCTCGCGCGGGTGATGAAGTTGAAGAACGTGCCGCGAGGCAAGCACACGTTCACGCAGCTGGTTGACAAAGGGAAGATCGTTCCGATCAGCATGAAGCAGCGGTATATGAAGGATCTTGCGACCAAGATCGATGTTCCGCGGATCAAAGCGGCCGGCATCCGCATTCTGTACGATGCAATGTATGGCGCCGGGCAGAATGCGCTGCGCGATCTCCTTCCCGACGTCACGATGATGCATGAGACGTTTAATCCGTCGTTCGAAGGGGTGAATCCGGAGCCGCTTGCGCACAACCTCACCGAGTTGAGCAGGCGGGTTAAGGACGAGGGCTTTCACATCGGGATTGCCACGGACGGCGATGCCGACCGCATCGGTGCGGTGGATGAGAAGGGCAACTTTGTGGACTCGCACCGGATCTTTGCCCTGCTGCTCAAGTATCTCGTCGAGCAGAAAGGCCTCACCGGCGAGGTGGTCAAGTCGTTCTCCGTCACGCAGATGATCAACAACCAGTGTGCGAAGTACGGTCTGACCATGCACGAAACCGCCGTGGGATTCAAGTACATCTGCCGGCTGATGACCGAACGTGATATCCTGATCGGCGGAGAGGAAAGCGGTGGCCTGGGAGTGAAGGGGCATATTCCGGAGCGCGACGGAATCTTTCTCGGGCTGTTGTTGTGTGAGTTGATGGCGGTGCGGGGGAAGTCCCTCGGCGCGCTTGTGCAGGAACTCATGGATGAGTACGGGCAGCACGAATTCAAACGGATCGACCTGCATGTGACGGAGAAAGAGAAGAAGGCGATCATCGCGAGGTACAGGCGCGGAGTCAAGGAGATCGCCGGATTCCCTGTGACGGGAAGGATGGATACCGACGGGTTCAAGTTTTTTGTGGACAAGGGATGGGTTCTTGTCCGCGCATCCGGCACGGAACCGCTGATCCGGTTTTACGCGGAAGCCGACAGTGTCGCCAGGGTGGATGCACTCTTGGCTGCGGCGACAAAACGCTGACCGGTACCCTCAGATCGATTCCTTCCCTTGCCTCCGGGCCGGCGCGACCGCGTACGGCCCCGGAGGATGAGGCACACGGAAAGAGACGAAGGAACGTGTTATGTCATCCATGATCTACTATACCATCATGCCCGACGGCACGGTGAAACAGCTGAATCCGTTCACTGGAACCGAGGTCTGGGCAGTCGCCGGGCGGCGCGGCAAGCCGATTACCAACGAGACGGCACACACCGCCAAGCCGCTGGAGATACATACGCCTGAAGACTACTGCAGTTTCTGCGCCCCGCGGTACTATGAGACGGCTCCCGAGAAATCGCGCCTGATCCGGCACAACGGGGCCTGGGAACGCGTGGATCTGCTGGCTCCGGACCGCTATTTTGAAACGGTCGCGGAATTCCGCCGCACGGGAAACCTGTTTGAGATCGTCACGCTGGAGTACTGGCGAAAGAATTACGCATACAAGATGCCCGCCTCCCGGGTGAAATGGCGGGAAGACTATCTGGCCATTCCCGCCGGCCTCAAACATGTCACGGATATCGTGCAGTACAAACTTCGCCGTGAAGGAAAAACGGACGAGCAGATCGAAAAGATGCCGATGGCGGACAAGCTGGCGATCGCGGATGCATTTTTCGGGGGCGGACATGAGATGGTCATTGCCAGACGCCATTACAAAGACGACGCCACGCTGGATACCGATCTTTACTCTTCAGGGGAGATGACGGAAGAAGAGCATTACTGGTATTTCAAGCTGACCGTTGATGCGATCCGAGACATCACCCTGAACAACCGGTATGTCCGCTACATCAGCGTCTTCCAGAACTGGCTCCGCTCGGCAGGGGCGTCATTCGACCATCTGCACAAGCAGCTCGTGTCGCTCGATGAGTGGGGCGCCTCCATCGAAAACCAGATCAAGATGCTCCGGGATGACGCCAACGTCTACAACGAATTCGGCGTGAACTTCGCGGCCCATCATAACCTCGTCTTTGCAGAAAACGACTTTGCGATAGCCTACGCCGGTATCGGGCACCGCTATCCCACCATCGAAATCTATTCGCGTTCACAGGCAGGAAGGCCTTACGAGCACACGGACGAAGAAATCCGCGGTGTCAGCAACATGGTGCATGCCATCCATGCGGCCATGGGAAGCCAGATCTCCTGCAATGAGGAATGGTACTACACGCCCATCGATGCAGTGTACAAGATGCCCTGGCACGTGTTGATCAAATGGCGTGTGACCGTCCCCGCGGGATTCGAGGGGGGAACCAGCATCTTCATCAACCCGATGACACCGATCGATCTGCGTGACAAGATGGTGCCGCGCCTCTACAAGCTGCGCGACGAGGGGAAGATCGGGTGGGTGCGGATCGCCGAAGAGTGCAGGGTCGATCCGAACCCGTTGAAATACTACCTGAAGTAGCATTCCGCACCCTGACCGGGCATCTACCTCCCCTGGTGCGAAGTGATCCACTGTGCCCGTTCCATGTGAATGGTCTCTGCCGTCGACATATCGCTGCAGTTTGGTGAACGGCGCCTGCTCGACGGCGTCACGTTCCATGTCGGCCCTCACGATCGCATCGGGCTCGTTGGCTCAAACGGCTCGGGCAAGTCCACACTCCTTCGTATCCTGCTTGGGGATGTGACACCTGACAGCGGCACCATCACCCGCGCCCGCTACGTTACCGTCGGATACCTTCCCCAGGAGGGCACTGCCCTTGCCGGGCGAACGCTGTACGCGGAAGCGGAATCGGTGTTCGAAGACATCGTGCACACGCAGCAGGAACTCGCACAGGTGCAGGATGCCATGAGCACCGAGCCCCACGACACCGAGGCCTTCCGGGAACTGCTTGATATCTTCGGCGAGCTCCAGCACCGGCTGGAAGCATCCGATGGTTTCCGGATGCAGTCGTGGATCGAGAAGGTGCTCACCGGTCTGGGGTTCCGGGAACGCGATTTTACCCGCAAGACGGAAGAGTTCAGCGGCGGATGGCAGATGCGCATCTCCCTGGCCAAGCTCCTCCTCCGCCAGCCTTCTCTCCTGTTGCTCGATGAACCCACCAACCACCTCGATCTGGATTCCCTCGAATGGCTGGAGGAGTACCTGCAGGGATACGAAGGAGCCGTCATGCTGGTTTCGCATGACCGGCGGTTCCTGGATACGATGACGCACAGGACGTTCGAGTTGTCCAGTGCCCGCCTGATTGAATACGCCGGCAACTATACATTCTCAATGAGCGCCCGCGAGGAACGGAAAACCCATCAGCTCGCGGCGTTCCGTAATCAGCAGCAGCAGATCAAACAGACAGAGCGGTTCATCGAGCGGTTCCGTTATAAGGCAACCAAGGCGCGGCAGGTGCAGAGCCGCATCAAGGCGCTGGAGAAGCTGGAGCGCGTGGAGATTGAAGACGAGGAGAATGCCATTCGCTTTGCATTTCCTCCTGCACCATCGTCGGGTAGAGTGATGATGGAGATCCGGAACGTCACGAAGTCGTATGGAACGCTCACGGTATTCGAACGGCTGTCGCTGACCATCGACCGCGGCGACCGGATTGCCTTTGTCGGAGTCAATGGCGCCGGAAAGTCCACGCTTGCCAGAATTATTGCCGGCGTAGAGCCGTTTGATGCCGGCGAGCGGCTTCCGGGTCACAATGTCATCGTCTCCTACTTCGCACAACATCAGGCGGAAGAATTGGATCCTACGCGCGATGTGCTGCAGACTGTGGATGCGGTTGCCACAGGAGATATTCGCACGCGCCTCCGTTCACTGCTCGGGGCCTTTCTGTTTACGGGCGATGACGTCTTCAAAATGGTCCAGATCCTGTCGGGCGGGGAAAAAAGCCGGCTGGCACTTGCGAAGATGCTGCTGATGCCCGCGAACCTCATCGTGCTGGATGAGCCCACGAACCATCTGGACATGCGTTCCAAGGAGGTTCTGCAGAACGCCCTCGTTGAATTCGACGGAAGCCTTGTGGTCGTCTCCCACGATCGAGACTTTCTCGATCCCCTGGTGACGAAGGTGGTGGAGTTCAGGAATGGACGCATACGGACCTCTCTCGGCACGGTAACCGAGTATCTGGATGCGCGGCGGCGTGAGCAGGAGTCAGGGGCAGCCACCTCGGGCTCGGGCGCGCCAACGACCGCTACTCCCGCAAGCACCGACCGCGAACGGAAGCGCCGGGAGGCGCAACTCCGGCAGGAACGCTATGAGAAGACACAGCCGCTTCAGAAACGTCTTGCGCTGCTTGAGGAGAAAATACAGGAAGAAGAAGCGGCAAAGGACGCTCTGGAGCAGCAGATGGCCGATCCCGACGTGTATCGTGAGGGGGACCGCATCCGGGAGATCCAGTCCGCCTACCGCACCGCCGGAGAAACACTGCAGACCCTGTATCATCAATGGGGTGCGGTGTCAAACGAGCTCGAACAGATTATGGCGCACTATGACGCGGAGATGACGCGGCGGTGAAGCGTGGAGAAACCATAACGGTGACGGTGGAGCGATTCGGCGCGGAAGGCAAGAGCGTTGCCCGCGTGGAAGGATTTGTCGTGTTCGTCCGGAGCGGCGTGCCGGGTGATACGGTGGCTGTGCGCCTGACGCGCGTGAGCAAAAACTTTGCCGAGGCGGATATCGTCTCTGTCGTGACCCCGTCACCGCTGCGCACGACACCGCAGTGTGCGTATTTCGGAGTCTGCGGCGGCTGTACATGGCAACACCTTTCCTATGAAGGACAATGCGCATTCAAACGCCAGCAGGTCGTGGATGCGCTGGAACGGATCGGGGGTTTTCCGGAGATCCCGGTGCATCCCACGATCGGCTCCGGGCATGTCTATCACTACCGCAACAAAATGGAATTCTCATTCGGCGTGCGGTGGCTGACAAAGGAAGAACTTGAACATGTGACTGCGGAAGGCGGCACGGGGGCAGAAGCTGACCGCTTTGCGCTGGGACTCCACATCCCACAGCGGTTTGACCGCGTTCTGGACATTACAGAGTGCCATCTGCAATCGCCCACGAGCGCAGCCATCGTTAATGCCGTCCGTGCGTTCTGCCGGGAGCACGAGCTCTCGATCTATTCCACGGTAACCCACACCGGCTATCTGCGGAACCTGGTCATCAGGGAATCGGCCACCGGCGAACGGATGGTCAACCTGGTGACATCCGAAGAACGTCCGGTAATCCTTGCCGAGTTCTCCGCATGTATACTCTCCCGGTTTGCGGATACCACGACCATTGTCAACAACATCACCACGCGAAAATCTCAGGTCGCGCTCGGCGACCGCGAGGTGGTGCTTCACGGGCCGGGGTGGATTACGGACCGGATTGGTGAACGGACATACAGGATCTCCGCGAATTCCTTTTTTCAGACGAACACACGCCAGGCCGAGCGGCTGTACGACGTGGTCCGGCGGTATGCAGCCATACGGCGCCACGAGGTGGTATACGATCTGTACTCCGGAACTGGGACGATTTCCCTGCACGTTGCAGACGATGCAGCGGAGGTGATAGGAATCGAATCTGTGGCGTCGGCAGTCGAGGATGCGCGACGGAATGCGGAGTCGAACGAAATACACAACTGCCGCTTTGTTCTGGGAGATCTGAAAGACCGTCTGGCGGATGGTGGAGCCCTGCCGGATGGTGCGCCGGAGGCGGATGTTGTCATCTGCGACCCGCCCCGTGCAGGGATGCACCCTGACGTCATCGGGGCGCTTCGCAGCATGCATCCTTCCCGCATCGTCTACGTCAGCTGCAATCCTGCAACACAGGCAAGGGATCTGAAGATGCTCTGTGACGGCGGAGACTTCCGGCTGATCGAAGCGCAACCGGTCGACATGTTTCCTCACACCACGCATGTGGAAAACGTGGCGCTGCTCGTCTCCGGGAGGAATTCCTGATGAGGGCATCGGGGGTTTTCACCCTGCTTCTCCTTTTTTCCATGCTTTGGCTGTCGACGGTTCCCGCAGCCGGGACGCTGTCGGCAGAGAAAGCCCCCAAGCAGGTCTTTGCCGCCCGCACATTTGAGCCTCCGCA
>JAGDMK010000363.1 GCA_017860635.1 Bacteroidota bacterium
AAGCCGGCCGCCCCTCAGGAGGATTGGCCCTACCCCGATGTCGTCGTTTGACTGATCAATGGCGTCAATCACCGGAGGTCTCTGCGGAGGCAGCTGAGTGACTTCTGCGTGAGAAAGCATCCGGTACGCCGGTCCCTTCATGGCCTTCAGTCCGGGCCTGAGATACGGAACAGCAAACCGCAGTGGCGCAATTGCACCGGCCGGAGCAGCAGATGCGTTCCGCAGGGGCGGGTCTCCGTACGCAATCCGTCCGGACGTGTCTTTGGATGCGGTCCGCCGGAGGGAATCCTCGTACGCAATCCGACCGGACGTGTCTTTGGACGCGGTCCGCCGGAGGGAATCCTCGTACGCAATCCGACCGGACGTGTCTTTGGACGCGGTCCGCCGGAGGGAATCCTCGGACGTAATCCGACCGGACGTCTCTTCAGATATGATCCACCCGGCCGGGACGGTATCCGTCTTGCCATCCTGCACAACAGATGCTGTGGAATCGTTCAGCATCCAGACAACAGTCCTCCCTCCGCTGTACAAAAAGGAAACCTGCGATGACGGTGCAGTGACTGATGAAGACAGCGAGGCGGCGGGCAGTTCCACCGTCAGCTTGTAAGGAGAACGAAGAGAAGGAGATGTGAGCGTGATCTTCACAGGAGTCGCCTTTGCTGCGACAGCGATTCCCAGTGTGACATTTCCCACGATGACGGACGCCTCGACGTTTCCGAGCGCTTCCGGAATGCGCGGGCGGATGGTGATGCGCCTGTCGAGCGCGCTGTAGCGGACTCCCAGGTAATCGTCATAGGCATTGCGCACGAACTCTCCCAGATTCCATGCCTGCGAGACAGTCCCTGAAAGCCGGGGCTCAGCTTCGCCGGGACGGGCGAGCGCGTCCAGCAGCTCGGACTGTGTCCCCACCGCGCCCCGGTGGAGGATCTGGTGGACAGCATTCCGGGTGAGCACAAACGCTGTATCGGGCATGCCGGCGGAGCAGAGCTCAGAGATCACCGGACCCTGAAGCCACGTCCAGACCGTGCCATTATGATACGCAGCGTCTTTTGGATAGAAGGGAGGATATTCATGATACGGATGAAATGCGTCGTCGGTCTGCGCAAGCGAGGCCACGCCATAGGGGTAGGTGAGCTGTGTCATAACCGCACCCAGCATGGCTCTCCGGTCTTGTGCGGAGAGGAGCGAAGCCGTGAATATCTGGTTTGGTCTCACCTGCACATCCGGTCTGCCGTCAGGGAGAAGGTGATCGGTGATCCTCCCTTCATGCACGAAAAAGCGTGTGAACGATGCCCGGACTTTCTGGAGCGCACTGTTCCAGGTGCGGGCGGAGTACACATCGCCAAGCCGTGTGGCAAACCAGACGCCGGCTTCCAGCTGGTGGGCCCAGAGGGCCTGGATATCATTTCCGCGGTTCCCCCGCGGGCTCCACGGCCCGTCAGGTCCCACGGCGTCCATCCAGGTCTCCGCATCTGCATGTGTCAGGAAGCCGAGGGAGTCTGTATGGAAACGAAATGTCCCCTCGATCGACCGGACAACAACAGGGTACACCTCAAGAAGGAATGTCTCGTCCCCGGAGCGCTCGATGTACTCTCGCGCCATCATGACAAACCGCGGTGTCCCGTCGGCGGTGTTGTATGCCGTGTCGGTGAGTGTTATGATGTTGGGGATTCGTCCGAAGTCGGATGATGAGGAATCTCGCTGCTGGAACGCGCTGAATGAACGGAGGATGTCGCGGGCGTCGGCGTATGCTCCGGTCACCAGTGTTGCGCCGGGCAGGGAAATGAATGTGTCGCGTCCCCAGTAGTTGTTGAACCAGGGCAGCCCTGCAAAAATCCCCTTGCCTGTCTGGTTCATGATCAATGCGCGAAGAGAAAGCCTTGCCCAGGCAAGTCCCTTGTTGAACTCGGCGTTGTCCGTCCGGAATGGTGCGCGCGACAGCTCGGTTTCCATCCGGTGCCGCCGCTGGTTCTGCAAGCGTGTAGGTTCGCGCTGGTAGAGGGTGAGCAGCATGCGCAGATGGCCGGGACTGCTTCCAGCCGCAATCAGAAACGTGTGTCTTCGTGCGTTGCGGGCATAAAGCCGAACGGGAGAATACTGGCGGGCTGAACGGTACTCCAGGGACTCCGGCAGCGCGCCTGCTCCGCCGATTCCCAGCCAGCGAGGAACATCCGTCGCCCGGCTGCGGCTGAGATCCCGTGTGCGGGCAAGGGAAGCCAGTCCGGTTGACAGCTCGACCGTGAACTCGTCTCGTGCCAGGGCATCGCTGAACAGCGGAACGATGCCGGCGTCCACAGGAGTGGGGAAGGTCAGTGTGACAGCGATGAGAGGCAGAGAGTCTGCAGGCCAGACCTCTTCGCGGATGCCGCCGGGATAGTGCCGTTCGAGGTGATCCGGGTACACCACGGTCCTGCTCGCAGCCGTGCGGGCAAACGGCTTTCCCTTCACAAGCAGAAGATAGTCGTCGAGGAGTTCCTGTCCGCGGACGTTGAACCCCTGCCAGCTCGTGGTATTGGGCCCGCCTGTCTCGCCGTAGTAGAATGCATCGACGGTATTCGTGAAGACGAATGGGCGTGACGGTCCCCGTACGTCGATGCCGAGGGAAGACAGCGTCTGCCCCTGACAAGTGACGCAGGCCAGGCTGACGGCACAGATCGCGAGGAACGGCATCGAACTGCGGAGCGAATCGGCAGCCATGCGCATGCTACCTTCCGAACAGGATCGGGAGCAGGATATACGCCGCGCTCAATCCGGACACCACGAGAGCGAGAAACATCCCGACGGCCCAGAAAAACATGCGGAGGTCCCCGTCCTTCTTGTGGGCGACGGAGAGTGCTTT
>JAGDMK010000151.1 GCA_017860635.1 Bacteroidota bacterium
CTCACCGGCGCTGTTGTTGTGGCCCTCGGACACCTCGCAACAGGCATGATGGGCACATCGGCAACAGCCATGCAGCAGCTGAGCAAAGCCGGCGAACGAACCTATGAGCGGGTATGGGAACTGCCGCTCTTCGAGGAATACGAGAAACTGATCAAGAGCGATATCGCAGACGTGAAGAATGTGGGCGGTCGATGGGCCGGAACCATTACAGGAGCGCTCTTCCTGAAACAGTTCATTGACTCGTATCCGTGGGTGCACCTCGACATCGCCGGCACCGCCATACTCGAAGAACCCGGCGAGTATTCCCCCCGCGGGGCATCCGGCGTCGGGGTCCGTCTTCTTGTCGATTTCCTTCGCAATTACAAATCGTAGGGCAGGCATATGCGCTTTCGTGACGTGGGTATCATTCTCACCGCCATCGCCATCCTCTCCGGCGCCGCAGTCGCTCAGCCACCGACGCCGATGGAGCAAGTGAGGCACGAGGTGTTTGTCGGAGGAACGGGCTTCCCCGGAAAAGACTCCTTGACCGCGCGGGTGGACATCGTGTACAGAATCAACCGCGAGTTCTTTGTGCCGGTGCGCGTGTCCGACAGCTCCGTGACCAGCCCTTACCTTCGAAGCGGGGAGATTCTCATCGAGCTGTTTGATTCTACGGACGTCTCCGTGGCCCGCGAGATCCGTCAGGTGACTATCCCCGACCAACGTTCTGAGGCGGTTCCCGGCGAACGCCTCTGGCACGAAGGGCTCGTGTCTTTTTCCGTCCATCCGGGTATGTACAGAGTCTTTTTTGAGGCAACAGACCGGCAGTCCCAGCGACGGTATCTTCATCCCCGGATGATGGTACGCGCTCCCCGGGGAGAGAGTCTTCCCACAACTCTCTTCCCCGTCTTCTTCATCAGTCAGTATGCCGGCGATCGGATGAGCATCGACAGTTTCGGGGCCGACATCCTCTTCAGCACCCCCCGCCAGTTGCTCATCGCCTTCATCCCGCCGGAGGACACACTCACCCGGGTCAGCGTCGATTACCAGATCGGCGTGACGGAACGGGACGAGAAGCCAAAAACCATGCTGGTCTCCGACACCCTTGCCAGCGTTCCGCTGATCAGGGGGAAGGAACTCACCGTCTCTCGCGCCGGGGACAGTCCCCAGTATCTGCTCACGGAGAGCGCTGGCAACCGCGTCGCCTACGTCGCAGTACCGCTCAAGACCGAGTCGCTTCCTCTCCGCTCGTATCACCTCGCCGTGCATGTCACCGCGGGCACCCGGACGGCGAGCCTGGAACGTCGCTTCAGGAACATCTGGCCGGAAATGCCGCAGTCGCTGAAGAACCCGGAAGTGGCGTTCCAGTCACTGCGGTTTATCGTCCCCGGAAAGCAGATCGACTCGCTCATGCGTGGGGATTTCGAAGAGCGACTCGATAACCTCGAACGATTCTGGGCAGACAAAGACAAGACCCCCGGCACGGCGTACAACGAGGTCATGGCAGAGTACTACCACCGGGTTGATCACGCCCAGAAGGAGTTTGCGACGCTCCGCGAGCCGGACGGCACGAAAACCGACCGGGGAAGAATTTTCATCCTGTATGGGCCCCCGACACGGACAGAACGGAGCCTCCAGCCAAAGGGAGGACACAGGGAGATCTGGTTCTATGACCGTTCAAAACGGCGCTTCACATTTGTCGATGAGCAACGGAACGGAACATACATACTTGAGCAGTCGGCGCCATGAGCAAGCCTCTGATCGCAATTACGGTCGGCGATTTCAACGGCATAGGTCCCGAGGTCGTTCTCAAGAGCATCACCAGAAGGTCGGTTCGCACACAGTGCATTCCGCTTCTGGTCGGCCCTGCCGCAGTCTTCACGCACTATGCCCGCCTCCTCAGAATCCCGTTCCGTCCGGTGGAGTGGAGAGGGGGCCGGAGGTCCGCGGAACGGGGGACATGGATCGTGGAATCCTCCGAAGTAGATCCGGAAACGATCAGGCCGGGGCAGCTTTCCCATGCGGCCGGACGCGCAGCCGGCGCCGCAATCGCTTCAGCCGTCCAGCTTGCGCTCGGCGGGTTCGCGGACGCGATGGTCACCGCGCCCGTTTCCAAACAGGCCATGCACCTTGCAGGCATCACGGCACCGGGGCAAACGGAGATGCTCCAGCATCTCTCCGGGTCACGCGAAGTGGCCATGATGCTCGTCTCCCCGACACTGCGTGTGGGGCTCGTTACCATCCATGTGCCGCTTGCGCGGGTTGCTTCGCTGCTGACCACGGAGCTCATTGTCCGCCAGACGCGGATCATTCATGACGCCCTGGTACGTGACTGGGGGATCAGGAGGCCGCGCATCGCCATGCTCGCCCTGAATCCGCATGCAGGTGAGGGCGGGGACATCGGGACGGAGGAACAGCGCAGGATTCTGCCGGCCCTCGAGAGGCTTCGCCGGAAACACATGTGCGTCGACGGACCCTTCCCGGCCGACGGTTTTTTCTCCCGGTATCAGCCGGGCATCTATGACGCGGTGATGGCGATGTATCACGACCAGGGCCTGATACCTCTGAAGATGTCTGCCTTCAATCGCGCAGTGAACATCAGCGTGGGCTTGCGCATCGTCCGCACTTCGCCGGATCACGGTACGGCATTCCCTTTGGCCGGCAGCGGCCACGCAGATCCAACGAGCATGGAAGAGGCCATCCATCTGGCCATCGCAGTAGCCGGCAACCGCCGCCCCATGAGGCGCAGGAGATCAGTACCATGATCCGCTTTACCGATGTTAGTTTTGCGTATGATGAACACCCTGTCCTGGACAACATCTCATTCGAGGTCAAGCCCGGGGAGTTCGTCTTTCTCGTCGGTCAGACCGGATCCGGGAAGAGCACCATCCTGAAGCTGATGTACATGGACCTGAAACCGACCAGCGGCACGGTCGTTGTCGGCAAGTATCTTTCCTCCACCATTCACCGGCGGACGAAACCATATCTCCGCCGGTCGCTGGGAATCATCTTTCAGGATTACCGTCTGTTTGATGACCGGGATGTGTTTGAAAATGTGGCCTTCGCACTGCATGTCACGGGCGTGAAGAGAACGGAGATCAAAAAGCGGGTCCTGCATGCACTGGCCAACGTGGGCCTGAGCCATCTGCGGAACAAGCTCCCGGCGGAGCTTTCCGGCGGCGAGCAGCAGCGTGTCGTGACTGCCAGGGCACTGGTCAATAATCCGACGTTCCTGCTGGCCGATGAACCGACAGGCAACCTCGATCCCAGCACCTCACGCGAGATCCTGCAACTCTTGAAGAACATCAACACACGGGGAACCGCGGTGATCATGGCGACACACAACTACGAGCTGGTGCGGAGGATGAACGAGAGGATTCTTCAGGTGCGGGATGGAAAGCTGTACGAGGTGGAGGTGCGGCAGAGATAACGTGCAGGCAGGTCGTACGATGGGTACATGAACGCATGCGTTGCTGCCCGGCACCGAACAGGGAAGGCCCGCCGGGGTGACGAACACACCACATGCTAGACGGTCTCGACCCTTCGTACTTCGGGAACTTCCTTCATAATCGTCCGCTCCACTCCCGCCCTCAGCGTCATCACGCTCATGGGGCAGATCTTGCAGGTCCCCGTCCAGGAAAGCTCCAGAATACCGTCATCACGCATCCGCACGAATGTCACATCCCCTCCATCCGCCTGGAGATACGGCCGCACCTGAGTAAGTGCATTCTGAATACGCGTCTCGACTTCGGGGCTCATAGACTCATCCTTCAGGAGAGTTGGATATCCACCTCTGCTTCGCCGGAGCGTGCTGCATTGCGGATGCTCACCTGGGCAGCCATGTTCCGGGCGATCCGCATGATCATCTCGGCCGGGCCATTGGGCGTCGTGTCGAGGACGGCGGGCTTGCCCGCGTCGCCGCTGACGCGGATGCTGGTATAGATCGGGATCTCTCCGAGAAACGGCACACCCAGCTCTTCAGCCGCACGCCGCCCGCCACCGTTGTCAAAAATCTCCTCACGCTGGCCGCAGTGCCGGCAGACGTAGTAGCTCATGTTCTCGATCAGCCCAAGGACAGGGACCTGGACTTTCTCGAACATGACATACCCTTTGCGTGCGTCGGCAAGGGAAATGTCCTGCGGCGTTGTGACAATCACGGCACCGGTGAGCGGAATGGTCTGGACAAGCGTGAGCTGGATGTCGCCGGTCCCCGGGGGCAGGTCAAAGATCAGATAATCGAGTTCACCCCAGTCCACGTCTGTCATGAACTGCTTCACCGCACCGCTGGCCATGGGTCCGCGCCAGATCACCGCCTGCATCGGATCCACGAGGAATCCGATAGACATGACTTTCACGCCATGGTTCTCCAGAGGTTGCAGGCGCTGGTTATGAATCGCCGGCCTTCCGGTGATCCCCATCATGAGGGGTATGCTGGGGCCATAGACATCCGCATCCACGAGGCCGACCCGGGCCCCTTCCTTTGCCAGTGCAACGGCGAGGTTCACAGAGACTGTCGACTTCCCCACCCCGCCCTTCCCCGATGCGACGGCAATGGTGTTCTTCACCCCGGGGAGAACAGTGGTTTTCTGCCGGTGATCATGCTGAGTCACACGGGAGCTCATCTCTACGGAGACGGTCTTCACGCCGGGGACCATGCTGCGGATCGCATACACCGCGGCCTGCTTGAGCTCGTCACGAACCGGGCAGGCCGGTGTGGTCAGCTCAATGTCCACGCCAACGGCATCGCCGTCGATGTGCACAGTTTTGACGAAGCCGAGAGACACGATGTCCTTGTGCAGGTCCGGATCCCGGACGACTTTAAGAGCTTCCAGAACACGATCACGCGTGATCCCACTCATAGAAACCACTTCTCCTTTGCAGACTCGCTGTTCCTGTAGAACACGGAACTAGTGCAATACGTTCAGCCGGCGTCCCACGCGCTCGAACGCCAGCAGGGCACGGTCAATATCTTTCCTGGTAAGCGCAGCCGATATCTGGGCACGCAGCCTGGCCTCACCCCTGGGCACCACCGGGAACCAGAGCCCCTTGATGTAGACCCCTTCCTTCAGCAGTTCATTGCTCATCTGCTGGGCGAGCGCCGCCTCGCCAAGCATGATGGGTACAATCGGGTGATCTCCCTCAAGGATGGTAAACCCCAGCGCCGCAATCTTCTTCCGGAAGTAGGCGGTGTTGTCGTGCAGCCGTTTCACGATCGAACGGTCCTTCATGAGAAGGTCAAATGCAGCGCTCGCACCGTACACAATCGACGGCGGGAGGGAGTTGGAAAAGATGTATGTGCGCGCCTTCTGCCGCATAAACGCAATCAGTTCTTTCTTGCCGCTGATATATCCGCCGGCGGCTCCTCCGATCGCCTTGCCCAGCGTGCCGGTGAGGACATCGATTTTTCCATGGACTCCTTTCGCTTCCGGCGTGCCTCTCCCCGTCTTCCCGCACACGCCCACGGCATGAGAGTCATCGACGAAGAGGAGTGCTCCGTACGTGCGTGCGATCTCCACAAGGCGGTCAAGCGGGGCAAGATCTCCCTCCATGCTGAACACACCGTCGGTAGCGATGATGCGGAACCGGTAGGGCGCAGCCTTGTCTTCTTCAAGCTGCCTGACCAGATCGTCCATGTCGGCATGCTTGTAGATTTTCCGGTCGGTGGTCTCCGCCTTGCACAACCGCTGGCCGTCGATGATGCTGGCGTGGTTCAGACGGTCCGAGTAGAGGACATCCTTGTATGATTCGAGGCCCAGCTTCTCGTTCGTGAGGGAGGCGAAGAATGCTTCGTTTGCCGCCCAGCATGAGGAGAAGAGAATGGTGTCCTCTGTCCCGAGGAACTTCGAGATCTTCTTTTCCAGCTTGAGATGGATGTCCTGCGTCCCGCAGATGAACCGCACCGATGCCACGCCATAGCCGTACTTCCGGATGCCTTCAATGGCGGCCCTGCGCACGGCGGGATGGTTGGAAAGCCCGACATAATTGTTGGATGCAAGCATGACGACCTTTTTGCCGTTCACGCGCACGACACCATCCTGGGCGCTTTGAAGAGGGACTTCGTATTTAAAGGTCTGCGATTGCTCCAGCCGCGCGAGTTCGGCATTGATGAGATCGAGGGAAATAGGCATCAAGGTCTCCAGTTCAGGGGTTGTCGGGAAGTGCCAGGTAGTGCGGGTGCTTCTTCATTGCGAGCATACGGTTAACTGTGGTGATGCCTTACGGGATCCTCGCTCCCTACCCGGCCGTCTTGACGAGCCGTGCGGCAAACGAGCCGTCCATAAAGTGAACGTGTGGATAGGTCGCCACGAAGCCGTCCGCGGTCACGACATCCGCGGGCAGATACCGGTCGGCGCGGTCAAGCGAAAACTCGGGATGACGAGAGAGGAACGCTGTGATGATCTCGCTGTTTTCTTCGGGTTCCGTGGTACAGGTGCTGTAGACAAGTGCGCCGCCGGGTTTGAGCAGGCGGGCGGCGCTTTCCATCAGCGCCTCCTGTGTCGCCGTCAGTTTCCGGATATCACTCAGGTCCCGTTTCCACTTCATGTCCGGTTTCTTTGCCAGTGTGCCGAGGCCCGAGCAGGGGGCATCGAGGAGCACGCGGTCAGCGGGAGGAGCTTCAAACAGCGCCGCATCCACAGCGTGGAGGTCTACGATACGCACGCCCAGGCGTTCACAAGAGGCCCGGATCAGATGGAGCTTCGCCTCGTACTTGTCAAGTGCGATGATCTCCCCTTCATTCTTCATCATCTCTGCCATGTTCGTCGTCTTGCCGCCGGGCGCCGCGCAGAGATCGATCACCCGGTTTCCGGGCCGGGGATCGAGGAGCTGACAGGGAAGCGCCGCGCTCTCATCCTGGATGGTGAACATGCCGTTGCGAAACAGGTCCATCTGGGCGATACCGGACAACGTCTTGACCCGCACGAAGTGTGGAAACAGCGAGGAGCGCGTATACGAGATCTGCTGCGCATCGAGCCGGGAGAGAAACTCCTCCGGAGAGGTCTTCAGACGGTTGATGCGCAGGAACATTCCGGGCCGCTCGTTGTTCGCCATCAGCAGCCGTTCCGTGAACTCCTGTCCGAACCGCTCGAGCCACCGTTTCACCATCCAGTGGGGATGGGAATAGAAGACGCTCATGTACTGCACCAGGTCTTCCGCGGGATCGGGATACCGGATACCGTCCATATTGCGGATGATGTTCCGGAGGACTGCGTTGACCAGACCGGCGGGCTTGTCCCCCCTGATCCGCTTGATGAATTCCACCCCCTCATTCACTGCTGCTGAGTGGGGGATCCGTTCCAGAAAGAGAATCTGATAGAGGGAAACGCGGAGGGTGTTCTTTACGTTGATCTCTGACTTCGCGAAGTTGCCGTGCGAAAAACCGTTCAGGACCCAGTCGAGACGGTTTTGCCAGCGAAGCACTCCGTGGACCAGCTCGGTCAGAAGGCCTTTGTCCGGATCATTCAGTTCGCCCGAACGCAGTTCCGCGTCGAGGACTTTATCCAGGTAGGAATCAGTCCGCTCGACGCGGTTTAGGACTTTGACAGCTGTACCCCGCGGACCGCTGTACAGGGATTTCCATTCAGCTGCCGGGGAGACGTCGCTCATTCAGACGGCTCAGACGGTTGCCGTCTCTGGACTCTTTTTTCCGTACTTCTTCATATACCGCTCGACCCTTCCGGCGGAGTCGACAAGTTTCTGCCGTCCGGTGAAGAATGGATGGCATGCCGAGCAGATTTCCAGCTTCAGGTCGCCAGCGGTAGAACGGGTCTCGAACGTGTTCCCGCAGACACACGTGACCACAGCCTTC
>JAGDMK010000152.1 GCA_017860635.1 Bacteroidota bacterium
CATCCCTGTGACCTTGCCCGCCGGATCCGTACCGCGCATCGAATCCGCCGTACCTGCTGTTGCCAGCTGCGTTGCGAAAAGGAACTGGTTGCGGTCACCCGCGTTGTTGTTCAGCGCATTCTCCTGAGACGTGGAGTTCCCGCCCGCCACCTGGCGTATGGTCTGCCCGTCCCCGTCCCGGGGAGCAGCATCGCCCATCTCACCTTCCTGCGACGAAAGGCCGGCCGTCGTGCCCGGAAGCGTGCGCGATGTCCCTGCAGCACCCTCGCCGGAATCCATCCCGACAGAGGAGACCCTCTGCTGCAGACTGCGGATCATCGCTTGCGCCGAAAATCTCTCCACGTCGTCCTTCATTGCCGCCGGTGCATCCTGCTGCACACGGGTCAGCGGCACATCCCCCTCCTTCGGGGAGTCCAGGATGTTTGAAAGAATTGGCGCAGGAGTATGCGCTTTGCTGAAGTCAGCGTACTGTAACGACCCCGCCTGTGCAGACGGAGCTCCGCTGGTGTTGCCCGCACGGACCTCGTTCTGTGCCAGAACCTGTGCGGATTGTAGCACGGCGTCAGCCGTATGCGCCGGGATGATCCCGTCGGCCGCCGACCCGGGCCCAAACAGGAAGCCCTCAGAGAGCAGGTCAGCGACAGCGAGACCGGGCGGACCGTTCACCGGTGGACCGATCGATAGCCGGGTTTGGGCGGATCCACCGGACCCAGAGTACGCTGATGTACCTGGGTCAATGGAACCGCCGTCGACATTCGCAGCGGAACCAGCAGGGAGCGTCTGCACAGCGCTGCCGTACAGCATCTGTTGCAGGACTCCCTGAAAGACCTCTCCGCCTGCCGACATATCGTCGGGGCCGGGTGGTTTGCCGCCAGTTCCCGGAATGTCCATCTGCTCACCCGCAGGGGGCAGAAGTACAGGGGGACTGATCATAGCAATCACCTCATGATGCGGGCAGCCCGATCCGGGTCGAGCGCAGCCAGAATCTTCGCCGCCTGCCGTCGTTTGATTGTGAGAATGATCTGTTTGACGTCATCGTCCGGAAAGTCGTTGAGGATCTTCGCCGCGCTCGCGGGATCCATCGCTTCCAGGACCTTTGCCATGGATTTCCGTTCACCTACCTGAACACTGTCCGCACCAGTTGCGTTGTTCAGTGTACTCTCCATGGTACTGCGGACTTTTTCCGCCGTAGAGGCGGATGCTCTCCGGTCCGCCGTATCGGCGGATCCCGTTTTTCCCGACGCAACCACATCTGCGGGCGTCTCAGCCGGGCTCACGGCCTGGCGGGACTCCCGTTGCGCCGAATCAGCCTGTACCGCTTTCTGGTCAGGCGTTGCCGCTGCGACGATTGTTGTGCGGCCCCGCTCTGCTGTGCGGATGGAATCAGCCAGCGGCACTGCCCGTGACGGAGGCATGCCGGGCTTCACCAGAAGCAGCACGAGCACCATCACCGCCGCAGTGCCCGACGCGAGCAGGAACACGACTGCATACGGAACATACTTTTTCATACGCTCAGGACTCCGATCGTAGGCGTTGTGCTACCACATCGATATCGCGCTGGGCTCTGCGTTCCTTGTCCTTTGCGCTTTCCACTTTCCGGCGCTCATCGATGTTCGTGATCATCTGCTTCGACTGCGAATGTCCCACGAGTTCGCCGCGCTTGCCTTCTTCCCGCGTGGCCGCTTCGCGAACCCTGGCCTCCTGGCGATCGATCTTCCTGGAGAGTGTCTGGATAAATGCCCGGCCTGTCTGCAAATCCGCGGCCCGTCCTTTCTTTTTCCGGGCTGCTTCACGGATCGCCGAGCTCTGCCGGCCCTCCAGCGATTCCAGCGTTCCCTCCTCCTTCTCGCGCGTGATTCTGAGGACAGCAAGTTCGCGCTGCGCCTTCTTCACAAGATGGCCTTTGACGCGAATGACCGTGGTAAGCGGTGAATCGGTTGCACGCATATAATTCTCAGCTCGACATCATTGTGATCAGCTCCTGGATACTCGGGAGGAACTCCTCCCGTTCGTCGGCCGCCTGTCTGAGGAAGCCGCGTATCCGGTCCCAGTTCCGCAGTGCTTCATCGATCCGCGGATTACTCCCTTTTACGTATGCGCCGATGTTGATCAGGTCTTCGGCTTCGCGGTACGTCGCCATCATGTCCACCATGCGGTGCACCGCCGTCCGATGCTGCTCGGTCGTGACCAGGGGCATTACCCGGCTCACGCTCTCCAGGACGTCGACCGCAGGATAGTGTCCCGCAGATGCGAGACGCCGGGAGAGCACAATGTGTCCGTCCAGGATGGAGCGCACAGCATCGGCTACCGGATCGGTCATGTCGTCTCCTTCGACGAGGACCGTGTACATGCCCGTAATGCTGCCGCGCCGCGCGGTGCCGGCGCGCTCGAGCAGTTTCGGAAGCATCGCAAAAACGGACGGCGTATATCCCTTTGTGGTCGGCGGCTCGCCGATTGCCAGCCCCACTTCGCGCTGGGCCATGGCCAGGCGCGTCACTGAGTCCATCAGGAGCATCACGTTCTTGCCGCGGTCACGGAAGTATTCTGCAATCGTGGTTGCCAGAAACGCCGCCTTCAGCCGTATGAGCGCGGCCTGGTCGCTGGTGGCAACCACGACCACAGACCGCCGGAGCCCTTCGGCACCCAGTTCACGGTCCAGGAATTCCGCCACCTCGCGTCCTCGTTCCCCGACGAGTGCAATCACATTGACATCGGCGCTGGTGTTCCGGGCAATCATTCCGAGCAGGACGCTCTTCCCGACGCCGCTGCCGGCGAAGATCCCCACGCGCTGCCCTTCACCGCACGTCAGCAACGTGTCAATGGACCGGATGCCGGTGACGATGGGCGTGCGGATACGCTGCCGCTCCAGAGGATTCGGTGGTGCATTGTAGATGGACCGCACTTCGCGCGTAGCGATCGGCCCCTTGCCATCGATCGGATGCCCCAACCCGTCGAGGACGCGTCCGAGCAGTTCTTCTCCCACCTGTGCGGAGAGCACGTGATCGGTTGCCACGATTTCGCTGCCCGGTCCAACCCGCGCCGCATCGCCCAGGATCATGGAAAGCACCCGGTTGTCCCGGAATCCGACGACTTCCGAGAGACAGAGGTCCTGTCCATTTTTCGATTTAATCACACAGACATCCCCCAGCGCACAGTTTGGCCCGTTCGATTCAATGACGAGGCCGATGACCTGCTTGACGGTGCCGTTCACTTTCAGCAGGTCCAGATGGCGGAGGCGGTTGAGATAGTCCGTCCGCGGCGCGCACAGCCCAAGTCCACCGGGAGGCAGGGCCTCGTGAAGTGGAACCTCCGGGAGTGTTGTGGTTGTGAATGTGGCGGGACTCATGGCCTGTGTTCTCTCGGGACTTTTTCCTCAATGCGCAGCGCGTGTTCGACCTGACGAAGCTGAGTCGCGATCCGGGCGTCCACATTGCCGGACGCGCTTTCCAGAATGCACCCGCCCCGTTCAATGGTATTGTCAGGTTCGATCACGACGTCACGTGTCGTATCGGTCAGCGCGAGCAGGGCAGCGCGGTGAGAACGGATCAGGACTTCATCGTCCGGATGGACACGCACCTTGAAACTCTCCACGCCGACGATGCGGCGCAGGGCCTCCCGGACCTGCCGCACGACGATTTCGTCATCGAGCTGGATTTCCCGTTTCACGATTCGTTCTGCCACGGCCAGGGCAAACGCGTAGGCATCGTGTTCCAGTGATGCAGTAAAGGCGCGCACCTGTTGCGCGATGCCTTCCATCAGCGCTCCGATGCGTTCATCCGACTCTGTCCGGGCGATCACCAGGCGTTTCTCCAATTCCTCCGCGGCCTCCGCACGCCCTTCCGCCCTTCCCTGTTCAAGCGCACTGTGGAGCCGGGCGTTCATATCGTCCAGATACACCGGAACAGCTTCAACCGGAGCGCGCGTGTTCTCTCCGGACGCATTCCGGGACGCGCCGTCAGGCGCGGAGCAATGGTCGGCCGCCCGGAGTGGCGCAACCCTGCGGGGAGCGTCTACGCGAAGAAGACGGATCCGCGTTCCGGGCGGCTTGTGTATCCGCAGTATGTTAGACAAAGACTTCCTCCGAGCCTCCGCGACCGGCGACGAGGATCTCACCCTGGTCTTCCAGCTGCTTCACGACTTCCACAATGCGCGTCTGGGCCGCCTCCACTTCCCTGAGTCGGACAGGCCCCATATACTGCAGCTCCTCCTTGAGCAGCTCCTGTGCGCGCTCTGACATGTTCCGGAATACCTTGTCCCTGAGTTTCTCGTCGACGACCTTGAGCGCCATGGCAAGCTCGCGCTTGTCGACCTCACGCAACATTCGCTGAATGCCGCGGTCATCGACATACAGAAGATCTTCAAACACAAACATCAGCCGCTTGATCTCACCCGCGAGCTGGTTGTCCACCTGTTCGATGTGCTCCAGAATGATCTTGGCCGTGGCATTCGTGCATTTGTTGAGCACGTTCGCCATGGCCCTTGAGCCTCCCGTGGAGCTCATGCTCTGGCTGATCTCCGCCCGCGCAATATCCTCAACAACGTCTTCAACTTCCGACAGCAATGCCGGGGAAACCTTGCCAAGCGTGGCCATCCGGTAGCTGACCGTATTCCGCAGGTCCTCGTTGAATCCGGTCAGCACCTGTGCGGCCTGGTCAGCACTCAGGTTCGAAAGAATCAGCGCGATGGTCTGCGGGTGTTCCTTTCCCAGAAAACTCGCAAGCTGCTGCGCGTCCGCTTTCTTCAGCATCCCGAACCCCTTCACGTGGGTCAGGGCCCTCACCTTGTCGAGCACATCGGAAGCCTTCTTGACTCCCAGCGACTGCTCCAGCAATTTCTGCGCGTAGTCAATCCCTCCCTGCACCATGTACTCCTGCGCCGTGATCATGTGGTAGAACTCCTCCGTCACGGCATCGGCGATGATCGAGGGAACTCCCCGCACGTTGGAGATCTCGATCGTCAACATCTCGATCTCCTCCTGGTTGAGCTGGCGCATCAGACGGGTCGCGGTTTCTGCATCCAGCGACAGCATCAGCATCGCGGCTTTCTGCCGCGCAGTCAGGCGTTGACTATTGACGGATTGGGGCATACGCTGGGTGTTACTCCTCTGCTAACCAGACTTTCAACAATCGTGAGCTCTCGGTCGGCTTCTCTCGGACATACTGGGCCACCTGCTTTCTCCGTTCGGCGCGAAGCAATGCCTCCGGACTCATTTCCTCATCCACCGGCGGCAGTTCCACAACGGGCTTCTTCTGCTGGATCTGTCCCGACAGGCCTGCTAGCGTGGATTCCATGCCCGGGATGTCGATTCCTCTCTTCAGACGGTTCAGCAGCGACCGCAACACCACCACGGCTCCCAGCATGGCAAGCACCAGGAACAGTTCGTCCAGGTATTCGGTCCAGTCCGAGAGGGGCGAAGACTTGTAGACGAATTCCTGTTCCTGCACATCATGCCCGAATGTCAGGTTCGTCACTGAGACCTCGTCGTTCCGTAACGCATCATATCCCACCGCTTTCCGGACCAGGTCTGTCAGCTGGTTCATTTCCTCATCGGACCGCGGGACGATTTCGGTAACCTGTTCTGTGCCGCGCGTAACGGTTTTCGGTACCCCATTAACCAGCGCAGCAACGGTCAGGCGGCGTATGGACCCGAGGTTTTCGACGATGTGCTCCACTGTCTTGTTGACCTCGTAATTGGTCACGGTGCTGGCCCGCGTCGAAGGTGGCACCGAATCGCCGGTTTCCGTCTTCTCTTCGGTGATCTGCTCGCTCCGCACCGCCGTCCTTTCCGGATCATACTGTTCCAGCGTGCGCTCCACCTGCCGGAAATCCAGATCCGCGTTCACCTGCACCAGCGCATTCCCTGCCCCGACAACGCCTTCGAGCAGCTGCTGCGCCTTTTGTCCGAGATAGGACTCCACCCGCTGTTGCAGTTCGTACTGTGTGGACGTGAGTGCCGCCACGGAGCTGGCCTTGTGGGCATCAGACAACAGCTGTCCTTTGGAATCCACAATGGTCACGTTGCCCGCATCCATTCCTTCCACGCTGCTGGAGACCAGGTGTGCAATGCCCTGCACCGTCTCCCGCCGGAGCGGTTTTCCTGACCGGAGCTTGAGGACGACCGACGCGGTCGCGGGTTTCTCGTCCTCCTTGAACAGCACTTTTTCCGGCACCACGAGATGCACGCGTGCGGCTTCAACTTCTTCCAGTGTCAGGATGGTCCGTGCCAGCTCTCCCTCCAGAGCGCGGCGGTAGTTCACTTTCTGAACGAAATCCGAGATGCCGAGATTCGTGCGGTCAAAGATCTCGTATCCGATCACGCTGGATTGCGGCAGACCTTCTCCGGCCAGGGCCAGACGCAGATCATACACTTTCTGTTTGGGGACAAGGACCGATTTCCCTCCGTCCTCAAGTTGATACGGAGTGTCCTTCTCTTTCAGTTTTTCGACGATCTTCGAGGCATCTTCGGGACTGAGATTGGTGAACAGGGTCGCATAGTTTGGCGTGTTCACGAAGAAGACCAGCGCAACAATCGCTGCAATGGCTCCGACGGCCACCATGCCGAGCAGCGCTTTTTGCGTGCCGGTGAGCCGGCTGAACAGGTTCGCGAACTGGTGCTGGACACTTGATCCGGGCGATGCCATGGGTTACACCTGCATTTTCATGATTTCGCGGTATGCGTCAATCGTTTTGTTGCGGATCTCCATGAGGAGGTCGAAGCTCGTCTTTGCCTTTTCAACGGCGATCATGACTTCATGAAGATCCACGGCTTCGCCCGCAACCATCTTTTCCACGGCTGCTCCCGCTTCCGTTTGCAGGCTGTTGACATCCGCAATGGCGCGTTGAAGCGTTTCGCCAAACGAGGCATTCGTCTCTTTCAGCGTCTTGTCGATCAGCGAGTTCCTGCTGGTCTGACCAACGTTGGGCGTCAACGTGAGTGCCTGTCCGATCTTCATATCTTATACCCTCCGATCAACGATGGTACCGGATGCTGCTGTGGACGGGGTGCCTCCGCCAGTGTATGCCTGATGTCCGCGCACATCGGTCGCTGACCCCGGGAACAGCCCCTCAAAGTACCGCTGCTCCTCGGCAGTGAGCACCGGACGCTGCTGCGGTGATGCCGGTTGTTCTTGCACCGATGCCGGCTGCTGGTTGCGGCTGTCAGACGGAACAGTCGCTTCGCGCGTCTGGCGATGTGCCTGCGTTTCGACGGTCAGCGGGGGCGTGTGTATTGCGCGGATGTCCATGGTCAGATCTCCAGCGAATCCTTCGCCATATTCTTTGCTGCATCGATGGCAACGGTGTTCGCCTCAAATGCCCGCGAGGCTGAAATCATGTTGACCATCTCCGTGACGATGTTCACATTCGGCATCGCGACATATCCATTGGCGTCCGCATCCGGATTTCCGGGATCATACACCATTCTGGGCGGTGCCGCATCTTCGACCTCTTTTGCCGTCACGACGGCCTTCTGGGATGCCTCGGGGCCCCAGGTGCCCGCTCCGGTGCTGATATGTCCCGGCTGCGTCGTTGCAAGGGGGGGCGAGGACTGACGCATCATTCCTGCAAACAGCTGCGCGCTTCTCGCTTTCAACTGCACGATCTTGCGTTTGTACGGACCACCGGTTTCCGTACGCGTCGTTTCGGCGTTCGCAAGGTTTTCTGCAATAGCATTCATGCGCTGGCGCTGTGCGCTCAGCCCGGCGGAGCTGATATTCAGACCGCCGAACACCCGGTCAAGTTTCATTGTGTACCCCGGATACTTTTTTGAAG
>JAGDMK010000153.1 GCA_017860635.1 Bacteroidota bacterium
CGTCCGGCTCCAGGAGGAGCTCGCGCGTCAGGAAGAGCTGCGCAAGCAGGCGCAGGTTGCTGCGGCAGAAGCGCGTCGCACGCTTGAGGAGGAGCTGGAGCACCGCTTCGAGGAAGACCTCAACCAGCGATTGTGCGATGTGCAGGAAAAGGCAGAAGCCGCCCGGCAACGGCTGCAGCAGGAGATGCAGGACCGTCTCGCGGCCGAAGTGCAGCGACTCGAAGCACAGCGCGCCGAAGCAGACCAGGTCCGGGCAACAGACGAACAGCAGAAGCTGGATCAGCTCCGGCAGGAACTTCTTGCCGGTGCCGAACAGCGTCTGACCGAAGAACGTGCCGCCCATGAGGCGGACCGGAACCGTATGGAGCTGGAGATGCAGACACGCCTCGCGACGGAGTCCACCAGGTTTGAGGACCTTCGGCGCGAACGCGATGATCTCCGCAATCAGGTGGAAGCACTCCAGGAATCTCACCGACTCGAGCGCCAGCGCTGGGAGGAAGAAACACAGGCCCGGGTGACGGCTGAGTCCATACGGGCTGCGGAAGAAACACGCAGGCGGCTCGAGGCACAGGCGCAGGCTGAACGCGAGACCATCGTCGAGCAGGCCCGCATTCAGGCGAATGACGAAGCGCGTGCCGCGCTGGAGCACGAACGGGAGCTTGTCCGCCAGGACCGGGATCTTCTCAGCCAGGAACTCCGTCGCCTCGATGATGTGAAACGGAACACCGTCGAGGAAAGCCTTGCCTTCCGCCAGCGCCTTGAAGAAGAAACCGCCGAACGGCTTGATTCTTGCGGAACTGCAGGCCCGGTTTGCTGCCGATCTGGAGGCGCGGCTCGCGGAAGAGCGCCGCCGCTTCGAAGAGGTGCGCACACAGGAGCAGTATGCTGAGCTGGAAGCACGGCGGCAGGCGGCGGAGGCAGCCGAGCAACGCGCCGCGGAACAACTCAGAGACCGGCTCCAGGAAGAACGGCAACGTCTGGAGCAGGACTATTCGCGCACTCTGGAGGGGGAACGCGCCCGGATCGAGAACGAACTGCGCTCCACCTATGATGAGGGCGAACGACGGCGGGAAGTAGCGCGGGCGCAGGAAGAAGAGGTCCGGCGGGTGCGACGTGAACAGGAAGAGGCCCAGAGACTTGCCCAGGAAGAGGCTGCCCGGGCAAAGCAGGAGGAAGACGCCCGCAATTATGAGCAGGCAATCCGTGATGCCATCGAAGAAGGCAGACGGCTCGCGCAGGCAAAAAAGATCCGCTCCTACATGGAGCAGGCAAAGCAGTACCTTTCTGAAGCACGCTTTGAAGAAGCGCTTGGTGAAGTGACTCGTGTCTTCCGGCTCGAGCCGGAAAACAGCGCTGCGCATGAACTGGAACTCCGCGCCATCCAACCCGCAACTGTCGCTACGCACACACGATGCACACTCTGAAACGCCGCGAGTTCAACCGCCTTTCCCTCCCGATACAACGAACGGGCGGAGACGATCCCCCGCGGGCCACCGTCTGACGACGGAGACCAGCGATGCAAAGGTCATTGCAGCCTGGCAGCCGGATGCCGTAGGACTCAGTGCCGCACCGGAGCGCTGCGTGGGCAATGAGTGCCCAGAGCGCCGAGAAAACGTTGATCTGCGCCCGGACTGTCGGTTTCCGGCGATTTACATTGTGCAGCAGATATGGTATATTACAAACTTAGGAGAGTTTTCACATCCAGGAGGATTGAAACACCCGCGATGAAACTGAACCGCATTGGCATCCTTACCGGCGGTGGCGATTGCCCCGGCCTCAACGCGGTGATCCGCAGCATTGCCAAACCCGCCATGCGCCATTTCAATGCCAGGGTCATCGGCATCATTGATGGATATGAAGGGATGGTTGAGGGGAAGCACAGGGAACTGACGCCGCTCGACGTCACCGGCATTATCAATCAGGGAGGAACAATCCTGGGCACGTCCAACAAGGGCGACCCCTTCCACTTCCCGATGGGCGATCGCAATAACGTACGGATTGTTGATGCATCGCAGCAGGTGATTGATCACTACCGCGACCTGAAACTGGATGTGCTGTTCACGATCGGAGGAGACGGCACACAGATCATCGCGCACAAGCTGTCCGGGATGGGATTGTGTGTGATCGGAATTCCCAAGACGATCGACAACGATCTGGAAGCCACGGATCTCACGTTTGGTCATGATTCTGCCCGTGCTGTTGCCACCGAGGCACTGGATCGTCTGCAGACAACGGCTTCTGCTCATCACCGGGTCATCGTCCTAGAGACCATGGGGCGCTACGCCGGCTGGATTGCGCTGGGGGCAGGGGTTGCAGGAGGTTCGGATATCATCCTCATTCCCGAAATCCCGTTCTCATGGGACAAGGTCTTTGAGACCGTGCTCATGCGCAGCCGGGGGGCGAAGTTCAGCATCATCTGTGTTGCGGAAGGGGCAAAACCCCAGGGTGGCGATATCCTGGTGAAGGAAATTGACAAGAAGCGCACCGACCCTGTGCGCCTTGGCGGCATCGGGGAGCTGGTGGCAAAGCGGATTGAAGACGAGACGGGCGTGGAGACCCGGGTTACCGTTCTGGGTCACGTGCAGCGCGGCGGGAGCCCGACAGCGTTTGACCGGATCCTTGCTACGCGTTTCGGTGCGGCGGCCCTCCAGGCCGCGTCCGCCGGCGAATTCGATGTGATGACCAGCCTCCAACGGAACGACGTTGTCACAGTACCCCTGAAAGACGCTATAGGTCACCAGCGCCTGGTGCCGGTGGATTCGCAGCTTGTCTTCGTGGCACGGGCTGTGGGAACCTGTCTGGGAGACTGAGCCCCGCAGCATTCTTCAGTACAATAGTCAACGTCTAGCGCCGGGAGGAAGAGACTTTCTTCCCGGCGTTAAACTTTGTGCGTGTATGCCCCTCGTCATCGTGCCAGTCCCTGGTCATTTCCAGCCAGAACACGAGTCCCCGCCAGCTGCCGAAAGGCCGATAGTACTCTTCGATGCGTTTGTCCTTGACCTGTTTTCCCCGGGCATGAAGGCGCGCCCATTGTGCGCGCACCCAGGAGTCAAGACCGAGATAGTCATACCGGCCGATGAGTTTCAGGAGATTTCCTGCGGCGTAAGGTCCGATCCCGCGAATGCTGCACAGGCCGGCATACAGCTCCTCCGTCGGGCGTGCAGAATGCCGCCATTCCTCAATCGGCAGTGCTCCTGATGCTACCTGCTCTGCCAGCTCGATCAGTGCCCGTGAGCGGTACCCTGTGGAACAATCACGGCGAAGCTCTTTTTCGGACGATGCGGCGAGTGCAGACGGCAGAGGGAATGCGGTGAGCGTATGCTGCCGTGTCCCGAACTTCTCCAGCAGTTTCTCGACCATGATCACCGTCAGACGCCAGGTGCAGTTGGTCGTGCAGATCATTTTAACCGCATCCTCGAACATCGTCGGTGCACGAAGCAGTCTGCCCGCCCTGCGACGGGCGATCCAGCGGTAATCCGGCTGCCGGCGCATCGCTCTGTGAAAAGCAGAGAAGTCCTCATCCAGGCGCAGGCAGAGGCGAAGTTGGGCGGCGACTTCCGCCCGGTGGCTTGCAGACAGCGTCGGGGGACCCGTGCACGCGACGGCAACGCCACGCGACGATGCCCGCAGTGTGCAGTGCACAAGCGTGCCATCCCGGAGCTGGAGCACTCGCATGAGACGTTCGTGGTCGGCATCAAAGGAGAACGGCAGGAGGTCGCACCAGCCATGACTGTAGGCCGTGTGCCAGAAGGAAAAGTCGCGGGGAGTCCCGATGAGTATTCTTCCGGTGCGTGTCATGTCGTGAGCAGGCTGTGGATTTGTGCCTGTGGACTTCCGGGCTCTGTGCGGATTCCCTCGCGGTCCATGTCGAGGATGTAGGCCACCATCTGATCCCACGAGGTGATCGAACGCATGATGTCGCCGATGGTTTCCATGCGCCTGCGCAGCTCCTCCTCGGGAGGGTCCCATGAAGCCGGCGCATGGAGTTTCATTTCCAGACGGGCAAACAGAAGTGCAGTCCAGAGACGCCGCTCATCGGCATCCGGGAACTGCCCGCGCAGGCTATCCAGTCTGACCTCCAGCGACCGCACCACTGCCCATGGTGTTGAGGCCAGCGCAACAAGAAACGCTTCGTCGCGCATGGCGAGCATGATGCGGAGTTCTTCGAGAAGTTCTATTTTCTCTTCAGGTGGACGGAGATGTGCCGGGAGTACTGTGTACCACCGCGGCTCTGGGACCATGGGTCACCTCGTTGGTCCGGCGTGCGATGCGCCTGCGCCGGCTTCGGACAGCCCGGCCTGCTTCATCCCATCGATCGGCATGATGACTACACAGCCGGAGGCTGCATCCCGAACGCTGTCCATTCCTCCTTCGCCGGACCGTAGATGCCGGGAAGGGCCAGGCCGCAGAGCCGCATCACGACGGTCATCTGTCCCCGGTGATGGATCTGATGGTGGACGAGAATCTGGAGTGTGAGACCGCGTGCCCAAGATTCGCCATACATCTCGTCCTCCACCAGCAGGGTGGCATCATTCCACTGTGATTTCACCTGCTCAAGCAGAGAGATAGCCACGGTGTTGTAAGCGTCGAAAATTTCTTTGGCGGTGGCGGGAATGGGAGCTTCAGGTGACACTCCGGCGAGGTGCAACCCTGTGCGGTTAGCCATCTCGGGGATCGAGGTCACGCAATGCCATGCGAGCCGGCCGAGCGTCCGGATATCGGCATGCACTTCCTGCTGCAACGACTTCGTGGTCAGGTGTTTGAAAATCTTCTGTGTGGCTTCCACCTCTGTCTGCCAGAGGCGTTCAAAGTCTGCGATCGTCCGGATCATATGGGCTCCGTGGAATTTGCGTGCGAGGTGTCAGTTGTGTAAGAGCGTATCACTCGTGCGGGACCGTGTCAGTAGTGTGGAATCGTTATGGTTGAGTATTGTGTGGACGGGGGAACGTGGTTGAACGGTCCTTATCCCACGGTGCCGGTGAAGAGAGACTGGAGATTCAGTGTGGGCACACGGCTCTTGCTGGCCAGCGAGACGTACTTCCGGGCGAGGGTGTCTTTACCCACGCCCAGAACCGTGCTGACAAGTCCAAGAGCCTCCGCGTACTCGGCGGGGGGAAGCTCTTTCAGAATCCTCACCCAGATCGCTTCCTCGAGGACGTTGAACGCGGTCTGTACTTCCCACAGATCGTATCCTGCCTCGAATCGTTCGAGAGCGATCGCGTCCGCGTGTGCGATCATGGGGCCGAGATTGCGTTCTTTTGCCGCTCTGGCCGTCAGAACAAACAGGGCCTTCAGGCGTTGATGGGTGTTTTCTGTTCCGGCTTGTTCATAGCTGTGCAGCCGGGCGCGTTTGACCGCCTCCTCGGCGTCAGTCAAAATCGCTGCCGCGCGTTCATGCAAGAGAGTGTGAAGATCCATGGTTCAATCCGTGGTGAGATGCTGGAGAATGTATGAGCGAAGATACGGCGAATCCTGCTCTTTCGCAACGAACAGACATTCAGAGAGAACCAAGAGAGAACCCTGCGTGAGGCAACAAGCGAATGCCCCCCCGAAGAGAGCCTTCCCTGAGGCACTCGTGTTGGCATGCCGGTCAGGCGGGTTGATCGGTGTCACTGCGCAACGTATCAGGGGAATTGGCGGGCGGCGGTTGCTTCCAGTCAATGAAGACACGCCGTCGTGCCGGCTGGCAGGTTGGACAGAAGAACACATCGTATCCGCGAACCCCTTCCCGGCGAATTGTTGAACCGCATCGCGGACACGGCGAACCCTTCCTGTTCCGCACACGCATATGATCGCGGACCTTGATATGGATCGGCTGGCGGGCATCCGCCACCGCGCGTACACCGTCGCTCATGACGTCCCGTATGGCGCCGTACAACCGCACCCATTCGTCAGGATGCAGCGTGCCGGCGAGCGTTTTCGGATGAATCTGAGCGGCAAACAGGATCTCGTCGGCATAGGCGTTGCCGATGCTGTCCAGAATTGTGCGATCGTTGATCAGCGCGCGGACCTGCATGCGGGGATGTTCAGCCGCGCGGCGCCTGAGCTCTTCGGGCGTGAAGTCGGGAGAGAAAACATTGATACCGAGCGTCCGGAATCCCGGAATGACGGCATCATTGCCCGTGTGCACCAGATACACCTTGGCCATCTTCTGCTGGTCACAGATGTTGAGGCGTGTGCCGTCATCGAGATGAAGGCTCACGCAGATATGGCCGAGCGCGCGGTCGGGTTTGCGCTGATGCTGTATCTGACCGGCGAGCATGAGATTGATGACCAGCTCGAGGGTTGCGCTGACGGTCAGCCGCAGGAAGGGTCCATGGATGTGGATGCCGGTGATCGTGAGTGACTTGAGCGCATGCCCGAGGGGATCACCCACAGCGTTTCTGAGCACAACCGGCTGGCGCAGCTCCGCTGCTGTGATGGTGCGGCCCAGAACATGGCGGCGGAGGTAATCGCATATGTAGAGGAGATCGGGAAGTTCGGGCATCCGCGTGGCTTGCGATCAGGATTGGGCGGTATCCGGCAAGGAGACAGGCCTGGTGTACCATTCGCTCTCGTATGAGAATGCCTGGTTTCTGCCGCGCCGCTGCGCCTCGAACAGCGCCTTTTTCGCCGTGGTCAGCACTGTGTCAATCGTGTTCCCGTTGCGCGGGAATGCAGCGAGTCCGATACTCACGCTGGTGTGAATCTTCCGCAGCGTCCATTCCTGTTCGGCGATCCGAAGCCGGAGGTGCTCGGCGAAATCCTGCCCTCCCTCCAGCCCGGTGTTCGCCAGCAGCAGGATGAACTCATCGAATCCGTAGCGCGCCGCGGCATCGACAGGCCGAAGGAGCAACTGGACAGAGCCCCCCAGTTCCTTCAGCAACTGATGGGACACATCGTACCCGTATGTGTTCACAGTGTCCTTGAAATTGTCGACATCGAGAATGAGGACGGCAAAATTCTCGCTGAATTCCTCGGCACGCTCCATGGCGGCCCTGAGCTTCTCCAGAAAAGGAGGGTACTTCTCGAGTCCGGTCTCCCTGTCCACCCTGTCCAACCGGATGTTTTCATCGTGCAGGGAGGATTTGATGACGGCGATGCCGGCGATGTCGGCAAACAGGTGCAGCAGCTCGACATCAGCCAGCCCGAGGGCACCGGGTTCTGCACAGTCGACATGCAAATAGCCGAGCGTCTGCTGGTCCACCGCAATCTGGAGACAGATGCATGAGCCGAAGGGGTGTTCGAGTGCTATCTCGTCTGCCAGCGCCGGATCACGTGTGCTGTCGGGGATGACGATTGGCTTCCCCGTCCAGAGAAGCTGCCCTATCGAACTCGTGGCAATCCTGCGGCGGAACGAATTGCAGAACGTGAGTGACAGATTGTAGCACTGATCGATACGAAGATATTCGCTCTTCGGGTCGATGAGGGCTATGGCGCAGGTCTGGCAGTTGAACGTCCGGACAATTCTGTCGACGATGAGTGACAGAACCCGTTCATGATGGGTGGTGGCTTTGAGGGTGCGGACGATTTCGGCAAAATAGCGGAAGCATTGCTCGTTGACCGGGTGCATGGCGTTCATCCTCCGCTTGTGGTTGATGATACCGGCCCCTTCTATAATCTGCAAAGTTCCGGGCTCGTTGTCAATGTCAGCGTCCACTTGCTTTTTGCCCGCTACAAACGTATGTTTTGTTATACCGTTAGGGGTGTCCTGCCCGTTCAGCAGGACTGAGAGTACACCCTGGAACCTGATCTGGATTATGCCAGCGTAGGAAAACGGAAGCAGCTCAGTGATTCCCTCGTGTAAGCCGTCTCTCCAGGTCACTCCTACGGAGAAACGGCTTTTTTCGTTGAATGGCGGGAGGGACACATGAAACACCTCTGGATTCTCCTCGTGATCGGCATCTTCGGCTCGCACGGCGCTGCGGCGCCGGACGGGGCAATCCGCGTTGCTGTTACCGACGCCGAGCGTCACACGCCGCTTGCGGGTGCCCATGTCTCCGTGTCCGGAATCACCAGGGCTGGATCCACCGATGCCGGCGGCATTTGCGAGCTGATGGACATCCCCGCCGGCTCCATTACCCTCCGCGTTGCGTTTGTGGGGTACAGCACATTCAGCGTCTCACTGGAAGTGCACGAAGGGGAAACCATCTCCGTCGCGGTTGCGCTGAAGCCGGCTGTGATCCCCGTACAGCCGATTACCGTGACGGCAAGCCGGGGGCGCGAGCGGGAGACGCCGGCGACGTTTTCTACGCTCGGGCGGCAGGCTATCCGTGAGCGATACACCACACAGGACATCCCCGTCCTCCTGTCGGAACTCCCCTCCACGACATACTATTCGGAGAGCGGTACGGGGATCGGCTACACCTATCTGAATATCCGGGGGTTCGATGCACGACGCGTGGCGGTGATGGTGAACGGCGTGCCGCAGAACGATCCGGAAGATCACAACGTCTACTGGCTGGATTTCCCCGACCTTGCGGCGAGCGCTGAAGATATTCAGGTGCAACGTGGAGCGGGAAGTGCTCTCTACGGCGCTCCTGCCATCGGAGGGTCCGTAAACGTTGAAACGTCTCACTTCGCCCGCGAACGATCGCTGCGTCTGTCCGCCGGACTGGGCAGCTACAACACGCGCAAGTATTCCGCGTCGTTTTCTTCCGGACTTGTGGAAGAGCGATACGCCATGCATGCCCGGTTCTCCCGGCTGCTCAGCAGCGGATACCGTGACCGGGCATGGGCTGACTTTACCAGCTATTTTCTTGGATTCACCCGGTACGACGAATCCATGACCACCCAGCTGCATTTCTACGGCGGCCCTGTTGCCGATGGCCTGGCCTACTACGGAATTCCCAAAGCGGACGTGAAGGACCCGCAGCGGCGGCGCGCCAATCCCATCGCCCGTTCCGAAGAGATCGAGAACTTCTCGCAGCCACACGCTGAACTCCT
>JAGDMK010000154.1 GCA_017860635.1 Bacteroidota bacterium
GCATTGGGCTTTGCCTCTCCCTCTGGTTGTTCTCCTTTCCGGCATGCGACCTGGGAGTGGGAAATTCCGGCGGCTATTCGCTGGCGATCTACCGGCTTGCTGACAGCAATCTGACGGCGGCGAACGTCTGGGCCCTCCCGCTCAAGGACCTCCGGTTGGCAGACATTCCGTTCCTCACGCTGGAGGACATACGAATGTACAACTGGAAGACTCACGAATTTGCAGTGACGGCACAGCCAGATTCGCAACTGGCGAGACTGCAACGAAGGCTCGGTCCCACCGGCGGCATTCCCTGGGTCCTTACTGTGGACGATGAACGGATCTATCTGGGAGCATTCTGGTACGCCTATTCATCGCTCGCGCCGCAGGTGCCGTATATCGAGGTATTGATTGAACCGCATCGCATCTGGAGAGATTACTCGGACGGAACCCAGAGCGATCAGCGGGCCGATCCCCGTATCTATCGCGTGCTGAAGAATGCAGGGGTGCTGATTGAGTAGCGCCGGAGAAATCACTGCCGGCATCATGAAGGATCATCATGAGAGACAATCATGAAACAGTGGTATGAACAGCTGTTTGAGAACTACGCCGCAACGTATGACAGTGAGAGCTTTGTGCACGGTACCGCAGGGGAGGTGGATTTCATCGAGCAGGAAATCGGCCACCGGAAGACAGCCAGAATTCTGGATATCGGGTGCGGCACGGGCAGACATGCGATCGAGCTCACCCGGCGGGGCTACAACGTCACGGGTGTGGACTTGTCCGACTCCCAGCTGAATCGGGCGCGGGAGAAGGCAGAGGCCCTGGGACTCATCGTTGACTTTCACCGCCTCGATGCGCGAACACTGCCGTTTGAGAATGAGTTCGATGTGGCAATCATGCTGTGCGAGGGATCGTTTCCGCTGATGGAAACCGACGAGATGAATTTCGAGATCCTGAAAGGCGCGACGCGGGCGCTCAAGGCGGGAGGGAAATTCATATTCACGACACTGAACGGCCTGTTTCCTCTCTACCATTCTGTTCAGGAGTTCTGCAACTCGTCGGGCGGGCCGGGCAATGCGACATACCGGAGCAACACCTTTGACCTGATGACATTCCGGGACCACAATCTCACCAGGATAGCAGATGATTCGGGGAACATGCGGGAGTTGCAGTGCAACGAGCGGTACTATGTGCCGAGCGAGATCACGTGGCTGCTGAAGTCGCTCGGGTATGCCTCCTCGGCCATCTACGGCGCGCGGCTTGGAGCATTTTCACGCAAGGACGCGCTGACCACCGAAGATTTCGAAATGCTCGTTATAGCCAGTAGGGGATAAGGATTACACGTCCGCACCGTTCAAGGCGGCGGTGTTTCCCGGCACAACGAGCCTGGCATGTTGCGGACGAGGAAAGTGATGACATGTACCGACTGGTTCCGATAGTAACCGCGGAGGACATTCCGCCGCCCTACAGAGAGACAGCGATCGGGCGGCTGCTCGAATACCACAACCTGGGTCGCCCCCATGAGCCGTACACATCAGCCAGGCTGCTGATAGGCATGTGCATGGATAACCGGAAACATCTCCGCATACCCGACAACTTCGCGTACATCATCCGGTCCGGCGGAGGGAACCTGCGATACAGCGAATTCAAGGTGTCCTACGCTATAGCTGTGGGCGGTGTGCGGTGCATCGCACTCCTCGGGCACGACCAGTGCGGCATGGTCAATCTTGTCAAACGGAAGGAGCAATTCATCCAGGGTCTTGTCGAGAACGCCGGATGGACGCTGCAATCGGCAGAAGAGCATTTCAACGGATATGCCCCGATGTTTGAGATAGGCAATGAGATTGACTTCGTGCTCAGCGAGGTGCAGAGGCTCCGTCTGAGATACCCGAAGGTCCTGGTCGCCCCCCTCCTGTACCGGATGGAGGACAACCGTCTCTATCTTATTCAGGAACGGATGTGAGGCAA
Organism: Bacteroidota bacterium; assembly: GCA_017860635.1. Taxonomy (GTDB): domain Bacteria; phylum Bacteroidota; class Ignavibacteria; order UBA10030; family UBA6906; genus JAGDMK01. The sequence goes on from JAGDMK010000154.1 coordinate 1,951, forward strand.
GTGTACAGATGAACCAGACAACCGGGGAGAGGGCGGCAGATGCGTCAGGGACATCGCGCATCCTTCTGACAGGTGCGACCGGCTACGTCGGCGGCCGCCTGCTGGGAGCCCTGGAGGAGAAAGGATTCCGTGTGCGCTGTCTGGTTCGGCAACCTGAATTCCTCAGGCCGAGAGTTGCCGCGTCGACTGAAGTCGTCCGGGGAGACGTGCTCGACCGTCCCGGTCTGAGTCTGGCTCTGCGGGACGTGAAGGTTGCCTATTATCTGATCCACTCCATGGGAGCGGGGGCTTCGTTTGAGGAGAAGGACCGGCTTGGTGCGCAGAATTTCGCCGGAGCGGCAAAAGCGGCGGGCGTGGAGCGCATTATCTACCTCGGCGGCCTGGGTGACGAGACACAGCCCCTGTCCCCGCATCTGCGAAGCAGGCAGGAAGTGGGGCACATCCTGCGTCAGTCCGGTGTGCCCGTCCTGGAATTCCGCGCATCCATCGTCATCGGGTCCGGCAGCCTTTCGTTTGAGATGATCCGTTCGCTGGTGGAACGGCTGCCGGTCATGATAACGCCCAGGTGGGTCTCAATGCCCGCACAGCCCATCGCGATCGAAGACCTGATTTCATACCTCACCGAGGCCCTTGATCTGCCTGCCGCGGAGTGCCGCACATACGAGATCGGCGGGGCAGATCGGGTATCCTATGCGGAGATCATGCGCACCTACGCACGTCTCCGCGGGATGCGCCTCCGGATGATCCCGGTTCCCGCCCTGACACCTTTTCTCTCCAGTCTGTGGTTGGGGCTGATCACGCCGCTGTACGCCCGCATAGGCCGGACCCTGATTGAAAGCATCGTTCACTCTACGGTTGTCCGGGACGAGACTGCACTCCGGATGTTTTCCGTTCATCCCATGGGAATCGAAGACGCAATCCGCCACGCGCTGGCAAATGAAGATAAGCAGTTCGCCGCGACGCGGTGGTCAGATGCACTCTCTTCATCGGGAGAGGTGCGGTCATGGGGCGGCGTGCGCTTTGGAACGCGATTGGTAGACTCCCGCACGGCGACAGCTGCGGCATCGCCCGCAGCAGCCTTCAGGGTCATAGAGCGTATCGGGGGCGACACAGGTTGGTACGCCTGGAACTGGCTCTGGCATGTGCGCGGATTTATGGATCTGCTCGTCGGAGGGATCGGCATGCGGCGCGGCCGGCCGGATCCGGAACATCTGCGCGTCGGAGATACTGTCGACTTCTGGCGGGTGGAAGCCCTGGAACGGTCCCGCCTCCTGCGGCTTGCAGCCGAGATGAAAGTGCCCGGCCGGGCATGGCTTGAATTTGAAGTGACCGGGGATGATGCATCGTCGACAATCCGGCAGACAGCCCTGTTCGACCCGGTGGGATTGCTCGGGCTTGCGTACTGGTACGCCCTGTATCCGGTGCACCAACTGGTGTTTGGCGGCATGCTGCGGCAGATTGTACTGAGGGCCGGCGGAGAAGATCCTCGCGTGGCAGGGAAGGTGTAGATGATCCTCAAACGGGCAATCACTGCGGTTGATGCGATGAACTGCGCGATGGTGACGCCATGAAGTCCGCCGGAAAACGGCCGGTGATCGGTCTCGCGCTGGGGAGCGGTTCTGCGCGCGGCTTGGCGCACATCGGGGTGATACGCGCACTCCGCGAATCCGACATACCGGTGGATGTTGTTGCCGGGACAAGCATCGGCGCGCTGATCGGCGCCGCGTATGCATCCGGGCGTCTGGACACGCTCGAAGAGGCCTTCCGGAGTTTTGACTGGAAGAGGATCGGCTCGCTGTTCGATCCGATCTTTCCGCGGTCCGGACTCATCAGCGGGAAGAAGATTACGGACTTTCTGGCCGCACACGTTTGTACCGAGCGCCTCGAGGATCTGCCCATTCCATTCTGTGCTATTGCTGCGGACATCGCGACCGGCGAGGAAATCAGAATGCGTGACGGTGACATCCTGGGAGCGGTGCGAGCGAGCATTTCGGTTCCGGGGATCCTTACGCCTGTTCTCCGTGACGGCAGGCTTCTGGTGGACGGCGGTATTGTGGATCCCGTTCCTGTCAGTGCGGTCCGTGCCATGGGAGCCGATCTTGTGATCGCGGTGGACCTCAACTATGAAATCGTGACCGGCAGGCCGCTGCGGAAGCAGTCTCGCCGCCCGGGCGTGCAGAACGCCATCCTTGCGCGTCTCGGAGGCAGCGAGTACACGCAGACAGCGGCCCGGATACTGGAGCGGATCAGGGCACGCAAACGGCCTGCGGGTGCCCGTGCGCGAGCGAAACGGATCACACATCCGATGCCCGGCATGGGCGAACTGCTCCTGGCGTCGCTGCACGTCATGCAGGTGCGCCTTACGGAGAGCCGCCTCCGGGTTGAACGCCCCGAAGTGCTCATCCGCCCGCCACTCGGCCCGGTCCATCTTCTGGAATTCGATCGTGCGGAGGAGGTGATTGAGATCGGTTATCGCTCCGCTCTCCATCCTGTCCGTGAGCTGGCCCGGAGTTTGCAGCGGTGATGGTGATGTGCGTTCCTTGCCGGGTACACGTCGAATCATTTTTCACAAGGAGGTGTACATATGATGCGATTGAGCAGTGTGTTTGTATGGCTTGCAGTGCTTGCCATCGCCCTCAGCGGGTGTTTCCCCGGCGGTCCGACCTATTCGTCTCAGGAGCCTGCAGGCTTCTTTGCGGGCGTCTGGCATGGATGGATCGCTCCCATATCGCTGATTGTCGGTCTGTTCAAGGACGGTATCCGGGTTTACGAGCCATTCAATACCGGATGGTGGTATGATTTCGGATTCTATATTGCCGTCATCTCGGGCTTCGGGAGTATCGCCCTGACCAGAAAGCACACAAAGAGCAAACACAAGTGAAAGCACAGACACCAAAGGACGACAAGCGCGTGGTCATCTTCAAGCAGCTGCGGAAGCTTCTGAAGAAGTACGAACCGCCATTCACCGCGAAGAGTGATTTTGACTCACGGTACGAGCTCTGGTCCATCAAGGACGTCACGTTTGCAGGTAGGAAGCGGAAAGAGGTGTTCTTCGCGGGGTTGATCATTCAGAGCACCTATGTGGGCTTCTACTACATGCCCGTGTACACAGATCCCGCAATCAAGAAGATGTTCAAGAAAGAACTGCTCTCGACGTTGAAAGGAAAATCGTGTTTTCACATTACCAGGATGGACGCGCTGCTCCTCGAACAAGTCCGGAGTGCGCTTGAACTGGGCTACAAGATGTACAAAACCAATGGATGGGTGTAACGGGCCGGCCGAATGCACGTGAAGTGAGAGCGGGATACGACACGATCACACGAGTACGACAATGGCGGGAAAATCGCGTCAGGATCTGAAGAGAGAATACAAGGAACGGAAGAAACCTGCAGGGGTGTTCCTGGTCAGGAACACCGCCAACGGCAAAGTGCTGCTCGGGAGCAGCCTCAATCTCGAAGGCTCGCTGAATAAGCACAGGTTCATGCTCACCATGGGGAGCCACATCAACACGCGCCTGCAGCAGGACTGGAATACATACGGACCTGATCATTTCGTCTTTGAAATCCTCGAAGTTGTGCGTGTGATGGATGAACCCGGTTTCTCGGTCGAAGACGAACTCACTTTGCTCGAGCAGATCTGGATCGAGGCTCTCCAGCCGTTCGGTGAGAAGGGGTATAATGCAGCAGGAAAGGTCCGGGAGGCGTAGGAGCTGACGCCGGCAGGAATCTGTCCGCGGAACACCAGCATTCAGTATGCAGGGAAAGGCGTGCAGCAATGAAACTCGGTACGACACTGACGGTCTTCACGAGGAAGGAGTGGCGCGCATGGCTGAAGGCGCACCACGACACTGAACGGGAGATCTGGCTGGTCTACTATAAGAAGAGCTCCGGCAAGTCAAGAATTCCGTATAATGATGCGGTCGAAGAGGCCCTCTGTTACGGCTGGATCGACAGCACGCTCAAACCCATCGACGGCGAAAAATACGCCCAGCGGTTCAGCCCGCGCCGGCCGGGAAGCAACCTCTCTGCACTCAATAAAGAGCGGGTCCGGCGCCTCATCCGGTCCAGGAAAATGACCCGCATTGGACTGGCCAGGATCGAGCACACGTTCCGCGAGCACAAGACTGAAAAGAAGGAACACTTCACGTTACCGCCGGATATCAGGAGTGCGTTGAAACAGGATCCGGTAGTCTGGAAGAATTACAGGGCATTCCCGGAGAGTTACAGAAGAATCCGGATTGGCTGGATCGATGGCAGCAGGGAGCGTCAGCAGGTCTTTGATACACGGCTCCGCTACTTCATCCGCATGACGGCGAAGAACAAGACCTTTGGCATGGTGAAGTGACATGCACATCGGCTGTCACTCCTGATTTTCCGATTTGCGACCTCTCGCTATACTGCGTATCTTCTTTCGTATACTGTGTCCGCATGTGAACCATACTTCCTGGACGACAACACTTGGATGCTCTATGAATCTCCTTCACCTCTTACCTATCGGCCCGGGCGGAGCGTTACCCGCCTCCGTTTTCATGACAACTTTTGTGTGCATGCTGCCGCTGCTGCCTGTGGTTGCGTCATCGGCGGCGGAATCCGGAAACACACCGGCTGACGCCCAGTGGATTATTCCGTTCGGGGCCGACCGGAACACCCCGGCCACTCCGTGTCCGCTCCTGCGAACATCGTTTACACTGCCCGACAAGCCTGCTGCGGCCTCTGTTCGTGTGATCGGTCTGGGGCATTTTGAGTTGACAGTAAACGGTCGGCGGGTTGATCCATCGGTCATCAACCAACCCTGGTCTCAATACAACAAGACGATCTACTGGCAGGAGTTTGCCATTGCACCGTACCTGACGCCGGGAGAGAATGTCATCGGCGTACAGCTGGGCAATTCATTCTGGTACGTCGGTGCTGCAAACGATACAGGGCGATATGTGAAGACCGACGCCATGCCCAATTTCGCCGGGAATACCCCGTATCTGCTCTGGCTCGAAGCGCGTATTACACGGGCCGATGGGCAGGTGCAGATGGTCACGTCCAACGACACCTGGAAGTGGTCAGAGGGTCCGCTGACATTCTCGCATATCTATGCGGGGGAAGATTATGACGCTCGCCGCGTACAGCCTGGCTGGAACAAGCCCGGCTTCAACGATAGAGGCTGGAATCCTGTCACGCGGGTTCAGCCCCCGGAGGCGGCACTTGAGCGGTACGCTGCCCCGCCTCTCAAAGCATTCGAAGTGTTCTCTCCAACAGAAATCAAGCATCCCCGTGCCGGTGAATATACGTACGTATATTCCCAGAACTGCTCTGCATTGCTCAGGTTCACTGTCGAAGGTGCTGCCGGCAAGACGATACGGTTCAAGCCGTGTGAATACATGGACTCCACCGGACAGGTCAAGTTTACGTACACATGGGGAACGAAAAAGGATATCTGGCACGACTATACGCTGCGGGGCGGCGGGGCCGAGTCGCATCAGGTGCTCTTCTGCTATGTCGGCGCACAGTATGTCGGTGTCACGGGAGCCGTGCCCGAGGGCCAGCCGAATCCCGAAGGTCTTCCTGTGATTCGGAAGCTGGAGCTGGTCCATGTCCGGGCAGCAAATGCGGTGATCGGCTCGTTCATGTGTTCCGATCAGATTCAGAATGGAGCGCATCAGATCATCGACTGGGCAATTCGTTCGAACATGAGCTATGTGGCCACAGACTGCCCGCACCGCGAGAAGAACGGATGGCAGGAAGAGAACTGGCATATGGCGCGCGCAATAAGCTATCGGTTTGATGTGCGCTCCTGGTATGCCAAGATCGCC
>JAGDMK010000155.1 GCA_017860635.1 Bacteroidota bacterium
CTTATCCTGACCGATGCCGCCGGCAAACGGGAATCCTCTCCTCCCAATGCAGGCGGAGATCCGGTCACGAACCCTCCGCCGCAGCCGGCCAGGATCAGCATACAGGAGGAAGAGGATCAGCAGATTCTCTTTCTGAGCCCTGAGCCCGGCGCGAGCCTGAATACGGAAGACGTGCTTGTTTCGATCTCCCTGCTCCGGGCGGATACCGGCATCGTGCGGAAAGCCACTCAGATCAAGATCGATGATGTGAATGTCACTGCCGGCGCCGTGTTCAGCGATGATATGATCGTCTACATCCCGGAGAACAACGGACTCGTGCTTGCGCCGGGTCCGCACACGGTGAAGGTCGGCATCTTCAACCGGAAAGGCCAGCTCCGCGGATCGTCGGAGATGACCTTCATTGTCCGCCGCACGGGAATGGATCTCACCGCAGCTGCAACACCTGCACGTGGATTTGACTATTCGCTGAACGTGAATGTCGAATCACGGCACGAGCAGATTCAGCAGGAGGGAACCTGGTACAACCGGGTGGGAGCCAATTTCCGGGGAAAGACCGGCATACTCGGGTTGACGTCAAACCTCTTCCTGACCTCCGATGAACGCGGTGACCGTCAGCCACAGCACCGGTTCTTTGCAGGAGTCGAAACACCATGGATACAAGCCGGCTACGGAGACCACTATCCTGCCTTTCCGGAGCTGATCATCAGCGGAAAGCGGGTACGCGGACTTCAGGCTTCTGCCCGCTACGGCATCATCGGTCTCGATCTCACCCTCGGTCAGATCACGCGCAACGTCGAGGGAAAGCTTGCTCATGTGTTTCCGAAAGACAGCTTCGTTGTGGAGTTCCAGCGCGATTCCACTGCTTCGTTCGGGCAGGTGGATTCAACAACGTGGGGGAAATTCGGGTACGGTACCTACGCGCGCGATCTCTTCGCCATCCGTCCCAGTATCGGCGACCGCGAGACATGGGAAGTGGGTTTTTCGTGGCTGAGCTCCGGTGATGACCTCGGCTCCATCCGCTATGGCATCAGTCCCAAAGAGAACATCGTTCTGGGAACAGATTTCATGGCACGCTTCGATCAGAGCCGCATTGAGCTCAGCGGTCAGGCGGCGGTGAGCGCATATAACAGCGACATATCATCGGGCACGTTCTCGGATGCGTATATCGATTCGGTGTACACATCCGGCGCCAAAGGAATCAAGGAGGCCCGCGACTATCTGAAGAACTACATTACCGTCAACGACAACTTCCGTCCTCTCGGTCTGGACGGACTTCCGACGGTTGCCTGGGAGTTCGGTCTGGGCCTGAACTATTTCGACAACGCGCTCAAATTTACCTATCTGTTCCGGGGCAACGACTATACCTCATTCGGACAGTCGTTCCTCCAGACGGACATCCGCGGCTTCTCGATTGTCGACAGGGCACGGATCATCGATAACCGGGTGTTTCTCACATTGGGATATGAACGGTTGCAGGACAACACCGCTGCCACCAAAGTCGGAACCACTGTGTACAACACAATGAACATCGCCGCGACCTATCTCCCGCGGCACGATGCTCCCACAATCACTCTTGGCTTCTCGCGGTACGCCAATGACAACGGTCTTGCCGTGACCGGCCGTGACAGCCTGTCGGCGATCAATGACGCCACCAACCGCGTGTATCTGCAGAGCACCTATGACTTCCTGTGGGGCGCACGGCATACCGCCTCGCTTAACTTCGCCGTATCCAACCGGGCCGACGAATCCCTGCGGCAATATGACGTCCGGAATGTCACCGCTGAACTTGGCGTGACCACGTTGTACAAGATCCCGCTGCGGACCACTGTGTCCATCGCCGCGTTTTTCAACACGATGCCGACGGGCATTGTGCGCGGTGCAAGCACCGATCTGGACTACACCATGCTCTCGCTGGCGGGCCGGTATACGCTCATCCGGGATGTCCTGATGATCGCCGCAACGTTTGCTCCGACGCTGGGTGACTACCGGCGGATTGCGGTGGACCTCGGAACGGAGTGGAATGCACGGCCGGACATGCAGCTGGTGCTGCAGTGCAGCTTCTTCTCAAACGAAGGCTATCCGAGCGAGAATATCGTCAGCCTGCGCTACCGGTATTCCATCTGAGTATGAGCACACCGATTCTCCTGGGGTGGCTGTCGCAGGGCCAGCGGAGCTGGATCACGCGGCTTGCGCTCGCGCTGGGCATCGCGCTCCTGATCATCCTGTTCACCCAGGAACCTATTCTCCGTCTTGGCATCCTCCAGCGGCTGGAACTTGCCACCATTGACTACCGGTTCCAGTACCGCGGTGTTGCACCGATCGTCACCGATTCTGCCCATGTGGTGATTGTCGAGATCACTGAAGAGTCGTTCCGTTCGCTGCCCGACCGCTTTCCGTTTCCCCGCTCCTACTACGCACATCTGCTGCGCAACCTGAAGGCCGCCGGTGCGCGCGCCGTAGCAATAGACCTCCTGTTCAGCGGCCCTGACTCTCACGATCCGCGGAACGATGACACCCTGCGCACGGCGCTGCTGGAAACCGGCATCGGAGTACTAGCGGGAAAACGGGAAGCCGATAAGGAAGCATATGTCACGACGTCCGCCGCTGAGACCTTCGGCAACATCTTCTTCTCCTCCGATCCCTCCATGGGACTCGTGAACATCCGGAACGATGCTGACGGTGTGTACCGGTCCTATAACACGATGTTTGTGATGGACTCCGCCGGCGGAGCCGAACAGGCAGTGCCGACGCTTGCCTTTGCCGTCCTGAACAAGTACTTCGGATTTCCCCCTTCGGCCGTGCCAGCTGCCGAGCAGCAACATTTTCTCTATGCCGGACGAAAGATTCCGCGGTATGACCCCGGATCTCTTCTCATTAACTTCTACGGACCCGACGGGACATTCCCTCATATCCGGTTCCATGATGTGATCGATGATTCAACCCTTACCACTGCAGATGAAGTGGAAAGCGGGCAGCAGATCAACACGTTCAGCGATCCGGTGTTCGGGTATCTGCACGACAATACGTTCAAGGACAAGATCGTGCTCGTCGGCGTCACGGTCCCTGAATACAAGGACCTGTTCCCCGTTGCCATCGCCCGCGGACTGCGAAAACGCGATAACCTGATGTACGGGGTGGAGATACACGCGAATGTCATCGAGAATGTCCTCCGCAACGATTTCCTCCATATGGAGACTCCATGGGCGGGAGCCGCAACGACACTGTTCCTGGTGTTGCTGACATTCTTCGTCACGTCGCAGCTGCGGGAAATCAAAACGCGTCACTATCTCGTTGTTGGTCTGCTTGGTTTTCTGTTTGCGCTGTCTGTCATCGTGATCATCGGCGGGGTTTCCGTCGTTCTGTTCAGCCGGTTTCACTACGTCATCGGTGTTGTCAATGCAGTGCTTGCCGTGCTGGGCGGCTACACCATGAGCACCACGTACCACCTCGTCACCGAGCGCAAAGAGCGCATGCTGATCAAATCCATGTTCAGCACCTACGTCAATCCGTCGCTTGTGGACGAACTGGTGGCGCACCCGGAGAAGCTGGTGCTGGGCGGGCAGCGTGAAGAACTCACGGTGCTGTTCAGCGACATCGTCGGATTCACGGCGATCTCCGAAAACCTCCCTCCCGAGGACATGGTTGCCATCCTGAATGAGTACCTGAACGTCATGTCGAATATCATCTTCCAGAATGACGGAACGCTGGACAAGTACGAGGGAGATGCGGTGATGGCATTCTGGGGGGCGCCGATTCCACAGCGCGATCATGCCTTGCGGGCGTGCCGGAGCGCTCTGGCGATGCAGGAAGCTCTTGTCGAGCTGAACCAGACATGGAAAGAACAGCACCGGCCCGCCATCCGGATCCGCATCGGGATCAATACCGGAGAGATGGTTGTGGGAAACATGGGTGCCGTGGGAAAATTCGCGTACACCGTAATCGGTGACAGCGTGAACCTGGCCTCACGGCTGGAGGGAGCCAACCGTGAATATCACACGGGCATCATGGTGAGCGAACGTACCTATACCCAGGTCCGCGATGAGATCCTGGGCAGGGAGCTCGACCGGATCGGTGTTATGGGGCGCAGTGAACCGGTGACGACTTATGAATTGCTCGGTCCGGCGGGGCCGGATATCGCCGCGGATCTACGGGAGTTTCTTGCGCACTACGAGGAAGGAAAGCGGCTGTATTATGGCCGGGACTGGCAGGGAGCCCGCGCGGTATTCCAATCAGCGCTGCGCCTGCGCCCCGATGACTACCCGACGCTCCTGCATCTGCAGCGCGCCGAGGCATATATGCAAACACCACCCCCCGACAACTGGAATGGTGTTTTTGTCATGCAATCGAAGTAAGCACCGGCACACGAAAGTGTGGCCGGTGCGGCACTATTCGGTTACGCGTCGGAACTCTTCCGTTTCCAGCGTGAACATGACCGAGATGCGGTGGGTGTTTCCCGGTTGGTCAATCGCGTCGAGCTTCGCAAACGAGTAGTCGATGTGGAGCTTGGGAAGGTGCACTCCCGCTCCCATGGTCAGCTGTTTCACATCGCTGTATCCCGCCCGAAGCGCAATCAACTCTTTGAACTGAAATTCCAGCCCGCCGTGCAGGTCGAAGCTCACCGGTCCGAAGTTCATGGTGGACGCATACCTGCGGTTCTCGAACCGTACGTCCACATCCACGGCGGGGGCAAAGCGTCCGCCGAACAGGTCTATGAAATACGCCGATCCGACTTTCATCGTCGGTGAGATGAGCTCATTTCTGCCTGTGCTCCACGCAAGAAATGTGGTCGTGATATCCTGCACATTTGCGCCGAGGACCAGGTTTTCCATGGGAGTGTACCACACACCGACGTCGAAGCCGATGCCGGTCGCGGTGGCATCGCCCAGATCACGGCGGATCAGCTTCACGTTGGCACCGTAGGTGAAGTCGTCGGAGTACCGCTGCGCATACGTGAAGTAGAGAGCATAGTCCGCGGCATTGAAATAGGTCACCCGGTCGGGATCTACCCTGCTGAACTGCGCGGGATCATACGTCACGTTCCCGTTGATGTCCACCCCGGCATTGCGCGTATCCGGTATATCGTCGACCCCAAGGCGGATCAGGCTCAGACCGATGCTGGTCCGGCTACCCACCGGTATTGCAACGGCACCATAGTCATGATTGACGAGCGAACCGAACTGTTCGTCATGCATGAGGGCTATCTGCGGGTAGGAGATGTGGGCAAGGCCTGCCGGGTTCCAGTACCCTGCGGTCACATCGTTGGCCAGTGCCACATAGGCTCCGCCCAGCGCCAGGGCACGTCCGCCCACGCCGAGCGAAATGAACTCACCCGCGTACTTTCCCACACTTGTCTGAGCTGCCGCTACCGCACCAGCCATGCTCAGAACCACCACCAGCATCCTCACAGCTCTCATGATCTTCCCGCGCTCTGGCACATAGTACACGTACCATGCAACTTCACAAAATCCCTATTCAGAGTCAAGATGCTGCAGCTGGGCGGACCGTTTCACGCCACGCTTCCGGACACTATGCGATCGGAACCACTGATTTTCAATGACCGGAAACCAGGGGAAGGCCCGGATCCCATACCCGCCACACTGTCACGGTTGTGTCGGCAATGGTGTACAGCATCCGGTCTGTCCTTCTCACATTTCCGACCGCTTCCGGCAGCGCATAGGAGTGCTCATATGCACCGGTTTCGTGATTGTACACATCCATGACGCTCTTGCGGTCATCGTTGAGCATGCCCGTCAGCACATGAACCTGCGCACCCACGAGACTGACGCATCGTGAAACCAGGGGGGCGTCAGGGTGCACGCGTACATACCGCATCTCGCTGGACTGTTGAGTAAGCACTTTGGGCAGACCAGGGTGTTCGAGCGTGTGGGCAAAAAACAGAGATGGTGTCCGTGCAGGATTGAACAGGCCAAGCAAGCCCGCCCGGTACCCCGCGTACGCGAATCGTCCGTCATCGGATCCCGCACACCGGCCGTCCAGAATTACGCTCATCCGGCTCTGTTCCTGCATGACTGTGCCGCATGTGTCAATAAGGTGTCCGTCTGGTGTGTACCGGTGAAAGAGGAACTCGCCGGCCGGAGAGGATATCACCACAAATCCATGTTCTCCCAGGACGGCAAGCCGGTGCGGAGGGCGCTCCGTCCGTATGGTCCGCTTCACGGCACCGTCGTGTGCAAATACGGTGATAAAGCCGTTGACCGGATCGCAGACCCAGACCTCTCCATCCTGCGTGACATCCAGTGCTGTCGGATTGGAGAACTCGCCGGGGCCACGGCCGGACACGCCGCCGAATGTCCGCAGCAGAATGCCCTCCGGCGTATACTCCTGCACACAGCGATTGCTCCAATCCAGGACGTAGATGTTACCGGCACCGTCTGTTCGCACATCGATGGGATCACCCAGGAGTGTGTGAGGGAGAGTCCCAAGCTCAAAGAGGCGCTCACACAGAACCGGCTTCCATGTTCGGTTGGAGACCTGCTGCGGCCTGATCTCCTGTGTTCCGTTGAGCCCGGGATCGGCCGGAACGGGGAGCTCCACCCGGGGAGGACCTTTCTCTGGAGTCAACAGGAAGCCGAGGATCATGCCGAGCGAAACTAGAGCGGCAAAGAGCAACAGAAGGTAACGTTCGCGTTTCATAGGGAGATGCTCCGGAAGGAATTGTTTCAGGACCTGCTGGCGGCTTATGCCGGATGGAGCGGGCGAAGCTCCACCGGATTCCTGACTACTGCAGTTGCAGGGGCGCTGCCTTGACATAGCAGGTGATCGAGATTTCCGCACCCCTGATGCTTACGCTGATGGACATGCAGTTGTCCGGCCCGCCACCGCATCCGAGCGTGGAGCACCCGATGGGCGCAGCCGCGGCTTCTTCGGGAATCCCCATCAGGGTGACACAACAGATGCCTGCAAGCAGGAGCAGGGCAACAAGAGACCGTGCACGAGACATAACATCCTCCTTGTGAATGAGAGAGTTGTTGGAGGAGCGGATGGCGGCACTGCCCATCACGCCCCGGAGGGCGATAGCACTGATACGTCCGCATGCCATATGACACCACTCAGGGCGGTCAGCAGGATGTTCATCACCAGATGGCGGACGTCCGCCCGGTCGTACCCGAAGAGAAACGTGCATCCGCATCGTTCTCCCGGCGCCGCAACCAGAAGCACGGCCACCACGGCAGTGAAGAATCCGAACAGCAGAGTCGCTGCAAGAAGACCTGCATGCCGCGTGCGGGGGATCAGGAGCGCACCCGCTATGAGCATCTCAGCCGTAATGACCGCGCCACCGGCGGCAGGCGCCAGGTGCTCCGGAAGAAGCGGGTTGTGTTGCAGTGTGAACACGAACGGAGACCAGTGAAGGAGTTTGTCCACTGCACCGACAGCAAGCAGGCCGCTGACTGCGAACGAAGAGAGAAGTGTGATGCCCTTCATTCCTCCCCCGGAAATCGTCTCACCGGTGCGGCTCTGTTTGCCATAGGTGACCCTCCTGTTGTCATCCGGCATTCCGGACAATGGCGCACGGTCAGGCTGACGGTTCGCCCGCGCCCATCCGCCTTCCCGCCCATGCTACACGGAATCTGCCTTGCAGACAACCGAAGTTCCCACGGCAACCACATGTTGCCGAGCCGCACAAACCCGATCTGGCGCACTGCCATCGGGCGCAGCCACGGACCAGGTCCGGAGACCGCACCGGTGAGCATACAGCTGAAAGAGAGTG
>JAGDMK010000156.1 GCA_017860635.1 Bacteroidota bacterium
GTGACATACACAATGGGGATATCGAACCGGTCCCGGATTTCCTGTGCCGCCTGGATGCCGTCAATCTCTCCAGGGAGCAGAATGTCCATCAGCACGAGATCCGGCCGGGTGCCTTCACACCGCTGCACGGCCTCCCGTCCGGTTGCCACTTGCGGCCCGACGGTGTAGCCCAGCGCAAGCAGCCAGTGCCGGAGATCCTCCGCAATGATCCGCTCGTCCTCCACCACCATGATCGTTCGCTTTTGCATATGTCCTCGCTACTTGCGGAACGTCAGCATGAATTCGGCGCCCGGCCCGTGCGGCTGCATCGACATTTCGCCCTGCACCTGCTCCGCGAGCATGCGCACAAGGGTGAGACCAAGACTGTCGGATGTCGTGACATCAATATGCGCCGGAATACCCACACCGTTGTCGCGCACCGTGAGACGGACGCGGTCCGCGTCGACCGGGTGAAGATTTACATCGATCCTTCCGCTGCGTCCTTCGGGAAACGCGTACTTCAACGCGTTCGTGACAAGTTCGTTCACAATGATGCCGCACGGTATGGCACGGTCCACCGCCAACAGCACCCTGCTGGCATTGACGTTCAGCTGGACACCGTGCGTGCCGATGCCGTACGAGCGGACCAGCTGTGTCGTCAGCTCGCGGAGATAGTCTCCAAAATCGATCTCCGCCAGGTTGCGCGACTGATACAGTTTCTCGTGAATCAGCGCCATCGATTTCACTCTGTTCTGGCTCTCCTTGAAGATCTTGACCATCTCTGCATCTTTCAGGTACTCCGACTGCAGACTCAGCAGGCTGGAGATGACCTGCAGGTTGTTCTTGACCCGATGGTGGATTTCCTTCAGGAGGACTTCCTTTTCCCGGAGCGAGGCACGCAGTTCTTCCTCTGCCTGCTTTCGCGCCGTGATGTCGCGGGCCACACCCACCATGGCGACCGGCTCACCCTCGTCATTGCGCACGACGGAGGTCCAGAGTTCGACGGGAAACAGGCTTCCGTCAGCACGGCGGTTTATCACTTCACCATACCAGCCGCCGTCAAGCGTTTTTTCCTTTATCGCCGTAAGCCCGTCCTGTTCTACTCCTTCGGGGCGCACTTGCTTGATGTCATGACCGAGGAGCGCTTCTTCGGAGAATCCGTATGTCGAGAGAAACGCATCGTTCACAAAGAGGACGTTGTCATCCAGATCCGTCAGGCTCACACAATCCCGCGTGCTCGTGATCGTGTGGGCGAGGAGACGCAATTCCCGTTCGGCGTCCTTCCGTTCCGTCACATCGCTCACACTCCCCCATGCCCTCACCAGGTGGCCGTTTTCCACCGTTCCCACAACGTTGTGAAGGACATGGCGGGTCAACCCGTCCTGCCTTCGCACCTGAGTCTCATAGTTCATCAGGCGATACCCGGACTGGATGAACCGTGTGAGCGTGTGAAGGTCTTCGGGCACATCCGTGTGAAGCAGCTTGCTGAACCGCACGCCGAGGATCGCCTGTACCTCCTCAAATTCGAACAGTCGCGCAAACGATGCATTGCATTCCGCTAAGTACGCATGTTTGAGGACCCGGTGCACCTGTTCATCGACAGGAAGCCCGACAGGAATCGGCTCATCCGTTTCAATGCGCCATATCCCTTCATTACTGTTCTCAACGAACCTGCGGTAGCGTTCCTCGCTCTCCCGCAGGCGTTGCTCCGCTTTTTTCTGGTCGGTGATGTCCCGGGAAATCGTGGCAACCGCAGATACCGTTCCGGCCGAGTTTCGCAACGGCGACAACTGATCCAGGAACCAGTACGATTGACCTTCCCAGGACATCTGGGTTTCTTCCGTGAACCCTTCGCCGCTCTCTATCACTCGCCGGACTCTGCGCACAATGGTGTCGGCAAAGGCCCGGTCATGGATCTCGCCGGGAAGTCTTCCGAGCACCTTTTCCATTCCCACACCAAACCGGTGGGAGCCGTTGGAGTAGAGGTATCTCCCCTCCGGATCCTGGATGACCACAATATCATCAGTGTTCTTCAGAAGGTTGTGCAGCCAGTCGTTCTGCGCAGCAAGTGCTGTCGCAACGGATTCGTCAGCAGGTGATTGTCCATCCCGCTCCGGAACCGCGACAAGAATGCAAGCGTTGTCAGACGTCACGACATGGGCAGGGACCGGCAGGTCCGGCCGTGAACGGAAGACACACGATTCTATGAATGAGGAGCCTCTCGATGCATGCGGTGCGTGCATCATTGCACGCACGCTCGCCAGCGTTTCCGGGCTGAGAACAGTTTGCAGGGGATGCCCTATCGTCTCCGTGGCGGGGATGCCCGTGAACTGTTCCGCCTTCCTGTTCCAGCAGATAATTTCTTCTTCTTTGCCGACCCCGACACACATATCATCCATGGCGGCGACCAGTACATGCAGACGGGAGGAGGCCAGGCCGGCAGCGTGCTCCGCACTGCGTCGCGGCGTGCTGTCGGTGATGGTGCCCACGTACCCCGCGTACCGTCCATTGCTGGTCCGCGGGTTGCCGGAGATCGCCACCCAGCGGTAATCCCCGTCACGGTTGCGCAGGCGGCATTCTATGGTAAACGGCTGGCGTGCACGGATGGCGGCGTTCACCGCCGCAGCCGCCTCCGCCCTGTCGTCCTGATGGACGAACACCTGCCATTTGTCACCTCGGATGGAATCCCTGGTCGTGCCGGCAAAAGTGCACAACCGCGCGTTCGCATAGGTCATCCCTCCCTTCTTGTCCACCAGCCAGATCATCCCGGGGAGTTCTTCTGCGAATGCATGCAGTGTGGCACGGGGGGACCGGACAGCCGCACCTGCTCCGCGCCCGCGTGCGGGTGCAGTGTGTCTCCTGCGAATCCCTCTATTGCCGCGATCAGCCATCGTCAGTTGCTCGTCCGATATGTGCGTTGCTCGGGCCTTATGCCGAGCTGTTCCATGCGATACCGGAGCTTGGACCGGGTGAGCCCCAGGACCTTGGCCGCCTGCACCTGGTTCCCACCCACAATGTCCAGCGTCTTCAAGATGAGATCCTTCATCACTTCGTTCATGCGAATTCCCTGCGGCGGTATTTCCAGCATGAAGGACTTGCCATTCCCCGAGGTCGACGGAGAAAGGGCCCCGCTGGTCCGCAGAAAACCGAAATGCTCGGCCGAGAGCGAAGGCACGTTGTTCAGCAGGACGACCCGTTCCATAGCATTCCGGAGTTCGCGCACATTTCCTTTCCACGGAAGCTGCTCGAGATACTGAAGTGCTTCGGGAGAAATGGCTGGGATCTGACGGTTGAATCGCCGGCAGAATTCCCCGAGGAATGTTTTCGCAAGCTCTCCCACATCTTCCCGCCGATTCCGCAACGGGGGGATGCGCACGGAGGCCACGTTGAGCCGGTAGTACAGGTCTTCGCGGAACCGGCCCTCTTCCACTTCACGCGCAAGTTCTTTGTTCGATGCAGCGATCACTCTGACGTCGACGCTGATTTCCTTGGTTCCTCCCAGACGGTAGAACCGCTTTTCCTCCAGCACGCGGAGCATCTTGACCTGCATGTCCAGCGACAGCTCGCGGATTTCGTCCAGGAGAATGGTCCCTCCGTCGGCCAGTTCAAACTTCCCCTGTTTCATCTTCTCGGTGGCTCCGGTAAAGGCCCCTTTCTCGTAACCGAAGAACTCGCTTTCGGCCAGTTCCTTCGGAATGGCGCCGCAATTCAGCGTGATGAACGGCTTGTCCTTGCGGGAGCTCTGCTGATGAATGAACCGTGCCATCAGCTCTTTCCCCGTGCCGCTCTCTCCTTCGATCAACACGGTGGTGTTCTCACCCTGCGCCAGCTTTTCTGCTGTCTCGAGCGCGCGGCGCAGCGCCGGACTCTTCCCGATGATGCCGGAGCGGGATCGTTCTTCCTCCAGTTCCTCCTGAAGGAGTTTCACCTGGGTCTGCAGGCGAGCATGGTCCAGGTTCTTGTCGATCAATACGCCAAGGTGATTGAGATCGAAGGGCTTGACCACAAAATCGGCGGCCCCTTCTTTCATTGCACGCACGGCAAGCGAAACATCCGAATGCGCAGTCATCATCAGCACCGGCGTCGTCCAGCCCTCCAACCGCATCTTGTTCAGGAGCTGTATTCCGTTGACCTCTCCGAGATAGATGTCCAGCAGAACGATATCCGGTTTCTGCTCATCGAGGTACTGGAAGAAATCTTCCCCCCGGCTGCAGAGGGCTACCGAATAGCCAAGCTCGCCCAGGATTTTCTTCAGTGTGTTTCCCAGGATGGGCTCATCATCAGCCACCAGTATCCGCGCTTTCGCCATGACCATTCCTTTTCTTAACTGTGAATAGGTAACAAGAGTCGAACGATGGTTCCCCCACCCTCGGCAGGGTCGATGTGGATCTCCCCCTTGTGCTTTTCCACAATCTGCTTTGAGATCGCAAGGCCGAGGCCGGTGCCACCAGCTTTCGTCGTATAGAATTGTTCAAACAGGTGCTTCCGCTGTTCAGCGGTCAATCCGGGGCCGTGGTCCCGCACGGACAGCTGCACGAACTGCCGCGCCGGGTCCGACGTCTTCACCAGCGATGTCGCCAGCTCGATGGTCCCGCCGACGGGAGATGCATCGATGGCATTCTGGAGAATGTTGAGGACAACCTGTTGGATCTGCTTGGCATCGATGTGGATCGCCGGAAGCTCGTCAGCAAGGTATGTCTCGAACTGTACGTCGTTCTTCTGCACGGACAATCCGATGAATCCCAGGACCTGTGGAACCAGGTCGTTTATCTGATGTTCTTTGAGCACGGGTGGAGACACCCGTGCGAGGTTCAGCGTGTTCTCGATCACCGCCTCAATCCGCTTGGTCCCTTCCAGCGCGTCACGCAAAGAATCGCACAATTCCGGTTGCTGCTGCGTCTTGAAAACCATGTACTGCAGGTTCAGTGAGATGGCGGAAAGCGGGTTGCGGATCTCATGCGCGATTCCCGCCGCCAGCCGCCCCATCAGCGTCATCTTTTCAGCCTGCATCAGCTGGTCACGCATCATTTTCTGCTCACTAATGTCACGGACATAGAGCAGAACACGCGTGTCCTGCGGGCGGGCCACCGGACCGACGCCGATATCGACCTGGACAGAGGTTCCGTCACTGCGGGTGATCGATGTTTCCCCCGACGCAAAACGGGCGGTATCGAGCATCGTCGCAGTGAACTCCCCTCCGGCCACCGGCAGATGCGACATCGCAAGGAGCTCCTCCCGGGAGTACCCAAGAAGATCAATGCCCGCGCGGTTCACATCCAGGATCTTCCCCGTCTCACGGTCCAGCACGAAGATCGCAATGCTGGCATGATCAAAGAGCGTCCGGTACCGGTCTTCCGATGCCTGGATCTCCCGGTTCTTCCGGATCAGCGTGTCAGCATACATCTCCAGTTCGGCCATCTTCTCTTCAAGCTTTTTGATTACGATGGCGCGGTGCTTTTCGAGAAATTCCTGATCGTCGATCTGCTCGGGGGCAGGCGACGGTTCTCCAGGCCTGCGGCCGTAGCGCTGTTGCGCGAGTTCGTTGATGGCCTGCACAAGAGTCCCCAGCCCGGCATACTTGACAACGTACCGGTCAACGCCGATGCTGCGCGCAAACTCCTGGTCCGTGGCATCCACGTAGTTGCCGGTGTAGATGATAAACGGCAGGCTCGCGCAGGAGGGAAGTGCACGGATTTCTTTGCACAACTGAAACCCATCCATCTTCGGCATCATCGCATCCGCCACGATCATGTGGACCTGCTCCCTGCGTACCAGGTCCAACGCCTCGACGCCGTTCTTGGCCAGCATCGGTACATACCCGTTCTCCGAAAGGACATCCTCCAGGAGCTCAAGATTCTCCTGCACATCATCGACCAGAAGAATACTCAGTCGATGACCGTCACCCATCTGTGGCCCGCTCTGTTCAGATACGTTCATCATGGACACGTCATTCTGGATGGTGAATGTGTACACTGGCGGAATCGTGACCAATGTACCAATATTGGCCACCTGGTCGCAATACGCTAATCTACGTAATTCCAGCCACGCGTACTACGTATATGGCCACTTATCGCAAAATGGCTAAAATGGCGGCAAATTCTTAAAAAATGCAGGGAAAACGCGGAAAGGGCTTCAGCGAGGGGGTATAACGATGCCGTTCTTTATCGCGTATGTTGCCAGGCCGGCACTCTCATGAATATCCAGCTTCTTCATAATATTGTTGCAGTGGGTATCAACTGTCCGCACACTGATGTGCAACAGATCAGCCGTCTCCTGATGGGTCTTCCCTTCAGCAATAAGCTGCAGAACCTCCCTCTCACGGGATGTCAGCCGGCCACCTGACGGTTCGCCGCGGGGTGAATCGGACTGAGAATTCCCGGACTCCATGAACGAATCCAGCAGGATACGGGAGACAGACGGACTGAAAAAAGCGTGACCGGTGTATACGGCCCTGATGGCATTGTACAGATCCTCGGCCGAGCTGTTCTTCAACAGGTAACCGTTGGCACCACTTCTCATCACCTGCAGCACGTAGTCCTCATTGTCATGAGCGGAGAGGACCAGAACCTTCACATGCGGAACGTCTTTCTTGATCTGGCGCGTTGCTTCCAGACCATTGAGCCCGGGCATACTGATGTCCATCAACACAACATCCGGATCCAGCTTGAGGGTGAGATCAACGGCGAGGCGGCCATCCGACGCTTCCCCCACAACTTCGATCCCCTCTGCAAGGGAGAGCAGCGACACAAGGCCCCGGCGAACGATCGTGTGATCGTCTGCAACGAGAACGCCAATTGACTGGGATTTCATCGGGCCATGTGCTTGTGTAGCCCAATGTACGTGATTGAAGGAAGAGTGTCAACTTCACGCCCGGAACCGACGTCACCAGGGATGAGCATTCACAAGGGCCGGCGTCAGGAGGGGTCAGCATCGACAGGCATCCGTGACGCCAGGAGCGATCACACTCGGGAGGATTTGCAGAAGTCAAACGCACTGAATGGAGTTGAGACTAGACAGAGCGGAAGAGGGTCATATGCACATCAACCAACATCCGTGCATCAACAGAGAACAGTGCATCGTATGCTACTGGTCAAGAGATGAGCCCTGGATCTCTTTTGACACGGCATCCACGATCTTCTCCGTGACTTCATCCTGACGATAGAAGTCCCTCCGGATTTTCTCCCGGATCGCTTCCAACCGCTGAAATTGCTCAGCCTCGTAGAGGGCGCGAGCTTCTTCCGACACGTCCACCCGGTCAGCCTTCTCCTCCGTGCTGGTTCCCGTTTTTTCACGGGCGGGGAGTTTCTCCTGGGATTGTGCCTTGTTTCCCTTTACAGGATCGACAGAGCCGGAGGAGGTAAGTATTTCTTGAATTGCCATAGAAAGTACCTCGACTTGTGCTGGTAGTTCAATCGCTTCCCGATCTACCACGCCGCATTGTGCATCCACCATTCTTGAACGCATTTCACTTCCACCGAGAGTCCAGATAGTGTTCCACACTGCTGCCCTGACCATCACCTGAATGTGCAGATCTCAGGGCACGGCTCGTGTCCCGCCTCTGAACAGTCTTTGCGACCGTTCAGAGGTGGTCTTCGAACAGTGCTAGAACAATTCCAGTATCGACTTGGCACTTTCGGCCGACAGGCTCAGCGCCGTTGTGGCAAGGGATTGCCGGGTTTGCAGCATGAGCAGGTTCGCGCTCTCCTCGTTCATGTCTGCATCCGTCAATGCACTCGCCCCCTC
>JAGDMK010000157.1 GCA_017860635.1 Bacteroidota bacterium
CGCATCATCGCGCATGGATTGATACTCTTTGTCGGTCAGCGTCTGCTGCGGCGCCACCGTGATGGAATCGCCGGTATGCACGCCCATCGGATCGAGGTTTTCGATCGAGCAGACAATCACGACGTTGTCTTTGAGGTCACGCATGACCTCTAGTTCGTATTCCTTCCATCCGATGACTGATTCTTCGAGCAGGACTTCGCTGATCGGACTGGCTTCCAGCCCGTGCAGCACCTTCTCTTCGAATTCCTCGGCGCTCATGGCGGTGCCGCCACCGGTTCCGCCCAGCGTGAACGACGGACGGATGATAATGGGATATCCGATGCGGGCGACCAGTTCCTCAGCTTCTTCGAGCGTATGGACAAATCCACCGCGCGGGGTCTCGAGCCCGGCCTGGTCCATGACTGACTTGAACAGCTCGCGTCCCTCGGCTTTCCTGATGGCCTCGAGCTTTGCGCCGATCAGCTCGACGTGATATTTTTCCAGAACGCCGCTTTCCGCCAGAGCCACCGCGGTGTTCAGGGCCGTCTGCCCGCCCATCGTGGGCAGCAGGGCATCAGGCCGCTCCCGCTCGATGATCTTGGCGACGAACTCCGGGGTGATCGGCTCGATGTACGTCCGATCCGCGAGGTCCGGATCCGTCATGATGGTGGCGGGGTTGCTGTTGATGAGAATGACCCGGTAGCCCTCTTCGCGAAGCACCTTGCAGGCTTGTGTCCCGGAGTAATCGAATTCGCACGCCTGGCCGATGACGATGGGCCCGGATCCAATGAGGAGGATGGAGTGGAGGTCAGTCCGTTTTGGCAATGAGGGGTGTTCCTGGATGATTGCGCACAAATATACAACAATAGCGGGTTTTCTGCAACGTACCGCTCGACTCGATTTCTTGGCTCGATTTTCTGACGAGCCAGCAGATATACCGGTCGGCGGCGACCGGGAACCTGACTGCACAACGCAGGCGAGGATCCTCATTGCAGCTTGCCATTATTCATGGTACAATTACTGGAGTCGAGGGCCACGACTGAAACTCCGCAACGGGCAACTGGACAAACTAGTAGGCGAGGGGCTATGAACATCGTCGTGCTTGACGGATACACATTGAATCCGGGGGATTTGAGCTGGCAGGGGCTTGAAGCGCTTGGCAATTGCACGGTCTACGACCGGACTCCGGCTCCTGACATTGTCTCCCGTGCCGCTCCCGCAGATATCGTCCTGACAAACAAGACTCCGCTCACCCGGGAGACGCTCGCCCTGCTCCCGTCTCTCCGGTATATCGGTGTCCTCGCCACGGGGTACAACATCGTGGACGTCGCCGCCGCGCGGGAGCGCGGGATTGCCGTGACCAATGTCCCGAGTTACGGAACCATGTCAGTAGCCCAGGTAGTGTTTGCACATCTTCTCAACCTGACTCACGGCATTGCCCATCACACCGATGCGGTGCGTCAGGGACGGTGGTCGTCGTCTGCGGATTTTTCGTTCTGGGATACGCCGTTGCTGGAACTCGGCGGCAAGACGATGGGAATCGTCGGTTTGGGGCAGATCGGACGTGCGGTGGCACGGATTGCCCGGGCGTTCGGCATGGATGCCATTGCATACGACCGTTCCCCGGCTGCTCCGGTTCCTGCCGACGTGCACCTCGTTCCACTCGATGATGTCTTTTCACGCAGCGACGTCGTGACGCTGCATTGTCCGCTGACTGCGGAGACCACCCGGCTGGTGAACAGGACGCGCCTTGCGATGATGAAGCCGACAGCCTTTCTGATCAACACCAGCCGCGGCCCCGTGATTGACGAGACCGCTCTTGGCGAGGCTCTGGAAAACGGCACAATAGCCGGTGCCGGGCTTGACGTCCTCTCCTCAGAACCTCCGCCGCCGGATCATCCCTTACTCCATGCCCGCAATTGTTTCATCACACCGCATTTCGCGTGGGCGAGCACAGCCGCACGCAGACGGTTGATGGAGGAAGTTATCCAGAACGTGCGGGCTTTCCATGCAGGGCAAGCCCGGAACATCGTCAATGGATGAGCGCGCCACGGTCCTTCCGGACTGGCTGTCGTACCAGAGAGGAACCGGACTTGAACAGTCCCGCAGTCTCCGCCTCCGCTCCGACTAGCAGCACGCTATGAACGGAGGATCTTTCCCGGGGCGATCGTGGTCATGCAGGTGTTTGGGCTCGTACTCCCCGCGGGCAATAGCCGCATACCATCGCTTCAAGGCTTCGACCAGTACCATGATCGCACAGTAGATCATCACCAGGGTCATGGCGCTGTTTACGATACCCTGGACTCTGGTGCCCGGGTTGGCTGTGAGGGGCCAGAAGTTGTCCGTGATATTCAGGACTCCTGCCGTAAGCGTCGTCCCTGCCACGAATACCATGGGAATAATGGTCACCCAGGCGAACCGCTCAGGAAATACCCCCACGAGCACACAACGAGTGTGGTAGCCAGGACATTCCCCGGCAACCAGTCGGTACGCTCCATCGGCTTCCAGACACGTCCGCCGAATTCCTGAACCATAAAGCGCATCACCCGTGTCCCGGCGTCGATTGTCGTGAGGATGAACAACGCTTCAAACATGATAGCAAAGTGGTACCAGAAGGACATCAGTCTTTCTAGGCCGGGCAGACCGGTGAAGATGTAGGCGAAACCCACAGCAAGAGAAACGGCTCCCCCCGGGCGTCCGGCCACAACTTCGCCGACCTCGCGTGAGAGGGTTTCGAGGTGGACCGGCGGGATTCCCAGCTGCGCGAATTTCTGAGCGGAAAGGTTGATCGCGAAATAGTCTCCCGGTTCCAGAGAGCAGGCCGCAATCAATGCCACCACGCCCACAAGCCCCTCCATCAGCATAGCTCCGTACCCGATAAATCTGGTATCTGATTCCTTGTTCACGAGCTTTGGTGTCGTCCCCGAACCGATAAGGGAATGAAAGCCGGAGATTGCGCCGCAGGCAATCGTGACAAACAGGAAGGGAAAGAGCTTCCCCGGGATAATCGGCCCGCCACCCGCGGCAAACGCCGTCACCGAAGGCATCCGGAGCTCAGGGTTCACGATGATCACGCCGAGCACCAGGACGGCGATGGTGCCGATCTTCATGTAAGAACTCAGATAGTCGCGCGGGATAAGCAGAAGCCAGACGGGGAGAACAGAGGCGATAAAGCCATACACCACGAGGGCCAGCACAATCCCGTCACGGGACAGCGTGAACCACGGTGCAAGAAATGAGCCGGGGACAAGGCTCCCCGCCAGGACGGCACCAACAACCAGGACGACGCCCATGATGCTGGCCTCCGCGATTTTCCCCGGCCGGATCCGGTACATCCAGAGTCCAACGAGCAAGGCGATCGGGATGGTCATCGCGATTGTGAACGTCCCCCAGGAACTTTCGCTCAAGGCATTCACCACCGCAATGCCCAGTCCTGCAAGTGCGATGACCAGGATGACCAGGATCGCAATCGAGCTGATAAGACCGGCGAGAGGACTGATCTCCTTTCGGGCGATGGCGGCCAGTGACTTGCCATCGTGGCGAACTGAAGCAACAAGCACAGTGAAATCATGGACTGCGCCGGCAATCACCACTCCGATCACCAGCCAGAGAAAACCCGGCAGGAAGCCGAATTGCGCTGCGAGCACGGGGCCGATGAGCGGGCCGGCACCCGAAATCGCGGCAAAATGATGGCCAAACAGCACCCATTTATTTGTGGGCTGATAGTTCTGCCCATCATTCAGCGTGTGGGCAGGAGTGATGCGGCTATCATCCAGCACCATGATTTTTGCGGCAATGAAAGCACTATAGTACCTGTACGCGATCGCCATGACACAAAGGGCTGTGAGTATCAGGGGAAGAGCGTGCATGAACAGGATCTTTCAGCTTGTGGGAAGAGCGTCGTGGAGTTGTACGGCAAGCGCTCGGTACAATATTGGAGAAAGTAAACGGAAAGGCAAGACGGTCAGCGAAATGCGTCACGGATGAGATTCACGGACGCCTTCCCGTGGTGCAGAGTGATGGCAACTACATCGAACCGGCAGACGCGGTCACGAATCCGGTGCATTGCAAGATAGGCGTGTGCCAATCGCCGGAGTTGCCTCTGCTTCCCTCCTGACACCGCGCATTCTGGAGCACCAAAGAGGACATTTGTCCTGGTCTTCACTTCACAGAACACTAGAACTTCGCCCTCTTCAGCAACGATGTCGATCTCTCCGTGGTGAAAACGGTAGTTTGCCTGAAGGATACGGTAACCCTCTGCTTCAAGATACGTGCGGGCGAGAGACTCTCCATACTCCCCGCATCTTGTCATGAATGACCGCTGCCTCCATCGACAGTGAATCCAGGCCACGTCTTCCGTTGTTCCGCCTCCACCGTCCACTCGTGCATCCTGGCAAGAAAACTGCGACGGTGTATTGGGCAGACCCCCAGCCGTGACAGGGCCTCCCGATGAGCGGCGGTCCCGTACCCCTTGTGCCTGGCAAACCCGTATCCCGGGTAGAGAAGATCGTATTCACACATGAGGCGGTCGCGGGTCACCTTTGCAATGATGGAAGCGGCCGCGATGGCGTGACAGCGTGCATCACCATCCACGATTGCAGTAAAGGGGACTCCGGATCCGACAAAACGATTTCCATCAACAAGAATGTGCCCCGGGGAGACGGCCAGCGATGTCAGCGCGCCGTGCATCGCTTTGAATGTCGCCTGGAGGATATTGATTTCGTCTATCTCTGCATGGCCGACTATCCCGACGCCGACGGCCACTGCATGCTCATGGATGGCGCTGAACAGCGCCTCACGCCGTTCCGGCGAGAGCTTCTTTGAGTCATCCACGCCGGCGATGAGAACGCCCGGAGGGAAGATCACTGCCGCAGCCACAACCGGACCGGCGAGGGGCCCACGGCCGGCTTCATCGACACCCGCCACATGCCGGATCCCGCACCTCCAGAGCGCTTCCTCGTGGGAAAGACAGATTCCCGAAGGTGTGGCGGCATCAGAATTCATTGATGATCCCGAAATGTACTTTCCCCTGGGCGAAGGAATCCCCTTTGCCGAGCGCGAAACTCACTCCGAGATTTCCCAGGGGGGTGTCGAACCGCATGCCGATTCCGTAGCCGTATTGTACTGATTCGATCCCGGAGACCGACAGCGTCGTATTGCCCGGACGCGAATAGTACCCCGTATCAAAGAAGCCATAGAGGAAAGATCTTCTGCCCAGCAACAGACGGTACTCTGCATTGGTCCATGCGATCCTGGAGCCAATGAACTGGCTTTCTCTGTATCCCCGGAGCGAGTTGGCGCCTCCGAATCTGAACATCTCGCTCTCGTCTATGTCCCCTCCCTGAATCTGGCGTCCGTGCAGCGCGAATGCCAGGACCTGCCGGGGGAAAAGTGACCAGAACACTTCGAGGTCCAGTCCGAACCGCTGAACGGTTGTACTTATCAGATCTTCCCCGGGTGCCTCGTTAAGCCGTTTCCTGCCGTAATGATAGTCCGCCATGTACCGCGCCCCTCCGGTTGGATTGTAGAGGTCATTCCGCGTATCGTACGCGGCCTCTGCGCCGATTGTGAGCTTGGTGCTCCTTGGGACGCGGCTCATCATCGTCTCTGAAGAGGGAATCACGCTCTCTGACCCCCCCACAATGCTCAGCGTGAGGGCTTCCGAGACCATCAACTCCGCACGGAGGCGGCCGGTCTGACGGACATAGGTGCTGTCCTGGCGCCGCTGCTGGAATTCGCCTCCCGCATTCAGCGGCAACCCGAAGAGCCATGGTTCGGTATACGCCACACCGAGGTCTTGTGTGTTCCGGTCTTCTTTCTGCCAGCGCAGGTTCAGCTTTCTGCCGGTCCCGAACAGGTTCCGCATGACGACACCGACCATTCCCGTCACATACCCCCCCTCATCGGGAGTGGCACCGGGCAGATATCCCACAATCCCGTCGAATGTATTCGTGGTCCCTTCCTGGACACGGATGAGCAGTCCGCCGTGCCCGCCCCGTACGTACAGGGCCGGTTCCGAAACCTGCGAGAAGATGTTAAGGCGAATCAGTCGTTCCCGTATCGAGGAGATCCGTGCAGGGTGAAAGGGCTCTCCTGGCTGCAGCCTCGCCTCACGGAGGATGACGCTCGACCGCGTCTCTTTGTTCCCTTCAACGCGCAGCTCGTCTATTGTCAACCTTGGGCCTTCCTCCACGGTCACAAAAACAGTCGCGGAGTCAACCTGATCTCCGGATTGGATCGCGATGCTGTCAATCCGGCACCCTGCAAGGGCGAAGCCGTTCTCGTCATAGCGGCCCAGCACGGCATTGAGGTCGCCCTCAAGGGCTTCCGCGTTCAACGGGTCGCCGATCCGGCTCTCTTGAAGCAGTGCAATGTCTTCGGCCCTTTGCCCGGTCATCCCTGAGAATACGAGTGCGCCGAGCACAGTCTGTTTTCCCTCGGCAATCCCCACGGTGATGTCGACGCTTCCGGAATCTTCCGAAGTGAGCAGTGCTGACACCGTTGCCGTGGCGCCGTAGTATCCGGCCGCCCGGTATCGGTCGCGGATAGTGATGAGGTCCTGCTGCAGTCGTTCCGGAGCGAAGGTCTGACGGGGGCGGAGTGCACCCCATTCCCCGATCTCGCGTGCGGTGAACACCGTTTGACCGGTATACTGGATTGACGTCACGACCGGGGAGCGGCTCTGGGAATGCACCACCGGGGCAAACGCGAGGATAGCGCAGCAACCGACAAGGATACAGGGAAGAGCGTCACGCACACGGAGCAGTCGATGAATAGCGAACGGACTTCCGGCGAGACGGACGATGCGGGAGAAACGGACGCCGCAGGATAGAGAGGACGCCTTTCCACGATCGCTGCGGCTTCGCTGGAGCATGGCATCCATGAAGTGAATGGCCCGGGTCACTGTGCGGCAAATGCGGCGCCGGGTTTCGCGGAGGCAGTCCTCAGTTCCGGAGCCGCTGCCAGATTTCCCATATTGGTGTTGTGAGGCGATAGTCGCCAAAACCCGTTTCATCCACAAAGATGATGCTGTAGTTCAGGTCGTAATAGGACCAGATCTCGTACGGTTTCGAATCCACCTCAAAGGGGTGGCGATCCACATTGTTCGGCGGCCCGAAGATGATGTAGATCATCCCCATGTCGGTCCGCCATCCTTCGAGATAGTGGCTGAAGTGTTTGTTCGAGTACTCCACGCGGGCGTAGAATTCCTCCATCTTCTCGTTACGCGGTGTGCTCGGATTAGGATCACGCTTTTTCCAGAACTCGATGAATCGTGTCTGTTTTTCCTCTGTCGTCTGGGCGTCTTTGAGAATGGAGAATTCATCGTCTTTCGCGATGTAGCGCAGCTGGTCGATGGCAAGATCCATGTCTCTGACTGAACGGGGCATCCCCGCCCAGCGCACAATGACGTTGCGGTTGGTGGTTGCCAGCGACGGCTCTTCCTCGGCAGCACGGATGTTCCGGGCCTGCACGACAAGCCGGTAATCTCCGATGGGGAGATTGGGTTGTGCCACGCGCAGGATGACTTCGTTACGCCCGGGCTTAAGCACGAAAATCGAATCTGTGGAGAACACCTTGTCGCCCTTCTGGTTCAGCACCGAGCTGACAAATGTCACCGAGTCCCGTTTTCTCTCGTTGTACACTTCGAAATAGAGGAAGAACGCTTCGGGCAGTATGCCGATATTCGGTGACACACTCGGTGTGATGGAGCGCCGTTCGCCCTGCACCGACACGCGGCTCAGGAGCATGATGTCGCTCATGGTGAAGTCGGAACTGGCGTAGTTCGACACGAGCAGCTGCCGGACGATCTGCCGGCTCATTTTGCTTTCCTTGTCCCGCATGATCACGCGCACGACATACTGCCCCGGCGAAACGGCAAACGATCTTTGCGTAATACTCACGGCGCCCGGGGAAACCGACCGTTCGAAGGGCACGCCCTTGACATCCTCTGTCCAGAGCTTCTCGCTGACCAGCGTGTTCGATGAGTCGAGGATGGAGATCGTCATCTCGTAGGCTGCATCGTAGAGGTCGTTGTTCTTGACAAAGCTGAGGATGTCGTATCCGACCTGGGTGAAGATGTCGATGCGGCTCCCCTGCCCGTCTCTTGCCGCGAAACTGATGGCGTCAATGAAAAACGACTGGTCCACCGGGTCGGGGCGCACCCCGTCGACTTCGATCTGAGCGGCCCCGGGCGCGGCAAGCAGCACGCCTGCCAGCACGAGGACTTGCAGAGATCGGCACGGCATGCACACAAAGCGGCGCGCGGATGGTCCGATCCTACTCATGAGTTCACCCTTCCTAGAAGATCATACTCATATGCTTCAACAATTTCGACGTCGCAAAAGGTCCCCGGGGAGACGCGGGAGTGTGCCGGAAGGATGACTTCGTTGTCGATCTCCGGCGCATCCATCGCCGTGCGTCCGAAGAACATCTCCCCTTCTTCGCGGTCGACGAGGACGCACACGGTGGTCCCCACCAGCGCAGCATTCTTCTCTTCCGAGATTCCCCGTTGTATCTCCATGATTGCAGCTCTCCGATGCTCCTTCTCCTCCGGCGGTACGGGATCCCCCAGCGGATGTGCCGAGGTGCCTTCCTCACGGGAATACGTGAACACACCGAGGCGGTCGAACCGGGTCTCCCTCACAAAGGAGAGCAGCTCCTCAAATTCCTTCTTCCCCTCATCCGGATAACCGACAATCAGGGTTGTGCGAAGTGTGATGCCGGGGATGCGTTTCCGGATCTTTGCTATGAGGTCCCGGAGAGAGCGGGCTGACATCCCCCGGCGCATGGATTTCAGGACAGTGTCAGAAGCATGCTGCACAGGAATGTCGATGTACGGACAGATCGTGTCATGGGCAGCCATAACATCGAGCACATCCGGAGGGAACTGCGCAGGGTATGCGTACATCAGGCGGATCCATTCGATACCCTTGACCGAGGCCAGACGTTCGAGGAGCGCGCCCAGCCGCCGAACACCCCACCGGTCCATGCCGTAGAAGGTCGTATCCTGCGCAATCACGATAAGTTCCTTGACCCCGCCTTCGGCCAGAGCCCGCGCTTCGTCGAGAATCTCCCCCATGGGTCGGCTCTGGTGCGTACCCCGCATGAGCGGTATCGCGCAGAACGAGCAGGGGTGGTCGCATCCCTCGGAAATCTTGAGATAGGCAGTATGCGAGGGAGTGGTGAGCAGGCGCTCGCCGAGGAGTTCCTTTTTCAGGTGGCCGCCGAGTTCTTCGATGACATCGGCCAGCTGGTGTGTTCCGAAAAAACGGTCGACTTCCGGTATCTCCTTTTCAAGGTCGACCCGGTAGCGTTCCGCGAGGCATCCCATCGCAAGCACTCTGCGGAGCCGTCCCTC
This sequence comes from Bacteroidota bacterium, assembly GCA_017860635.1. GTDB lineage: Bacteria > Bacteroidota > Ignavibacteria > UBA10030 > UBA6906 > JAGDMK01. The sequence goes on from JAGDMK010000157.1 coordinate 9,338, forward strand.
TCCTTTCCGCCTGACGTTTGCGATGATCATGTCGATAGACTCTTCTTTCGCGGCATCGATGAATCCGCACGTGTTGATCACCGCCACATCGGCCTGGTCGATGCTCGGCGCAATCGGAATACGGTTGAGCCGCAGCTGTGCGAGGAGTTTCTCGGAATCGACGGTGTTCTTCGCACACCCCATGGTAATGACATGAACGCTCGGTCTGGCCCGACCACCCGCACGAACCCGCTTCACCATCGCACTCCTCATCAGAACACGATAAAGTCGAGATAGAGAAAGAGCACAGGGGACACCGCCAGGATGCTGTCAAATCTGTCCAGCACGCCTCCGTGCCCCGGGATAAGCGTAGAGGAATCCTTCACGCCGGCATCGCGTTTGAGCAGCGACTCCGCGAGGTCACCCAGCTGGCCGATAACGCCGACAATGGTCCCGCACACGAGTGCCTGGCTCCATGACATATACGGGAGGACAAGGACTCTCATCAAAAGAAAGGCCAGCAGTGCTCCGATGAAACCGGCAAGGGCGCCTTCCCAGGTTTTGTTCGGACTGACCCGCTCAAAGAGCTTGTGCCTTCCGAACGCCCTGCCGGCGAAGTAGGCGGCAGAATCGCACACCCAGACGGAAATGAACACCGTTAGAACGGTCCATCCGCCCCACAGGTATATCGTCGAGGCGACTTCCCCGGGGAC
>JAGDMK010000158.1 GCA_017860635.1 Bacteroidota bacterium
CATCCGCTTTCCCGCCCCCAAGCAACAGCAGGGATTCCCGCTCGCACGAGGTCTCTCGCTCCTCAAGGAGACCACGTTGATTCTCTTCGGCTTCATCCTCTTCTTCCAGAGCGGGATGGAGGGAATGATGAATACGTGGACCACGACATTTCTGCAGCAGAAAGCCTTTGCGACGCAGGAAGACGCGCTCTTTGCACTGTCCTGTCTCGTCGCCGGACTCGCCGCTACACGTCTTGTGCTGAGCCGTGCGCTGAAGCTTCTCTCTCCGTGGGGTGCGCTGTTCATGAGCACCGCCCTCATTGCGGTGGGTGTTGTCCTTCTGTGGACTGCCGGGACATACGCTGTCGCACTGGCGGGACTTGTTCTCACCGGCATCGGCTTTGCGGCTGTGTTTCCCGTTGTGCTCGGCGCCATCGGTGATGCGTATGCATCCTTCTCCGGCACCGCGTTTGGCATCGCCCTTGTGATCGCACTGGGCGGGAATACAATTCTGAATTATCTCGTCGGCGTCGTTGCCCAGGCCGTTGGCATCGCCTATTTCCCCGTCATCGTCCTTGTCAGCCTCTTCTGCATGACGCTGCTCATCATCGCGGTGAGGACGAGAGTCGGTCCACGACACGGTCACTGAACCTCCACAGATCAGAGAACGGACTATGCTTGCCCTGCAATGGTTACAGAACGCCAGAACAGCAATGGATTCCATCGAGCAAACGCAGATGGAGAACATCCGGAACGCTGCCGGTTTGATGGCGGACGCGATCCAGGCCGGACGGTGGGTGCATACGTTCGGCTGCGGGCACGCAACGCTGCCGGTGGAAGAGATGTATCCCCGCATCGGCGGGTTCGTCGGATTTCATCCGATGATCGAACTGCCGCTGACGTTCTTCACACGGATCGTCGGCGAGATGGGTGTGCACCAGTTCGTGTTTCTCGAGCGGGTGGAGGGATACGGAGTGGAAATTATGAAAGGATACACGTTCGATCCGCGCGATGTCATGTGGCTCTTCTCTCACTCGGGGATCAACAATGTCAATATCGACATCGCGCTCGAATCGAAAAAACGCGGCATGAAAGTCGTTGTCTTCGGCTCCGCTTCAGAAGCCAGAGGGAGAACCACACGCCACTCATGCGGCAAGACCATTTTCGAGCTGGCGGATGTGGTCGTGGATTCCTGCGTTCCGTACGCGGACGCATCGGTCCCGCTCAAGAACCACCAGGACAAAATCGGACCGGTGTCCACGATTGCATTTGTGACAGCAGTCTGGATGACCGTCACAACGGTGGCTGAAATCCTGGCAGACCGCGGGGTGAAACTGTACATCCACCCCTCGCACAACGTTCCGGGTGATACGACGGCAAAAGAGAGACTCGATGAAGCGTTGCATGAGTACAAGAGGCGAGTTGCCGGTGTGTAGGGCAACATCAGCAGGCCACGCCGCTCATGTTGGCCCGGTCGCCCGTGGTGTTCACGTTGGTCCGGTTGCTCGTGGTGTTCACGTTGGCCCGGTCGCCCATAGTGTTCATGTTGGTCCGCTCGCCCGCGGTGTTCATGACCGCCTGGTTGCTCGTGTTGATCGGGTGACAGGTGGTGATCAGTTCGTTCACGTTTCCGCCGCGGTTCATGGGCCTTTCTTGACTTTACAGTCGAAATCCCCTATGTTTGTCCGTGTTCTTTTAGATCATGACGATCAGGAGGCCTAGCGATGTTGAGAAATATAACGTACGTATGTGCCCTGAGCCTCTGTCTGGTGATGCTCGCGGAAAGAACCAGCGCTCAGCAGACTGAAGGACGATGGGCGGTTGGGCTTTCAGGCGGCGTAAACATGTGGTTCAACGACCTCAATGAGCGCAAAATCGGCCCCGGGGGAACCGTCAGCCTCCGGTACGGGATTTCGCCAGGTTTTTCACTGGGTCTTCTCGCGGGTATGGAAGAACTCAAATCCAATCAGGATCCCCTCCTTGCCGATTATCCGTATACCTACCTCAAAATGAATGCTTTCCCCGGGTCTCTGTCAGCCTGGGTTCACCTTTCTCCCGGCAGCAGCTTCGCGCCCTATCTTCGTCTTGGCGCTGGCGTCCTGGCCTACACCAGGAAAACCCACGGGGGCCTGTATGCTCCGGACGACCAGATGCGGGCGGCATTCATCGTCCCCGTCGGAATCGGCTTTGAAGCCTTTACGTCGAGGAACTTTGCGGTCGGCGTCGATGTCGGTTATACGACCCTGTCGGATGCTGTCGACGTTCTCGAGAATTCGTCGATGGATGGCTACGGGTCAGCACGGCTCGGCATCACCTGGTTACCCGGTTCCGGCGATGAAGATGACCTGGATGGCGACGGTCTGACTGGCGGCCAGGAACGGCGGCTCGGAACAGATCCAAACAACCCGGACAGCGATGGCGACGGACTGTCGGATGGCGACGAGCTCCGTCAATACCGGACCAATCCCCTTCGTTCCGACAGTGACAGCGATGGCCTGACGGACGGGGATGAAGTGATCAAGTTCAAGACCGATCCGTCCCGTTTTGACTCGGACGGAGACAATCTCTCGGATGGGGACGAGCTCCAGAAATTCAACACGGATCCGACGCGCGTCGATACAGACGGTGATGGTCTGACGGACGGGGACGAGATTCTTCGCCTCAAGACCGATCCTCTTAAGGTGGACACTGACGGCGATGGGCTTTCCGATTGGGATGAGGTCAAATCCTATCGCACGGACCCCGCCAACCCCGATTCTGACGGTGACGGCATCATCGATGGCGAGGAAGTCAGCAAGTACCGTACGAATCCCCTCAAGGTTGACACAGACGCCGGAGGACTGATCGACGGTGCGGAGATCATCCGCGGCACGAATCCCCTGAACCCCCTGGACGATGTCGTGAAAGAAACCATTGTGCTGGAGCGGGGCAAGACCGTGATTCTGCAGGGCATCAATTTTGCTTCCGGCAGCGCCACGCTGACCAGAGATTCTCAGGATATGCTGGAGAGCGCGTTTGCCGCTCTGGTGACCAACCCGAATATCCGCGTGGAGATAGCGGGGTACACGGACAATGTCGGTTCACGTATCGCCAATGAACGGCTCTCCCAGCGCAGGGCCGAAGCTGTGAGGACATGGCTTGTGGCGAGGGGGATTGGTGCAAGCCGCCTGACGGCGCGAGGTTTCGGCATGAGCAACCCGATCGACACAAACCTGACTCCCGATGGACGCGCCCGCAACCGGCGGATTGAGTTCCATGTGAAGTAGAGGAGAGAGGGCGCACCAGGCGTCAAGCGGCTGTAACCTATTGGCAGAGTGCACGATGCGAGATCTGAGGGTCCGTTGTGCGCTCTGCCTTTGTATTAGGACGTGAAGCCCCCGCCCGCCCTGTTTTTGACTTTCATATGCCCTTTTGGTAACTTCATATGATAGAGATGCGGTTTTCCACGAAATCGGAGCTGGAAGTCCAGCGTGATTACTCGCTACGGATACGATGTTGTAGGCGTTATCCTCGTGGTGTGCCTGATCTGGATAGCCGTATCGTGGTTTGTTGTCGATGGAAGGGTTTGGAAGAGCATTCTGATTATTCTTCCACTGGCTGTTCTCGCATTCACGCTCTATTTCTTCCGGGACCCGGAACGACACGCGCCTTCAGGTGACGACCTGGTCCTGGCCCCCGCCGACGGCACAGTCGTCCTCATTCAGCAGACGCGGGAAGACGAGTTCTTGAGGGGAGAAGCAACGCAGATCAGCATCTTCATGTCGCCCCTGAATGTCCATGTGAACCGCTGGCCGCTTAGCGGGGTCGTCCGGTTTTTCCGCCACGTTCCCGGGGACTATATCGTCGCGATGGACGAGAAGTCGTCGGTGCGCAATGAGCGCACTCTGATCGGACTCGAGCACGCGGGAGGAAAGGTGTTGTTCAAGCAGATTGCTGGCTTCATCGCGCGGCGTATCGTGGCGCCAGTACAGGTCGGGGACACGGCCGTTGCGGGCAGGCGATTTGGCATGATCAAGTTCGGCTCACGTGTGGACGTGCTCCTGCCGCTGGGGACGGCGATCGCAGTCAAGGTTGGCGATCGGACCGTCGCCGGAGAGAGTATCCTGGCCCGCATCCCTCCACAACGGACGGACCGATGAAGATCACCCGCGCGGTTGTTCCGAGCCTGTTCACCGTGTTAAATATGGTCTCCGGCTTCCTGTCCATAATCTACGCGAGCCGGGGAGAGTTTGTGTCCGCCTCCTGGTTCATCATCCTGGCGGCTGGTTTCGATGCTCTTGACGGCATCATGGCGCGGATTACCAAGTCTTCCTCCCAGTTTGGTGTGGAGATAGACTCCCTCTCCGACGTCATTTCGTTCGGGGCTGCGCCCGCGTTCCTCGTCTATCAGTTTGCACTCAAGGACCTCAATGGGGCCGGTATCTTTTTGAGCTCGCTCCTGATGATTTTTGCCGGACTCCGTCTGGCCCGGTTCAATGTACAGCTCGTGGGCTTCGACAAGGATCACTTTGTCGGACTTCCGGTTCCGGTCAGTGCCATTACGGTGGCGTCGTTCGTTCTCAACGTGATGCATGATGTTGAGGGGTTCATCGGTCGCGGGCTCGACGTGCTTCCCTGGCTTTCGGCGGTCCTGGCGCTGCTGATGGTCAGCAAAGTCCGGTATGATACGCTCCCGCGAATCTCGCGGCGGACGATCCAGAAGGACCCGTGGAAATTCGTTTTTGCCGTGCTCGCGATTGTTGTGATCGTCCTGACAGGCGGGAACGCAATCTTTCCCCTGCTCATTGTCTTCATACTCATCGGGATTCTCCGCTACTGCATCGGCGCAGTCAAGCGTCTCCTGCATGCGGATACCCGGTTTGAGGAAGACGAGCAAGTTGGCCATTCACGCATCGACTCCTGACACGGAGGGCAGCTGTGTTTCGCGCGATTATTGATATCACACTTCGTCCTTCCATTCTCGACCCGCAGGGCAAAGCGGTGGCGCATGCGGTTGCCACCCTGGGAATCCGCGGCGTGCAGGGTGTGCGGATGGGCAAACACGTGGAAGTCACGTTCGACGGGTTGACGGAGGAGGAGGCACAGCGGGCGACGGAAGAAATCTGCAAGAAACTGCTGGCGAACCCGGTGATGGAAGACTACCGGTTCGTCGTGGAGAAGAAAGCGTGACGCAGGCGCCGGTGCGGTTCGGCATTGTGGTGTTTCCGGGATCCAATTGCGATCACGACGCGTACTACGTCTGCAAGAAGATCCTCGGGCAGGATGCGGTGTTTCTCTGGCACAAGACCCCCGACCTGCGAGGCGTTGATGTCGTCATTCTTCCGGGGGGATTCTCGTACGGCGATTATCTGCGGTGCGGCGCCATCGCGCGCTTCTCGCCCGTCATGCAGGAAGTGGAACGCTTCGCGGCCCGGGGCGGACTTGTGCTGGGCATCTGCAACGGATTCCAGGTGCTGGTTGAGGCCGGACTGCTGCCGGGCGTGCTGCTGCGGAACACCTCGCTGCGTTTTGCGTGCCGGTATGTCAACATCCGCGTGGAAAACTCCTTCACGCCTTTCACGTCGCAGTGCAGGAGCGGAGAAGTGCTGGCGATTCCGATTGCCCACGGCGACGGGAATTACTTCGCGGACGATGAGACGATCCGGCGCCTCGAACAAAACGGACAGGTGGTCTTCCGGTACTGCACACCGGAAGGCGAGATCACGGCGGGGAGCAACCCCAACGGGTCGCTGGGAAATATCGCGGGCATCATGAACGAACAGGGCACTGTGCTCGGCATGATGCCGCACCCCGAACGGGCGTCGGACGTGCTGCTTGGCCACACCGACGGCCGGAAAGTGTTTGCATCTATACTTGAACACGTGTTCTCCCGCACCTCCACGTCACTGCGGGAAAGAACGCCATCGATTGTCATGGAGCAAGGCAGGAGGTAGTCCTATGGGAAATCTCGGCACAACAGAAATCATCGTCATTGTCCTGCTGGTCGTCATCTTCTTTGGCGCCCGCAAGATTCCAGAACTTGCCCAGGGGCTCGGCAAGGGCATCCGCGAGTTCCGGAAAGCCGCACGGGAAGTGCAGGAAGATCTCGATACCGATCCTAAAAAGATCGACACCAAGTCCCCGGAACAGAAAGGATAAACCGCCGTGTTGTTCGACAACCTCGGTGGTTCTGAACTTCTGGTTGTCCTTCTGGTCATGTTTCTGTTCTTTGGTCCGAAGAAACTCCCGGAAGTCGGCAAGAATCTGGGCAAAGCCGTGCGGGAGTTCAAGAACGCCATGCGCGGCGTTAAAGAGGACCTGGAGCGTTCGACCCGGATCGACTGACCACAAGCCATTCCTCCCCCTGCGGGAGACCACATCTCTTTCATCCCGGATGTCTTGCAGCTGTGCACCCTGTGGTGACATACGACAGAACACGACAGGCGCTGGATCGCGGAGAAACGTCCTGTGAGCGTGTGACGGAGGAATTCCTCCGGAGCATACGCGACCAGAAACGGCTGAACGCGTTCCTCTCTGTCTTTGACGAACGGACGCTTGAACGCGCCCGCGATATCGACCGCAGGCGGGCGGAAGGACGTGCGGGGCGGCTGGCTGGCATGGTTGTGGCCATCAAGGACGTCCTCTGCATGCGCGGTGAGCCGGTGACGTGCGCCTCACGTATGCTCAGCACATTTGCCGCTCCGTATGATGCCACGGTCATCGAACGGCTCCAGGAAGCGGACGCGATTCTCATCGGCAAAACCAACCTGGACGAATTCGCGATGGGGTCTTCGACCGAGCATTCTGCGTTCGGACCCGTCCGCAATCCGGTGGATGAAGAACGGGTGCCGGGAGGCTCAAGCGGCGGCTCCTGTGTCGCTGTCGCGGCGGGGATGGCCCATACAGCCCTCGGCACGGACACCGGCGGTTCAATCCGTCAGCCGGCCTCGTTCTGTGGCGTTGTCGGACTGAAACCCACGTATGGGCGTGTGTCACGCTATGGCATGGTCGCACTCGCATCGTCATTCGATCAGATCGGCCCTTTCGCTCATACCGTCGCTGATGCGGCACGCGTCCTCCAGGTGATTGCGGGACACGACGAGAGGGACGCGACCTCCGCCAGCGTGCCGGTGCCCGATTACTGCGCCGCACTGACGGGCGATGTCCGGGGTCTGCGCATCGGACTACCCCGCGAAGCATTTACGGAAGGCCTGCACGATGACGTGCGGCAGGCCATCGAGGGTGTGGTCGGGCGCCTCCGGCAGGCGGGTGCGGAGGTTCGGACCGTGAGCCTCCCTCATGCGCAGTACCACATCTCAACGTACTACATTCTGATGACGGCGGAAGCATCGTCAAACCTTGCCCGGTACGACGGCGTGCGGTACGGACACCGGAGCAACGAGGCGCGGACGCTCGATAATGTCTACACGCGCTCCCGCAGCGAGGGATTCGGCAATGAGGTAAAGCGGCGCATCATGCTCGGAACCTATGTGCTCTCTGCGGGATACTACGATGCCTACTACCGCAAGGCGCAGAAGGTCCGAAGACTGATCCAGAACGATTTCATCGAGGCATTCCGGACCGTGGATTGTCTTCTGATGCCCACATCGCCGACGACGGCATTCCGGTTCGGCGAGAAGAGCAGTGATCCGCTGGCGATGTATCTTTCCGACATCTACACCGTGTCTGCGAACCTGGCCGGCGTCCCGGCCATCAGCGTGCCCTGCGGCGCCGACCG
>JAGDMK010000364.1 GCA_017860635.1 Bacteroidota bacterium
TAGGTGGGGGAATCGAACTCTCCCTGTCCCACCGTCGTGGTCAGACGCATCCAGTGCGTGAGCCATGCCGATGCTTCCGCGAAATTCTCATCCGAGCTCTTGCCGTTGAACCATTGGTCACCGGGCTCACCGGGCCAGGTTTGCGCTGCCAGGTAGATGCCGGCATAGTACATCACCCAGTGGTTCTCCGTATCACCCCTGTACATCGTCCGCAGACGAAATGCCTCCCGGATCTTCCGGCGGAGCGAATCGGGCAGAACATCACGGGCGTGAAGATAGGTGCCGATGAGGGTGTACGCGTAGAACATCCCGCCCATGGCACGATCGTGCGTCATGGAGTCGAGCATCGTGAACGCACGCGGAAGATCCCTGCCCGTGGAGAGTCTGGCAAGGATAGTCATCATGTTGTATTCGGATTCGCCGGCTGCAACCTCCAGCAGCCGCGCCCGGCGGGACTCGAAGTCACCGGCGGGTGCACCGTTGCACGGTCGCGGCATCAGAGCAATCATCAATCCGGCTATCACGCACCAGCGGTTCATCATGAGACGTTCAGGCCTCGAATCAATGCAGGTTCATGGAACTGGCGATGGCCGAGCACCGCAACGGCGGCGGTGGTCCATCCGCGGAGCGGGACGTTGGGAGTGCGCTCACGCGGAACACGCGCGGTCCCATCGACACCGTTGTACTTCTCAATCGTCCGGTGCGGTCATACTTGCCAAGCAAACACCGGTCGTTCAGTGCGTCCCGTTTCGCTTCTGTCAACAGGGTGCCCATGCCGACTCCCGGTTGCAGCGTTAGTAGCCTGCACCAGCGCCTGTCCCGACTGTCAAACCCCACACCTGTGCATCAGGCTGACTGTTAAACAACCAGGTCTCCCCGCGATCCCGGCTCTCGAAGAGGCCACCGTTCAGTGTGCCTGCAAAAACAGTGGATGGCCGGGACGGCGGCACCACGATCGAGTGGATGTCGAGCGGGGACAATCCGGCGCTCTTCTGCTTCCAGGTGGTTCCGCCGTCGTCCGATCTGTACACCCCGCCGCCGTGCGTGCCGAGATACACCGCACCTCGTGAACCTGGCGCAAAGGCAATTGCGTACACTGTTGGATGGTTCAGACCTGCGCTTGTCGGGCTCCAGGTCATTCCGCGATCGGTGGATCTCCAGACACCATCCTCCTCTGTCCCTGCCAGAACGACATCTGGCTGCAGGGGGTGCCGCGCGAGGACTCTGATGTCTTTGTCCCTGAGCGACGTCGGATGCCACAGGGAGTCTGCTGCAGCACGGCGGAACACTCCTCTTTCCGTTGCTGCAAGCAGCGCCCCGTCTGTACGGTCGATGCAGATATCACTACAGAATGCCCGGGGGAGCCCTTCCCGCAGAAACGTCCACCGTCCGCCCAAATCGGTTGTGATGATGGGGCCATAGGCCGTAGCTGCAGCGACCCGTGACGGATTGCGCGGGTCGACCTCGAGCTTCAGCACTTCTGTCACCTCCCACCCCGTCGTAATCCGCCATGAGCCGCCCCTGTCCGTCGACCGGAGCACGCCATTTCCGCAAGCAGACCAGAGAGTCCCGTCCGGACCAGCCTCGGTGTAGAACATCCGGATGTACTCGCGCCATCCGTTGTGTTGCCACGTCTTCCCCGCGTCCGTGCTCACGAAGAGGCCGATGACCGGGTTGTCATTTCTTCCCCAGGCATGCCTGCGGGAGCTGAGAACGGACATATAGAGAGTCTCCTGGGCGACAAGAGCTTCTCCGACAAGTGCTACTCCGGCAAGTGCTCCGAACATCAGCAGTAGAAGAATGACTCTAGAGCTCCGCATGGATTCCCCGCTTCAGTGTTGCAGCATCGAACCGGCCAAGTACGCTGTTATTGAGGACAACGGTGGCGGCGTCCTGTTGCACATTGCCGAAGACGAGCCGGATGGTGCGATGGGTGGCCACGGCATCAATGAGTCCGACCTGGATTGTGTCGCGCGCGACCTGGACATCCGTGACGCGGCAACCATCGATGCCGGTTCCCCACCTGCCCGCACAATCGACATACGCATCACCGTATTCTGCCGCGATCAGATGAATGGACACCACGGAGCTTCCCGTTCCCCAGTGGAGCCCCGTCACGCCGGCAAGCTTGTCTTCGGAAGCATGTGCGTAGTTCTCCGCAGTCCGGGGTGAGGTGGGAGATTCGAACAACGAAAACATCGCCCTGAGGGCTGCGACACCGCGTTCAAGGTATTCCCGCCTTCCTGTCGCACCAAAGTACCTCGCATACGTCACGGCAAAGTATCCCTGCCTCGAATCACTCCATTCGCCATCGGTGTTCTGCACGCCGAACCCCCCGAACAACTCGCAGGAAAGCCAGCGCGGACTCCACACCTGCTGATACAGGCTCAGGTAATCCAGAATGGCTTCCCCCCTTCTCAGATAGAGCGAATCATGTGTCAGCTCATACAACGAGAGGGATGCCTCGGCAGCCTGATGCATGGAAAGTGTGTTCTGGGGGTGCTGGCCTGTGTACGCGTCAAAAAAACCGAGCGGTTTACGCGAGCAGGAGAAAAAAGTCTCAAAGTCAAACCATTTACGCTCAGGCTCGATTTCCGTGTAGATGTAGTTCATTGCCCGCCTGGCCGCATCAAGTGCAGCCGCATCGCCGGTCCTGCGCGAGTACTCTGCAAGGAAGAGTGCGGCTCCTGCAGTCTCGGCATTCTCGTCACGGAACTCAGGCGCGGGTTCCAGAGTCTGTGGCGCATACCAGGAGGCAATCACCCCGCGCGGATCCTGGTG
>JAGDMK010000365.1 GCA_017860635.1 Bacteroidota bacterium
ACAAATACCGTCGCTGCACTCGGCGCTGATCTGAGCACGCTTCCGGACTATCCCGCCGAAATCCGGGCCCCCGCGGGTACACAATACGGCGTGAGCGGATTTCAGATCAAGTTCGGCAGCGTCGACATCCATACGCCGGGGGACCAGTGTGACGTCCTTGTGGCGATGAATCCGGCGGCACTCGTGACCAACCTGAAACTCCTCCGGGAGGGAGGGATGGTGATTGTCAATGAAGATGCATTCAACGACAAGAACCTGAAACTCGCCCACCTCACGAGCAATCCCCTCGAGGACGGCTCCCTGGCCAAATTTCAGGTCAACCGTGTGGCAATCAATACGCTCACGGCCCACGTCCTGGAGGACATGAACCTCACCACCCGCATGGTGGACAAGACCAAGAACTTCTTTGCGCTCGGACTGATGTACTGGATGTACAACCGTCCGATCGATCAGTCGGTCCGGTTCATCAAAGAGAAGTTCGGGTCCAAAGATGCGGACCTTGTGGAAGCGAACATCAGGGTGTTGAAAGCCGGGTACAACTTCGGCGATACCACGGAAGTGTTCACCACACGCTATGATGTCAAGCCCGCCCAGCTTTCACCGGGCAGGTACCGGAATATCATGGGCAATGTGGCGACTGCGCTCGGTCTCGTCGCTGCTGCGCGCAAGGCCAATCTCCAGCTCTTTCTCGGCAGCTATCCCATCACTCCTGCCAGCGATATCCTGCACGAACTCTCTAAATATAAAGAGTACGGCGTCAAGACGTTCCAGGCGGAAGACGAAATCGCGGCAATCTGTTCCGCCATCGGAGCATCGTATGCAGGCGCACTTGCCGCAACCACGACGAGCGGGCCCGGGCTCGCGCTGAAGACCGAGGCCATGGGGCTCGCAGTGATACTCGAACTGCCCCTGGTCATCGTGGACGTTCAGCGCGGCGGCCCCAGCACGGGTCTCCCCACTAAAACCGAACAGGCCGATCTTCTGCAGGCCGTCGTCGGGCGGAATGGCGAAGCCCCCATCTGCGTGATTGCCGCATCGACACCCGCCGATTGCTTTTCCACGGCGTACGAAGCGGCACGGCTCGCCGTGAAGTTCATGACACCGGTGATCTGCCTGACGGACGGCTATCTGGGAAACGGTGCGGAACCGTGGCGGATTCCCCAGGTGAGCGAATTGCAGGAAATTCCGGTCACGTTCGCCAAAGATCCGAAGACGTTCCAACCGTATGGTCGGGACGAAAAAACGCACGCACGCCCGTGGGCCATCCCGGGGACTCCCGGCCTCGAGCACCGCATCGGCGGACTCGAGAAAGCCAACATCACCGGAGACATTTCGTACGATCCGGACAATCATGATTTCATGATCAGGGAGCGGGCCCGGAAGATTGACGGCATCGCGAATGATATCCCGGAACAAACGGTGGAAGGCGACCCGCAGGGTGATCTGTTGGTCCTGGGTTGGGGAAGCACATACGGAGCAATCAAGAGCGCAGTGACGGAGGCTCGCGGACGCGGACTTTCGGTGTCCCACGCACACCTCCGGTATCTCCATCCGTTTCCCCGGAATCTCGGCGCGGTCCTCTCCCGCTACAAACACGTCCTGATCCCCGAAATCAACAACGGCCAGCTCATCAAGCTGATCCGCTCCCAGTACCTCGTCCCGGCCCTGGGCTTCAATGTCATCAAGGGCCTGCCTCTGCGTGCAGAAGAGATCGAGAACAGGATCGACGAAATCCTCGGAGGGAACAATGGCTGATACGACCTTGACAACAGCGGCGAAACTGACAATCAAGGATTTCCAGTCGGACCAGGACGTGCGCTGGTGCCCGGGTTGCGGAGACTACTCCATCCTCGCCCAGGTGCAGCGGGTCTTCCCGGAATTCCCGCACAAGAAAGAGGACTTCGTGGCAGTCTCCGGCATCGGATGCTCCAGCCGGTTCCCGTACTATATGGATATCTACGGGCTCCACGGGATCCATGGACGCGCCATGGCAATTGCCTCAGGCGTCAAGATGACGAACCCGAAACTGGATGTCTGGGTCGCAACCGGTGACGGAGACGGACTCAGTATCGGCGGAAATCACATGATCCACATGCTCCGCCGGAACATGAACATCAAAGTCCTCCTGTTCAACAACCAGATCTATGGTCTGACAAAGGGACAGTACTCCCCCACCTCGCAGATGGGTCAGATCACAAAATCCACGCCTATGGGAGTGATCGACCCCCCGTTCATCCCGGTGTCTCTTGCCCTGGGCGCAGGTGCGACAATGGTGGCAAGGGCTATGGACCGTGATCCGAAGCACCTCCAGGATATGGTCCGGCGGGCTGAATACCATCACGGTTCCGCGTTCGTCGAGATCTATCAGAACTGCAACGTCTTCAACGACGGCGCGTTCTCGCTGTTCACCGAGAAGGATACACGTGACGACCACGTCGTCTATCTCGAACATGGGAAGCCGCTGGTGTTCGGCAAGTCCGGCGAAAAGGGAATCCGCCTCAACGGCTTCACACCTGAGGTTGTCAACATCAAAGAGGGATCGCATTCCGTCAATGATCTGCTGGTGCACAACGAGCAGGACTCGACGCTGGCATTCATACTGGCGAACATGATCCACAATCCCGATCTCCCCCGGCCGATGGGTGTTTTCATGGCGCTCACGCGGCCGACGTACGAGGAGATGATGCAGGAGCAGATTGCCAGGGCAAAGAGCAAGCGGGGGGAAGGCGACCTGCAGAAGCTGCTGGACGGCGACGAGACCTGGGTGATCCAGTAGACTGCTCGCACACCGCCGCTTCGTGCTGACCACACACGTCAACCCTGACGGCGACGCCATCGGCTCGGAACTCGCGCTCGCCGCGTGGCTGTCCGATCGGGGGAAGGACGTCGCGATCGTCAACGTCAATTCCACTCCTGTGGTCTACAAATTCCTCGACCCGCACTCCGT
>JAGDMK010000159.1 GCA_017860635.1 Bacteroidota bacterium
AGCGGATCCCCGGGAGCGATCCGGCTTTCCTTCATATGGACATCCAGAGCAAGGTTTCCGGGATCATGGAGATTCGACACAGTGCCGCTGAGCAGAATCCGGCTGTCTCCCAACCGGAGGTCAAGCGCCTGTATGGGAAGCGCACCGAAGGGCCCGGCGGCCTGAAGCATCCCCTCGATATCCCCGTTCAGAAAGTGAATCGGCGGTATGATGAGGCCAAGCTCATGGAAGTTCACCGGATCAACCGAGAGATCAACCGATGTGGAGCAGGTCCGCAACCCTTCCAGGGTGATCCCTCCAAAGAGATCGACCTTGTCCACCATCGCCGACAGCAGGACGTGTGAACTGTCAGTCAGGATGCGCATATCCGTGACGCTGGCCTGCGACGGAGAAACATGGAAATCTCCCGAAATCTGTTTGACACGCAGAGGACTGCCCTCGACGGCGAAACCGAGGCGTGTGATTCCTGCGCGGTACACATCGTCACGCATGGAGAAGGAGAGACCGAGCGTGAACTCCCGGAGCGTAAGGTGGTCATAGTTCAACGCATCACGCGGCCATTCCGGATCCCGCGGCTCATCCAGCGCCGTGGAATCGACAAGCGTGACAACTCCCTGGCGTATGTCCAGCCTGCGCAGCTGGATAGCCCAGTCGAATCGCGACGGTGTTGTATCGGCAGGAGCAGGTTCGGCAATCCGTTCGATGTTCCAGACGCCTGACCGTGAGCGGAGCAGGTGTATAGTGGGATGGTCTAGGACCACAGTGTGGAGAGAAATGGTTCTGCCGGGGATTTCAAAGAGATCGTAGCGCACACCCACTTGTGACGCGCTCAGCAGGGTATCACCGTCAAGCGAAAGAGTGAACCCGTCCACAGAAAATCCGGTCACAAGGTTTCCATGGAGATCCCCCATGGTCACGTCGGCAACAAGCAGGCTGTCGAGTTCTGCAAGCGCGAAGGCACGCAGACGGTCGCGGAAGAACTGCGTCTGCGTCATACTCCCGAGCAGCAGGAGGAGAACCATCACTCCTCCTGTGACATACAGGATGATGCGCAGGATGAGCTTGAGCACTTTCATGGCTCAGCGCCTGCGTGACGGTTCCGACTGTGACGGACAATAGACATCGAGAATACGCTGGATGACGTTCGTTGTTGACCGTCCCTGTACCAGGCGGATGCGGCGTACGTTCCCTCCATTGGCCTCGACCACATCACCACCAACGATTGCTCCCTTCTTCCAATCAGCCCCCTTGACCAGCACATCCGGCAGCAGAGCCTGAATCAGACGGGCAGGCGTATCATCACCGAAGAACACCACATAGTCAACGCATCCGAGCGCGGCAAGCACACCGGCCCGGTCCCGGTTGGGGTTGATCGGGCGTTGGGGTCCCTTGATACGCCGGATGGAATCATCGGTGTTCAAACCCACAACCAGCACGTCACCGAGGCGGCGGGCTGCCTGCAGGTACGTGACGTGGCCACGATGGAGAATATCAAATGTGCCGTTTGTGAATACGACACGTTTGCCGAGCCGTTTGAGCTTCCGCCGCTCGCGCACCATTGCGGGGAGTGAGAGAACACATCCCATTAACGAACCTCCGTTGTTTCTGTGTGGCGCAGCGCCGCTGCGCGCAGTTCATCGGTGTGAATGGGCACGATCCCCACCGCACCAACCACAACACCGCCGGCACAGTTGGCAAGCGTGCAGGCTTCACGGATCGAGGCCCCGCTTGCAAGTGCCATGGTCAGTGTCGCGATCACCGTATCTCCGGCACCGGAGACATCCTGCACGTTGTCCGCCACGGTTCCAATGTGCATCACGCTCCCGTCGGCCTGGACCAGCGACATGCCGTTTTCGCCGCGCGTGAGCAGGATATTCTCCGCCTGCAGAAGCTCAACAAGCTTCTTGCCGGCCCGCTCGACGTCGTCGTCGGTCTTCAACCGTCCCCCCAGCACTTCTTCGGCTTCACGGCGGTTGGGCTTGAAGACCGTGACGTGTTTGAACTCAAGGAAATTGTCGAATTTCGGGTCTACCGTAATGATAACGTTCCGCGCACGGGCAAGAGCCACGACTTCATGAATCAGCTCCCTGGTAATGACGCCCTTGTTGTAGTCCTCGATGATGATCCCGGACAGCGACGGCACCTCTGCGCGAACCACATCCAGCATCTTCGCCACAAGCGCCGGCGGGCATGTCTGTTTGGATTCGTTATCTATGCGGACAACGTGCTGGCTCTGGGCGATAACTCTGGTCTTGATCGTTGTGGGCCGGGATGGGTCCCGGACGATCCCGTGTGCCGGGAAACCCTGATCACGGACCAGGTCCAGTAACACCTCCCCGGGATGATCCGTGCCGGCCAGACCGATGAGCAGAGGCTCGCCGCCCAGCGACCGGATGTTATGGGCCACATTGGCCGCACCGCCGAGACGCACCTGCTCCGACTCCACCTCGACAACCGGGACAGGAGCTTCCGGCGATACACGGCGCACCGTCCCCCAGTAGTAGCGGTCTACCATCAGATCGCCAATCACGGCGATCCGTTTGCCGGCAAATTTCCCCAGCAGAAAGTCCAGGTGATCCGGTGTAAAAGTAGTCATAGATCTCCATGTCAATATAGAAAGGCCTCCCGCCAGACGCAAGGTGACCTCTATTATAGAGGGCCCCTCGTGGGTACGATCAGGCAGTGTACACAGCAGCAAGGTGTGTTGCTTCACCGCCGGATCTCCGGAACCGTGAGCCGCCTGGAGTGACGGTCTACCGGAGAGCCGGCATCAGCATTCGCACAAGGTGGTCCACCGTCAGCCCCAGCCTCTGTTCATCAGCGAGCACGATGATATCCGCCTGCGCGTAGAGCGGTTCGCGTTGCGCGTGCAGATTCATCAACCGCTCCCGGAGCTGTGGTTCCGGCAGACGGTTTCCTTCGGCATCTGTCAGCAGAGGCCTGTCCGTTTTGTGATGGAGCCGTTTGAACAGTTCTTCCGGCGGTACCTTGAGGTACACGAGGATGCCGGACCGTCTCACGAAGGCAAACACGTCTGGCTCGACGAGTGTCCCACCACCAAGCGCAACAACCAGCTTGTCGCGTCCGGCCAGTTCCTCCAGTACGGCACGTTCTCTGGCGCGGAAGTGCTTCTCGCCATCCTCCCTGAAGATCTGCCTCACCGTCTTCTGGGATGTCCGTTCGATCTCACGATCCAGATCCACGAACGTGTAGCCGATGCTGTTTGCGAGAATCGGACCGACCGTGCTCTTTCCGCTTCCCATGAAGCCCGTCAGGAAAATCCTGGCCTTGCGTTCACGGAGATCGTCAATCATGGCCGGACTCCATTGCGGATCACGGCAATACGCACGCGGCTGGTGCGGCCTCTTCGATCCACAGATTTCTCCCTGATATCCACTGACCATCCATCGGCACGCGCAAACGCGAAGAAATCACTCCCCAGCACACGGTCTGGCTCCGCCAGCCATGCTTCTCCGCCGTGTCCGACGGTGGCATGCAGGCTTTGGAGGAGCGGGGCGAAGTGGCATCGTTCGTAAATGATATCGGCTCCGAGGACGACATCAAACGCCTCCAGTGCGCCGAGCTCGCGCCAGTCCACAAGACGGAACTCGCACCGTGCGACGTCGGCGGCGCCAAGGTTTATGCGTGCATTTGCCCGTGCAAAGCGCAGCGCATCCTCTTCATAGTCTGCGAACACGACGCTGGCTCCTCCGCGTGCAGCGGAGATGCCTGTGAGACCGAGGCCACAGCCGAGGTCGAGCACACGCTTGCCGTTCAATCCGGTCTGCTCCAGGCAGTGTGCCGCCAGGGCTATGGAAGAAGTCCAGAGTTCTGCCCAGTATGGCAGCCGTTCATCCACGACAAACTCCGCCGGCGTGACTGCCTCAAGGAGCGTGTCAGGGTTGCGGACTGCAAGCATGCGGAATGTGTGCTTGCCAACCTGATGTTCTTGGATTTCCACATCAAAGCGGGCAAGGATATCGGGCGGGATATCGTCAGAAGCTGTATGCAGCCCCAAGTTGAAGCACCATGCCATCCGTTTGAATGGAAGATTCAAACGGCTTCTGGGGAAGGGTGACAAGGATATCGCGGTACCGCACGGACGGAACTGCGAACGAATTTGTCGCTTCGAACTGCGCGTCGCGAAACTTCATCTCTGCCGAAAGGGCGAACCACTCGGTGACCTGGTACTGGACACCGCCCAGCACATGGATGCCAAAACCGGGATGCCTCTCTGTTGTGGGCGCAGACAGGCCCGCTACGCTGTACTCTCGTTCCCCGAAGTAGACTCCCAGTCCGCCGCCCATATACACGCCAAATCTTCCCTCGATGATCGGGATGCGGAAATATCCGGTCAGTTCCACCGGAATGACCCGGTATCCATCCTCAGCCGGGACGGGACGCTGCGCCGCCGCGGTAATGGTCCGCGTGTCACTGCTGACGATGTAGTCCGCCGAAACTCCCACGGCAAGAGTTGTGCCCGGTATGTGGTATCGGATTTCGGCCCCGTACCCGAAGAAGTCCGTGAATGAGACCGACTGGGCACGTGCATAGGGATCGCTGGCATTGGGGTTCAGGAAGAGGCGTGCCGCGGTGGTCAGGTTCGCTTTGGCAACCACGGAAAACAAAGGCTCCTGCGCCGCTCCATGAACGAGCGGGCAGGAGCAGAGGAGTGCTGTCAGGATCAGTGAACAGACGGTGCGTTTCATCTCACCCTTCCCGGACATCAGTTCTCAGCGGAAGAACATGTCCCGCCGGTCTTCGATGTCTGCCTTCTCTTTCAGCATGCTCAGCCAGTCCGTGAGAAAACGGTTCCGCTTCTCCTGGACAAGACGTGATTTCAGCATGTCACGTTGTGATGAAAATCCCGTTGAATCGAACGGCGAGACGGAGAGCAGCTGCACCAGAAACGCCCCCCGCTGATTTTTTACAGCAGGCGAAATCTGCCCGGCCTGCAGTCCTGCCACGGTACCTATAAAAGCCGCATCACGTCCTATGCCGGGGATGTTTCCCCCAAGGGTGAATGCGGGAAGTTCCTGAACGCTGATGGCGGGATTGAGTGCATGCACCCTGGCCAGACTGTCACCCTGTGCGAGCTTTGACCGGAGATCTGCCGCGAGCGCGGTCACCTTTTCAATCTTTTTCTGCCGAACGGCGAGAGGCCGGATATTCTCTTTGACTTCGTCGAGCGGCCGCACGCCCGCATCTTTGATTTCGACAAGATGGAAGACGGCATAGCCGCCCTGGACGCTGTACGGTTCGCTGACTGCGCCGATCGATTCGCCGAAAGCCCATCGCGACACTCCCTGGTGCATGCCCACGCCGGGAATCACCGCCGCCTTTTCCTGAATCTGTGCCTCTTTCACTTCGAAGGCCATTTGCTGCGATTCGCGGGTGAAATCGGTTTCCCGTGCATTGTACGCAAAGTCGCGCGCGCGGTCATACAACTCGGTTCTGGTCTGGTTGCTTGCATCGATCTTGATGGAGATGTGAGCCAGTTTAAGTTCCCGCGAATCGCGGCCGTGCACTTTGATAATGTGCAGGCCATATGGAGAACGGATGGGTCCTACAATCTGCCCGGGCTTTGCAGCAAATGCTGCCTTCTCAAATTCCGGCACCATGCGGTTCTTGCCAAACCACCCGAGGTCACCTCCCCGCTGGGCCGAGCCAAGATCCTTGGAGTATTGCCGGGCCAGGGCAGCGAAGTCTTTTCCCGCAGTTGCATCACGGATGATCGTCTTTGCGAGCGCACGCGTTGCCGCGGTGTCTTCTCCTCCTTCGAGCGGGAGGAGGATATGGCTGGCGTGGACATAGGTCTCTTTGCCTGTCCGTTGCTCAAGAACCTTCAGCAGATGCAGTCCGTCCTGATCTTCGATCGGACCGACTACGCTTCCGGTTGCGGCGGCGAACACGGGTGCTTCGAGCGATGGGCTGAGTTCTCCATGCCGGAAATACGCCCCGCTGTCCGGTTTGTCGGAGTAGGAATAGACCAGCTGGATGAAATCGGCGCCCGCACGTGCCTTCTGCGCGGCTTCCTCGATGTCCTTTTTCCGCATGAGGGAATCGCTGGACGACGCTTTCTCCAGGAAGAGCACGTACTGCAGCTTGCGCGTCGCCTCGACCTTGTACTGATCCAGGTTTTCGTCGTAGTACGTCTTGATGTCGGTATCGGTGACCTGCACGTCCTGGTCCTGCACCAGCTGCGCAGCATCGAACGGGGCATAGAGAGCCGAGTACAGCTGGCTCTGATCGAGGTAGCGTTGCCGGATTTCCCCGTCGGTCACGCGCACGGAGGCGAGAATGATGCTCTGGAGTTTTTCCTGCAGACGGCGCTGGCGCAGGCTGGCCTCATACTGCTTGAGCCATTTCGAGCCGAATTCGGGATCCCGCCCTTCGGGGTCCCGGATGAACTGATTGGGGCTGCTGAGAAACTGTTCGTACATGTCGCGCCGGAACTGCCCGGCAGAGTCGACGAAGTTGCGCCGCAGATCCTCAGGCGGATTCTCCCCGCGCACCCAGTCGACTAGTTCCTGGTCGGTCACGGTGATTCCCAGGCGGTGGACTTCCTCCTCGACTAGTTGCTGCGTGACAAGATTGTCCCAGACCTGTTCCCGGATCTGCGTCAGCTGGTTCTCATCGGGTTCCTTGCCGCTCTGCGCTTTCTGATTGTCCGCATATGACTTCACCAGGTTGCTGAAATCCTGGTACGAGATATTGATGCCGTTGATGGTTCCGATAACATCCGACTGACCACCCCTCATCCCGAGGTAGTCCATACCCCACTCGAAGATGATGGTGATGAGAAATGCGATCAGGAGTCCGAAGAGGATAATGGGCATGCTGTCACGCATGCGTGTCATGATAGGCATAGGGAGAAACGACCTCCTTGAAACGAGTTTTGGAGTGATATGAACCAAAATATACGCCATATCGGCAGGAAAAGCAATGATTTTATATTGACTTTTCGGCGGGTTGGACGTATATTTATGAGCTTCTCTTCAAGTCCCCGAATGCTCGACCCCGGAGGTTTGCAGTGCATAAGTACAGAACAAAACTGATCATCATTCTCGCGGCCGTCGGCCTCTCCCTGTATTTCTTGTACCCGACATACAGGGATTATGACCTGCACCGGCAGGCCTCACAGCTGCGCGGTGCAGACAGCGTCCAGTTCATTGAGCAGAATGAGGCGGAGATACGCGAGAACCGCTCAAAACGGATTAAGCTTGGCCTGGACCTTCAGGGGGGCATGCGTGTGGTCCTCGAAGTGAATGTCCTGAAACTGATCGAAGACCTGGCCAAGAACAAGGATGACGTCTTCACGCAGATTGTCAAGGAAGTGCGCGAGGAAGCCAAACTGTCCGACGAATCGCCCGTCATCATCATGCGCCGCAAGTTCGAGGAGCGTCAGATCCGCATGAGCAGGTACTATGGAAACCTGCGGGATGACAATGACAGGGTGACCGCAGACCTCGAGAACGAATCGAAAAAGGCCATCGACAGAGCGATCGAAATCGTCGGCAACCGCGTCGATCAGTACGGCGTCTCCGAGCCGTCCATCCAGAAGCTCGGCGGAACACGCATCAACGTGGAACTCCCCGGCGTGAGCAAGGAGGGGGAGGTCCGGCAATTG
>JAGDMK010000366.1 GCA_017860635.1 Bacteroidota bacterium
GTGCGAAGAAGCCCGGGTGCCGCTTTATGTGGCGTACTACCGCCGCGCTCTGCCCGCGTTTCTGCGGATCAAGGCACTCATGGAAGAGGGTGCCATTGGAGACGTGCGATGCGTCACTCTCCGTCTCCTCCAGCCACCATACCCTGATGATCTGAAAACCGGCACCCTCCGGTGGCGCGTCCGGCCCGAGATCAGCGGGGGAGGGTACTTTGTGGATCTCGCATCACATCAGTTCGATTTTCTGGATTTTCTGTTCGGACCTGTAGTGTCGGCGCATGGGAATGCAGCAAATCGTGCGGGGCGCTATCCCGCTGAAGACGTGGTGGCGGCGGATTTTGCATTCGCATCAGGAGTGTGCGGTACAGGACTCTGGTGTTTTGATGCGCCGGAACCATCGCACGAAGATTCCGTTCACATCGTCGGCAACAAGGGGGTGCTGACGTTCTCGACGTTCGCGAAGGATCCAGTGGTCCTGATGCGGGGAACCGAACGTCTCGAGTTCAGGGATGAATACCCGGCTCACATTCATGAGCCTCTCGTCACATCTGTAGTGGAGGCGTTACTCGGGCGCGGCGTCTGCCCGAGCACCGGCGTGAGTGCGGCGCGCACCAACTGGGTGATCGACCGGATCCTCCTCCACTATCGTAAGGACCATCCGGGGGGAGGCCACTCCGGCTGATGATCCAGGCGACGGGCCGTACAACCGGAGACCGTCCAGGCTGATGACGATATCGAGGGACTGCACAAAGGGGGGAATACGGCGTGCGCACAAGGCCGATCACACAGTGGAAAACACACAGGAGAGAGTAGCCTTAACGGGAATCGAACCCGTATTTCGGCCTTGAGAGGGCCGCGTCCTAGACCGTTAGACGATAAGGCCAGAAGTGCGCTGCCCCGCAAGGATTCGAACCTCGATAAGCAGATCCAGAGTCTGCTGTCTTGCCATTAGACGACGGGGCAATTCGTAAAGCGAACCTAATTTACGCTTTTCCTCCGAAAGTGTCAACGGTTTACGCGGATTGATCCATGGACTCTTGATCCCGACCTCCCATTCACCATCTTCGACTCCACGGATATTAGTCCCGTGAGCCCGTCTTGCTTCCTCACATTCTTTGGTGTACAATAATCCATCATCTCCGCGGGGGATCCTCTCTATGGCCGTGATTGCAGTCGATCTGGGCGGGACAAAGATAGCCTCCGCACTCTTCGATCAGGCCGGCACAGCAGCGCACAGGCAGACCACGCTTCTCGAAAAGCGGGAGGGAGACGATGTGGGGCGCCTTATCGCGCAGACCGTTCACGGCCTCCGTGTCATCGCGGAAACGGATGGAGACCAGATCGATGCCATTGGCATCTGCGTTCCGGGCATCAGCTATGCCGCCACAGGCAGAGTCTGGGCACCCAACATCCCCGGTTGGGATGACTACCCTCTGATGGATGTCCTGCGGTCCGCATTCCCGTCCCCGCATACCCGCATCAGCATCGACAGCGACAGAGCATGCTCCATACTGGGTGAGGTCTGGCAAGGAGCAGCACAGGGGTGCAGGGACGCCATCTTCCTCGCTGTCGGTACGGGAATTGGAGCCGGTATCCTGGTCGACGGACGAATCCTCCGCGGTGCACATGACATCGCAGGAGCGATCGGATGGCTGGCTCTTGACAGACCGTTCGAGCAGAAGTACGTAGCATGCGGTTGCTTTGAATATCATGCGTCCGGTGAGGGTCTGGCGAAAGTTGCGCAAGAGTATTTGCCGGACACCGATGCCGGCCTTGGAGCACTCAGCTCACGGATCCCTGCAGGGATCACTGCGCGGGATGTGTTTGAGGCAGCTGATGCCGGTGATCCGCTCGCAGGGCGTGTCGTTGCGGAAGGCATCGAATTCTGGGGGATGGCGACGGCTAATCTCGTCAGCCTTTTCAACCCGGAGAAGATCATTTTTGGCGGCGGTGTCTTCGGTCCTGCGCTGCGCTACCTCGATGCGATCATGCACGAGGCGCGCAAGTGGGCTCAGCCGATCAGCATCACCCATGTGACTCTCGAAGGATCGCGCCTGGGCGGCGACGCAGGTCTGTACGGCGCTGCGTTTCTCGCCCTGCGGACCCTCGAAGGCGAGCGTTGAAAGGAGTGTGCATGAAGAGCCGTCGATTTCTCTTTCCCGCCGCGTGTGCCGGCATGTTTCTGTTCGGACTCGGGATGATCTCACTCGGGTCTCTGCTCCCGGCGCTGACCGCGAAATTCGGACTCAGCGAAGTGACGGCGGGGTCGCTCGCATCGCTTCTTCCCTTTGGCATCCTCGCAGGCTCTGTGGTCTTTGGACCGGTGGTGGATCGATACGGTTACAGGGTGCTGCTGTCTGTGAGCACGCTCCTCGTGGCACTCGGTCTTGAGCTTATCGCCTCAGCGGAGAGCGTTCTGGTCGTCCAGGCGGCCGTGTTCATCATCGGGCTTGGAGGAGGCGCGCTGAATGGTGCCACGAACGCGCTGGTTGCTGACATCAGTGAAGGCACGCGCGGCGCCAGTCTGAGCCTGTTGGGCGTCTTCTTCGGCGTCGGTGCCCTCGGCATGCCGGCTGTGCTGGGAATCCTTTCGAGGATGTACCCGCAGGAAACGATCATCGCATGGATCGGCGCCGTGGTTATTGTCGTAGCAGTCCTCTTCCTGGCCATCCGCTTTCCCGCCCCCAAGCAACAGCAGGGATTCCCGCTCGCACGAGGTCTCTCGCTCCTCAAGGAGACCACGTTGATTCTCTTCGGCTTCATCCT
>JAGDMK010000160.1 GCA_017860635.1 Bacteroidota bacterium
ATGGATCTTACAGAAGGAGAGAGAAGAAAAGACGCATGCGTCCTTCTCCTCTCTCCATGCTGTTCAGCGTAAAACGTACCGGTGGGCGTCAGCCCAGCGTCGGAAGTATCTTCTCAATCGCTGCGATAACCTCCTTCACGTCCGTCATGGTCAACTCGCCCATATGGGCGATCCGGAACGTCTTCTCCTTCAGGTCGCCATACCCGTTGGAGATCTGCATACCGACCTTCGCAAGTCCGTCGTTGAGCGCCTTCACCGAGATGTTGCGGGTGTTGGTGATGGTGGTCAGCGTGACGGATGCGTACTTCTCTTCCGGATAGAGTGCGAAGTTGTTCTTCGCCCATGCACGGGTGTACTCCGCCATTGCCTTGTGACGGGCGTACCGGTTCTCCAGTCCCTCAGCAAGAATACGGTCGAGCTGATAGTTCAGGGCGAACATGTGCGAGAGCGACGGGGTTGCCGAGTACTGATAGTCTTTTGTTTCGATGTACTTGTAGATTTCGAGAATGTCGAGATACCACCCGCGGTGTTTGACCTGCTTGCCGTGTTCCAGTGCGCGTGGCGTGACGGAGCAAATTGCCATGCCGGGAGGGAGGGCAAGTGCCTTCTGGGTGGATGTGATGCAGACGTCGATCCCGAGCTTGTCCACTTCGATCTTTGCGCCGGCCATGGAGCTGACCGAGTCGACCAGCCAGAGCACTTCCGGATACTTTTTCCGCACTTCGGCAATCTCCTCGACCGGGTTCATGATCCCCGTGGAGGTCTCGTTGTGTGTGACGGTGAAGACGTCATATTTTCCGGTGGCAAGGGCCTTGTCCACCATTTCCGGGGTTGTCGGTTTGCCCCATTCGGATTCCACCTTGTCGGCGGAGACGTTGTTGGCCTCGGCCATTTTGAACCACCGGTTGCCAAATGCGCCCACGGAAAATACGACAGCGCGTTTTGCCGTGAGGGACCGGATGGAGCCTTCCATCAGGCCGGATCCCGATGATGTGGAAAGGAGGATCGGATTGGTGGTGTGGAAGACCTTGCGCATCTTCTCGCTTATCTCGCGCTGAAGTGCGGAGGCGTCCTTGGAACGGTGGCCGATCATGGGCGTGGCCATCTTCTGCAGGACATCCGGAGCGACTTCTGTTGGACCCGGAATGAACAGTTTCTTATGCATGGGAACCTCTCTTCAATGTGAGGGGTAGACGGTCATTGTGCTGCATGCTGGAATGAACAGGTATGGTGACCAAATTTCGCCATAAATCCCTCCAAAAGCAATCACTCCGGACCAGCATGGCAACACCCGAATGTCAGCACAGTGTTGAACAATGCGCGCCCGGGGCGTTCTCTTTCCGGCGCATCAATGGGACGGTGCCGGAGAAACACAAGCGGCGGATCCGTTGCCGAACCCGCCGCTCTGTGTGCTGCTTACTGCATATGTCTTGCGTCACTACGAAACTCTGTAGTGATGGTTGCGAAACCGGTTGCAGCCCTCCGGACCCCGGAACGATGAAGCTCCGTGATCACTGGAGCGACCGGTCAACCGGCTGTCAGAATCCGGCGCTCAGGTTGAGCCGAACCGCTCTGCCGATGCCCGGAATGACGCCGCTGCGATCGGCATCCGCAAAGAACTCAGTATCCAGAGCGTTGAGGATCTGCACCGAGGCCATGGTCTGCAATCCAAGCAGATCAAAGCTGGTGCCCATGTTAAGATTCACCACCGTAAATGCCGGCAGCTTGGTATCGAACTTCGGGTCGAAAATGCGCTTCCCGTTCACGAATGCCCATCCACCGTCGGTGGCCATGTAGGAAGCGCCATCGAGGGCGACTATGCGCGCACAGTAGGCGACATTCACGCCGAAGAAGAAGGACGGAATCCGGTAGTTCAAACCGACCGTCACCATCGTCTGCGGGCCGCTGGCAACCGGAGTGTCCGTGAGTTCATCAAAGAAGAGCGTGTCCACTTTGCCCTGGTCGTTCAAGGCGGCTGCGTTGAATGCCAGACGCGCACCGGTGATCGGGTCTCTTTTCACTCTATCCAGGACTTCCTTCCACCTATTGTCCATCAGGGTGACACTTCCGGTGAGCTCGAGACCCCTGATCTTGAGATATTCCTCAAGCTTCAGTGTCGCTTCTGCTTCGATGCCCTGGTGTATGGACTTGCCGACGAGCTCCGAGCGATTACCGTTCCGGTC
Organism: Bacteroidota bacterium; assembly: GCA_017860635.1. Taxonomy (GTDB): domain Bacteria; phylum Bacteroidota; class Ignavibacteria; order UBA10030; family UBA6906; genus JAGDMK01. Next base: position 2,184 of record JAGDMK010000160.1, read on the forward strand.
GTACCCCGGCTCGCCTGCCTTGGAGAGGTCAGTGATACGGGCGGACTTGTTCGCCCATGTCATCCAGTATCCATTCACCTTGGCATTGAGTGACGGCGAGGTCCAGCCGAGGCCTGCTTCGAGCTGATCGGATTTTTCGTCCTCGACCAGCGGGTCTACGCGTCCCTGATTGTAGTACACACCGAGGTCTACGAACCGTTCGGCGTGTGCATAGTTGCCAAACACGTTCAGGTTATCGGTGAGGTTGATATTCACGCCGCCTTTGGGCTGGATGAATCCACGTGAACGATCTGCGTTGACCAGGTCGAATTCATACCACCGGGGTGCCGTGGCGGCGTTGTCCTTCATGAGGAATTTCCCGTTTCCGGTCGGACCCTCTTTCAGGGTGCCGCGAGACGCCTCTTCCGCACGGCTCAGCATCTTGCCGATGGCGTTCTCGCTCGGCATGAATTCGCTCAGCTGATACTTGTACCACACATACTGGATGGATCCCATGAAGTTGACCTTCCCGAGCGTTGCATTGCCCTGCAGGAAGATGGTGTACTGCGGTGTCTCGCCCCTGTAGTTCCGGTACTGCGTCGAGTAGGCCGCATCCTTGGCTTCTGCCATGGTCCAGCCGAAGATATTGCCGACGTCGCTTGCAGGTCCGTCCAGGTCACCCTGATACACGCGGCGGGAGAATGTGCTGGTCATGATCTTGCCCGTTGAATCGCGGCGGGCATAGCTGAAGTTGACCGAGGTTTTGCCATACAAGTTGGTGAAATGCCCGGGGTGGTCGGCCATCCATGACCTGAACTCGCCACCGGCAGTAACAGTCAGAAAGTCGGTTGGCTTCGTGGTGAGGCTGGCCAGGATACCGCCCTGCTGATGGAACGAATAGCTGATACGTTGATACGCGTTGGCAAGATACGTATTGCGTGCCACTGTTGGATCAATCACATAGCCTTCCGGACCGACGAGGCTGAGGATCGTGCCGTCAGCGTTCCGGCGGTAGACGGTGCCGAGACTGTTCATGCTGGACCCGCCCCCGCGGCCTTTGGAATAAAATGCAGTGGCCTGCACGGACGTGAGCGGGTTGATGTCATACCGGTAGTGCAGGAATGTCGGGTCGACGAGTTCGCGGCTGTCATCCAGCAGTGCGTAGTTGGGCAGACCATTCGTCGCGTTTGGCGGCATTGCATCTACGACGGCCCGCGGAAGGAATGGGGCAGGATTGGCTTTGTAACCGTACTTCTTGAAGTAGCTGACGTCGTTGCTCCAGGAGTACCCATGTTCCTGTGGCGCGCCGTGAAGGACGAACTTCAAGCTTTGCTGCGGATTGATATACCAGGCAAGCGATGTATAGTAGTTGACACCCTCATAGCGTCCGCTCACACGGCTGCCCTCGGCAACCTTCCGGTCGAGACGGACCGTCGCGGCAAACTTGTCGCCGATGAGTCCGGTGTTCGCTTCGATCCCGTACATGGAATTCAGCGGAGTCCCCATGACGAGGTTGAGGCGGTAGCTGGGTGTGGCAGGGGCGTCTGCGGTGACGATGTTGAATGAACCGCCGAATGAACCTGCGCCGTAGAGTGACGAGCCCGCGCCGCGCTGAATCTGAATGGAAGCGGCGGAGGCAGAGACCGAGCCCCAGTTCGACCAGTAGACGGAGTTGGATTCAGGATCGTTGGTCGGCACACCGTTGACCAGCACCTGCACGTAGTTCTGGCTGAACCCGCGCACGAGGACTTTCGCTTCACCGTTCCCGACACCGTCGGTGGAATACGTGTACACACCCGGCGTCCCCTGCACAAGCAGGGGGGCATCCTGGCCGTGGATCTTCTGCTCGATGTCCATCTTGTCGATGTTGCTGAACGCAACAGGTGTCTCGCGCTCTTTCGCGCGGTTCACCTCGACGACGACCTCGCTGGACTGAATCATCGTCTGGTCGAGAGTAACATCGAGGGTAACGGGACTACTGGCAACTGTAACACGACGTTGCACCGGAATGTACCCGACGTACGCGAAGCGCACGTTGTACTGTCCGGGCGGAACATTCGCGATAGCATAGTCGCCATTGACATCGGATACTGCGCCCATCTTTGTGCCGACGATACTGACTGTGGCACCGACAAGCGGTCCCTTTCCCTCGGCATCCGTTAGCCGTCCACGGATTTCTCCCTGGGAAAAGGCAAACGACTGCATAAGGAGGAGGAGAACAAACGTAGTAACGGTCCTGACCATACAACACCTCCTGGTGATGTGAAGTGAACTGAACTGTTTTGTGGGTTGAACAGGTAAACGCTGGAGCGACGAAGTTTAGAGAACGCAGAAAACTTCCCTCAACGAGCGGTACAGAGCGTCTGGGTCACCAAGACCAAAGGCGGTAATCGGAGACTGAATTGGATCGGGCTTGACCGTGAGGTGCACCAATCTGGAAAAGAAAAACGTCAAAAACAAGTTATGAAATTGCATGTATCCTTGCACCTGGGGGCAGGTATGGGTATCTTCTTTACATATTCTCCTGTATGGAGACCCGCAGAAACCGAAGACCTGCGGTCTCTCTCGTGGATTCGATGAATTTTGTGAGGTTTCGCAAGATAATGCGACAGATCATAATGAATCTCCTCTTCCTTGCTCTCCTTGCGCTTGGCGCTGCAACCGCTTTGTCGCAGGCAAGCCTCACCGTCATCCATGCACCCTCCGCCATCGCCGGCTCAGGAGGGACAGGCACCGTCGGAACACCATATGCTGTGTTTGTCCGCATCCAGGGGTGGACTGCCGCAGCCAACGCGCAGGCCTACCTGAAAATCTATTCGTCAACCAACAATGAATACATGTGGACGGGAAGCGTGTGGAGCAACGGGACAACGTTTTCAGAGTCGAATCAACCTGTCGTGAACATCGATGCCTCCGGGAACTGGTCAGGATGGATCTATGCGAAACATAATGCCTCCCTCGGCTCAACAGCATCGGTCCGCGCTGCGAAAGTCGGTGCGACCAGCACCACACAACTAACATCCTCCTCCCGGTCGTTCACCATTCTGGATATGCAGGCAACCGGCACCGGCGGATGGATCATGCGGCCGTCCTCCTCCGCTGCCAACAAAGGCGTCCTGGCATATGCCGGCGGTACGATTGTGGGAAGTTACCGAACGGAGGAGAATGGGATAGCGGAAGGGTATGCGTATGGATCCGGGGGGCTGAAGATCGCCGTCCCCGCTGGCACCATCGATTCGCTCGTCACCGTCACCGATGATGGAAATCGCGAACAAGTCTTTACCGGACCATGGTTTGTCACCGCCGGACAGGAGACCGATGCGAGTCTGAGTGGTGGGAGCATAGGACGTGGATCCGTCAGGATCTCTCCCTCAACACTTTCGGGCGGCACGCAGCATGATGTAACTGTGTCGGTGTATGGCGAAACACCGCATGTGCTTGCTGCCGTGCGCATCAGTATCCCATCGGCATGGACCTGGTCACATCAACTGGCCGATGTTCTCTGTACCGGCGGAGGAAGCCCGGTGGTCTCCGTCAACGGTGATACCATCGTCGTCGGAGGAATAGCCGTGGCTGGGGCCGACAGCATGCTCCTCACTGTCCGCAATGTCATCCCTGCAGACTCCACGGCGCGCTTTACATTCTTCACACGGACCGGTACTCACCCGGACTCTCTTTTTGCGCTGAGCACTCAACCATCGGTCTTTGTCTACAGCATTCCGCTCCCCATCTCTGCCGTCAAGGCAAATGATGCGTCCGGTGTGCCGCTGCGGAATAACACGCTTGTGACCGTGCGCGGGATCGTGACGGTCGCGAATGAGCTCGGTGGACCTTCATACATACAGGACAACACCGGCGGCATGGCTGTGTTCGGCTCATCATTCTCGGCAGCCGTGACGATAGGGGATGAAGTTGTTGTCTCGGGCCTGGTCCAGCCCTTTGCGGGATTGACGGAGATCGTCAACCCGCAGCTTCATCTGCTGGCAAGTTCTGGCAACTCCGTTGAGCCGCTGGTTGTCACCCCGGGGGCTATCCGCCGTGACGGTTCGGGAGGCGTGGAGGCATACGAAGGACGTCTTGTCCGGCTGAACGGTGTTCACGTGGGTGGCAGCGGTGCATGGTCGGCAAACACGAACTATCCGCTTGTAGCCGGGACGGATTCGACAGAGATCCGCATTGATGCCAGCACAACCCTTGTCGGAGCTCCGATCCCGGCGTCTGCCTGCGATGTCATTGCCGTAGTCGGCCAGTACATAACTTCCTCTCCGTACATCGGAGGCTATCAGCTCATGCCCCGGTTCACCGGAGACATCATGGTGACCGGACCGGGAATATCTTCCGTTCCAGTGGAAACCGACCTTACGCCAACGTCATTCAGGATCGTGTGGACGACGGAGCTTCCGGGCACGTCCGGTTTACGGTATGGCAGAACCAGGTCGTATGAGCTTGGTGTAGTAGCGCCGGACACGCTCTTACGGACGTTCCATAGTGTTCCTGTCACAGGTCTGGAATCCGCAACCATTTATCACGTCCAGGCATTTTCTGCAAGCGCTGGCGACACCAGTGTGGCGGGAGATCTTGTCGTGAGCACGGCCTCACCGCAGCAGTCCACCGGTGCGATCCATGCGTACTTCAACAAGAGCGTTTACACATCTCTTGATCCCGGTACTCCGGCTGCCGGCAGCCAGAATCTTGTCTCGTTGCTTGCAGCAAGGATCGCAGCTGCCCGGCGGTCTGTGGATGCGGCATTCTACAGCCTTTCCGGGACTCCCGGTCCGGGTACGGACATCGCCCAGGCGCTGATAGCGGCGCGTCAGAGGGGCGTCCGCGTCCGGGTGATCTGCGAACAGGACAACAGGAACACCTCCCCGTTGAGCAGTCTTGTCAGTGCCGGCATTCCGTTGATTACGGATACATTTGATCCGGCGAATGCGGGGGCGGGCCTGATGCACAATAAGTTTGTCGTCATCGATGCGTATGGCGGCGCACCGGAGAGCGTGTGGGTATGGACGGGATCGTGGAATCCCACAGAGCCCGGGACGTACGACGACTATCAGAATGCGATAGAGATCCAGGATCCGGCCCTTGCGGGATCGTACACGCTAGAGTTCAACGAAATGTGGGGAAGCGCAACGGAGGTTCCCAGTGCGGCGGCATCGCGTTTCGGGCCGCGCAAGACCGACAACACGCCGCACCGTTTTGTGATAGGCGGCAGGCAGGTCTCCTGCTACTTCAGTCCGAGTGACAATGCGACAGCCCGGATCATTGACGCGCTCAGCAGTGCCGATTACTCCGTCCACTTTGCCTTGCTGACGTTTACGCGGTCCGACGTAGCCAGCACGCTTGTCGCCCGAAAATCCGCCGGTTGTGTTGTCCGTGGCGTGATGGACAACGGCGTTGATACGGGCTCCCAGTATGCCAGTTTAGTGGCCCAGGGCACGGACGTACGGCTCAAGACCGGTTCCGGACTCCTTCACCACAAATATGCTGTGATTGACGCGGGATTCCCGGCATCCCATCCGCTCGTGGTCACCGGCTCGCACAACTGGTCAAACTCCGCCGAGAATTCGAACGGTGAGAACACGCTCTTCATCGAAGATGGCGCTCTGGCGATGCAGTATCTCCAGGAATTCGCCGCCCGGTACTATCAGTTTGGCGGGTCCGACTCAATCCGCGTGAGTGTCGAGCGGCTGACTGATGGCATGCCGCAGGCATCTGCGCTTCTGCAGAACTACCCCAATCCGTTCAATGGAGAGACTGCAATCCGCTTCACGGTGCAGGCCTCCGGGATCGCGGACCGGAAAGTGACGCTGAAGGTGTTCGACGTGCTGGGTCGCGAAGTGACCACGCTTGTGGACGGGATGCTGGCGGCCGGGGAATACCGTGTGGCGTTTGATGCGTCGGCTCTGGCAAGCGGCGTGTATCTGTATGCCATTCACGCAGGTGAGTACCGTGATGTCAAAAAGATGGTCCTGGTTCGCTAGCGTCCTGGCGGCTGGTCTGGCCCTGTGTGCTTCCGTGTCTGTTGCGGCCGAAGCGCCCCGGTACGTACGGGCGGCTGTTGTGATCGGCCCCGGCGATATGCTCCGCCTCGGCGCCTCCGGCATTCCGGTGGAGGAGGGGAACAACCGGGCGTCTGACGTGATTGAGCTCATCCTCTCGCCTGCGGAAGTTGCGCGTCTTCGTGCAGATGGGTTCATGCTCACGATCCTTGATCGTGATGTTGCCCGCACCTATGCCGAACGGGCACGGCGCGATGCACGGAGCATCCCGCTCCAGGCTTCATCAGCGGTTGCGCATTTCCACCTCGGATCCATGGGAGGATTCCTGACCCTTGCCGAACTCGAGGCGGAGGTGGATTCCATGCGCGCTGCATTTCCCCTTCTGATCTCCCGCCGTGAAACGCTGGGCGTCAGCATTGAGAACCGTCCGCTCTGGGCAGTGAAAATCTCACGCAATCCGGATGTGGACGAACAGGAACCCCGCGTGCTCTATACTGCGCTGCACCATGCGCGCGAGCCGCAGGGGATGATGACCCTGGTGCACACGATGTGGTACTTCCTGGAGCATTACGGGATCAACGAGGACGTCACGGAGATTCTGGATCGTCGTGAATTGTACTTTATGCCAGCCGTAAATCCGGACGGGTATGCGTTTAACCAGTCGACCAACGCCGATGGTGGGGGCATGTGGCGCAAGAACCGCCGGCAGAACGCCGATGGGTCCGTTGGTGTGGACCTGAACCGTAACTACGGCATGGCCTGGGGATACGACAATGTCGGATCGAGCGGCACCCCTTTCCATGATTCGTATCGCGGCACGGGGCCGTTTTCGGAGCCCGAGGTTGTTGCGATCAGGGAACTCTGCATGCGCAAGCATTTCTCGGTCGCCCTCAATCATCACTCCTTCGGCAATGTGCTCATCCATCCGTGGGGGCACAGGAACGCCCAGACACCTGACTCGGTTGTCTTCCGCAGGCTGGCCGAGATTCTCACGCGGCGTTCCTACTATGCGTACGGCACAGGAATGGAAACCATAGGGTATGCCACAAACGGCGATTCGGATGACTGGATGTACGGCGACACTCTTGTGAAGCCGATGATCTATTCGATGACCCCGGAGGTCGGCGGCGCTGACGACGGGTTCTGGCCGAGCCCGGCACAGATTGCCCCGATCGCAGAACGGAACCTGGACGCCAACCTCAGTCTGGCGCGGCTGGCGGGGGAGTGCTATGCGGTGGAAGTTGCGGCCGTAAACCAGCGGGTAGACAATGACACGGTGTCGTTGTCGCTTGCACTGCGCAGCCTCGGAGCCCGGAAGGTATCGTCCGGAGTCACCGTACACATCGAGGAAAGCGACTCGCGTCCTGTATACCCACCGAGCGCGTTTGTCTCGACCTCTTCGCCTTCACCATTTCAGGTGAAGATTGTGCGGGATAAGGGGAAAGCAGAAGGCTCCTGGATGGCTCTCCACGTTCGATTGTCAGCCGCAAATGACTACAGCCGGGATTCCATCCGTTTCCGGATAGGGATTCCTGTGGTACTGATACGTGATACTGTTGATACGCTTGGCGGCAGATGGGCTGCTGTCAGCACGCTGACAGGTTCGAACTGGGATACGAGCAGTACGTGGGCGTATTCCGGGAGACTGGCCTACACGGACAGTCCGATAGGGGAGTACCAACACAGCCTCACCAGCGTTCTCACGCTGGCAGCGCCCATTCGTCTTGCGGGCTCAGCCGCAGAACTTCGTTTCCGGGGACGCTGGGACATTGAACCGGAATATGATATCGTCGTTGTTGAAGCGTCATCGGACCAGGGACGCACGTGGTCCGCGCTGGAGGGCAAATACACGCGGCCCGGCTCGGGGGCCGTTGGGAGCAAGCAGCCACTGGGAGTGCCCGGTCTGGACAGAATGCAGAGGGAGTGGGTTGAGGAGGTGATGGACCTCCAGGCCTTTGTCGGGGGAGAGTTGCTCCTGCGGTTCCGCCTCGATACGGATGCATTTGTGCAACGGGATGGCATTTTTGTCGACGATATAACCGTCCTCCTCTATAATACAGGTCCTCTGTCTGTCCGCGATATGACCACGCCGGCTGCACCATGCCTCTTTCAGAACTATCCCAATCCCTTCAATGGCGAGACCCGGATTCGGTTTACGCTTGGCCAGCGCGCTCAAAACGAACGCGGAGAGCGGAGGGTGACGGTAAAGGTGTTTGACGTGCTCGGTCGTGAGCTGGCGACGGTTGCCGATCATCCGTTTGGATCCGGAGACCATGTGGTCACATTCAATGCTGGCGGCCTGGCCAGCGGCGTCTACTGGTACCGCCTGCAGGATGGAGCACACGCTGCGGCGCGTTCCATGATCATCCTCCGGTAAGTGCGCGTGTCATCGTGAGCGTTCTGCCGGGACTCTCATTCTGGCGGGCGATCGAACTCTGTGTGGATGGTTCTGGAAGTATCAAGTGATTGTATGCCGTCAGCGGAGTGGTTGCTTTTAAGGACGGTGTTTGCTAATTTTCCGCTCGGATGCCACCCCACCATGCGCTCGTATTCCCTAGACGACATACGTCAGACGTTCTCCAC
>JAGDMK010000367.1 GCA_017860635.1 Bacteroidota bacterium
ACCGACTTCATCAACAAGGATGCTCCGTACGAGATCGTCCAGTCGTGGTCCGGCGCGGGTGCCATTGTCTTGTTCCAGATTCCGATCAACTGGCTCACCAAAAAGCTGCCCACGCACAAGGCCATCCTGCTCGGCTTTGCCATGTCGTCGCTGATCTGGGTGATCATCGGGATCTCGCCGAGTCTGCCCACGATAGCCGCGGGGATCGTGGCCTTCGCAATCGGCGAAATGATCCAGGCACCGCGGTACTACGAGTATATTTCCGAAATCGCTCCGGCCGGACAGCAGGGGCTCTTCCAGGGCTACGCCTTCCTGCCGATTGCGATCGCACGTTTTGCAGGGGACCCGCTCGGCGGATGGGTGTACCAGACCGCCAAAGCCGACGGTACGCCGGGGATGATCTGGATCGCGCTCATTGCCACCGGCGTGCTGGCAACGGTGTTGATGGCGCTCTATAACAAGTTTCTCTTGCCGCCGCACCGCGTGACTTCTGCACAGGCTTGAGGCATCGGATCATGAAACGCTCAAGGATTGGCTTTACCGCCGGCATAGTGCTGGTGACTTCGTTGACCGCGCCCGGGCTCCGTCCAGGCGGAGTGACCGGCGAGGAGATCCTCCGGAAGGTAGAACAGCAGGTTGAGCGGGTGAAGGACTACATCGTGACGCTGGATGTCGTCGTCGACATGGAGCGCGTGAAGGTGCCTCCCATGCATGCAACCATGTACTACAAGAAGCCCGACAAGGTGCATTTTGATGCAAAGGGTTTCACCATGCTGCCGCGGGAAAGCATGGGCCTGCAGTTCGGGCGGCTCACGCAGCAGTACGCGGTGGACACCGTGCAACAGTCCGGAAAAGGCTCGCAGGCGTCGTATCGGCTTGTGTTGCATCCCCGGGATGAACGGTCTACTATACGCCGCCTCCTGCTCTGGATCAACGGCAGCAGGTGGACGCCCGACAGTCTCCAGATTCCCCAGCCGGACGGCCGACTGATGCGAGCGGACTTCACATACGGCAACTTTCAGGAATTCTGGCTTCCGACAGAGCTGGTCGTGCGGTTTGCGCTGGGAGCCCACGACACCACTGCATCCGCTCCGGTAAATCCATTCGCCCCATCCGATCCGGCATCACGGCCGGCACAACGGGGCAGTCAACGCACGGGAACAGTGACCGTGCGCTACACAGGCTACCGTGTGAACACCGGTCTGGGAGATGAGGTTTTTGTGCAGCCGGCCGAAAAGAACGAATAACGAGTTTCTCTCATTTCAGGAGTAGTGCGTATGGTGCTGCAGGAGATGTTTGCCCTGAAGGGCAAGACGGCACGCCGGATTGGCAAAGAGCGGACGGCGATGTATGAACAGGTGTACAGAGAGCTTTCCGGAAAGGTGGAAAGCGGGGCGCTCCCGAGCCATCCCGATTACCTCGGGGGGAACGAACTTGCCTCGAACATCTACCGGAAGAAATACTTCGTCAAAGACCTGAGCGGCAAGGCTGTGGAGCGGAGACCCGAAGACGTATTCATCCGTCTCGCTTCGTTTCTTGCGTCCACTGAAGACACGCCTGAACTCCGGAGCCAGTGGGCAGAACGGTTCTACACGATGCTGTACGACGGACGATTCATCTCTGGCGGGCGCGTCCTGGCAGGGGCCGGAGATCTCTACCGCCTGAAGACTCTGGCGAATTGCTTCGTCACGACGATCAAAGAAGACAACATCGAGTCGATCTATCAGGCCGCGTATGAATGCGCCCGCACATACTCATACGGAGGGGGGATCGGTGTGGATATCAGCGGACTGCGTCCGAAGGATTCTGTCGTGCACAATGCAGCCGACAAGTCCACCGGCGCGGTGTCATTCATGGACCTCTTCTCGCTGACGACAGGCCTGATCGGGCAGAGCGGTCGCCGCGGAGCGCTCATGCTGACCATCGATGTCAAACATCCGGACGTCCTCGACTTCATCCGCGTGAAGCAGGTGCCCAACTGGGTCACGCATCAGATTGTGGAACAGTGCCAGTGGTCCGGACGCTTCGACGATGGCCAGCTTCGGGAGATTGAGCGGCAGGTGCGCGAGAACATGCAGGTGCGCTTTGCCAATATCAGCATCAAGGCGACAGACGAGTTCATGCAGGCGGTGGACGAACAGACGCGGTACAGTCCGGCAACACTGCTGGCCTACCGCAAGTACTCGCGTCCCACCAGACGCACCGCCCATCACGATCCGGAACATCACTACTCCTTCGGCATTCCCGCAAAGGACATCACGACATATGAATTCGCCGGTGACTTTGCCACGCTCGAAGGTTTGAACAAATGGCTAGAGAAACAGGGAACCGACCCGGTGACGGAGGAGGAGCTTGGCGATGGTGCAGCCCGGGACGTGTACGGCGATCTGGTGAGGGAGCTTCCCCAGCAGAGCTACGATCTGGCGCTCCGGTATGCCGGCGACTTCATGCTCTACTTTGCCTCGCCGCAGACTGGCGAAGTCCGGCATCTCATCAAAGCCCGGGAAATCTGGGACACCTTCATCGAGAGCAACTACCATACGGCGGAACCCGGCCTGATCTTCTGGACGGCCATGAGCAAATACAGCCCCTCCAATTACGTCGGCAGACCGATCGCATGCACCAACCCGTGTGCGGAAGTCCCGCTGGAAGACGGCGGTGCCTGCAATCTGGGTTCGATCAACCTCAGCCGCTTCGTGGTGGACGGATACACGGAGAAGGCGCGTGTGGACTGGCAGGCATTGCGGGAGCGGTGCGCTTTCTGGACAATGTGGTGCTCTGGAATGAGAACCTGAATCCTCTGGAAAAACAGCGCCGTGCGGCATCGGAGACGCGGCGTCTGGGGCTCGGCGTGATGGGCATCGCGGACATGGTCAACCAGCTCGGCAAATTGTATGACAGTGACGAGGCGGTTGAGCTGATGGAGCGGGTGATGGAGACTATCTGCAACGCCGCCTATCAAGCATCAGCACTCATCGCCGGCGAAAAGGGGTCCTCTCCGATTTTCGCGTACGATGCGTATGCCCAGTGCCCCTTCTTCCAGGAAGCGCTCAGCGAGGAGACGCGTGCCCTCATCAAACAGCACGGCCTCCGCAACATTGCCATCATGTCGATTGCACCGACGGGAAGCATATCAAACATCGTCCTGGGATTCCAGCATCGGGGCAGGAACTACATCGGC
>JAGDMK010000368.1 GCA_017860635.1 Bacteroidota bacterium
ATCGCCCTGACCGAACTTGGCAAAGTAGTCGTCCGTGGCGTAACTATTAATGTCGTGCCGCGACTCTGCCGACTGCCAGGTCGGCACATACGATGACTTGGTCCCGAGGAGTCCTTTGTAGTCATAGGAAGCGCCGCCGAACATCAGGACAAACGTCGGACGGGGAGACCACGTGTCATACGCGTACTTCAGGTAGTCTCGTATCGCCGTGATGTCCGGGAGCCCTCCTCCGAATTCATTGTATACGGAGGCGACGTCCGTTACAACCGTCTTGAGACCGCCGTTTTCCGGTTTTTCCCTGAATGCTTTCAGGCGCTCCGCGGGCGCGAGATATTCCGAACTTGTCAGGATGATGAAGTCCGCACCGCCGCCGTACCCCCGCAGATTCTGGTTGGCCATCTTCTGCGCAGCCGCGGGCGTCTTCCAGGCGCCGACGGATGTCGCCCAGTACTCGGCCACCCGGCCCGATCGCAGGGTGTCGCGGAAGGCATAGGAGCCGCTCACACCGGACACCAGGCGGACGTTCAGAGGATCCGTGACCTGGAAAACCATCGGACGCGACGTGAATTGCTGGAGACGGTACTCTGCAATGCCGTCCGCATCGGGCGTGCGGAACCGCAGGCTGTTGTTCACCCCCCACAGCATGCGGGGATACAAGATCTCTACCCAATCGATCCACCCTTCGCCGGCCGAGCTGTTCGACGCAAACGCGACCTGGAACTGACTCGTGTTCGCACTTAACGAGGAGGTCCCGGTGGCCTCAAATGTCCCCGCCGTGGCGTACAGGTACGCCCCCGTGGAGGAAGGAGGAAGCGCGTGCGACCCCAGCGTGGTGCTGCCATCCCTCACCGTGAACCGCGGAAACGTTTCATCGCTGGCGACGAGCGTGTACCGGTACAGGATGGTTTCATTCGGGACCAGCCCCGGGAGCACATTGACGTGGGTGAATGAGCTGCTCGGGCCGCTGAGCGACTGACCGTACCAGTCCTTGCCGGAGGACAGCTTGTTGCTTTTCTCCTCTTCAATGAACACACCGTCGGTAAACTTCTCGACGACCACCGTGGCGGGCGCATCGGATGAGGGTTGGTCTGCCATCCGTTTGCCTTGCGCGCCGCCGAATGTCAGCCAGTAGTAATTCGTTTCAGTGTAGTGGTTGATGTAGTGCCGCCACGTCCGCGCCACGCCGTCATACTTCCAGCCGCGCGGCGACCGGCCATAGAAGAGCACATAATCCGAAGTCCCGAACTGACCGTCGCTTTCACCTTCGACGTAGATCGCATTCTCGACAAGGTCGACGGGGCGTGACGCCGAGATGTCCTCGGAAAGCTCCTGACCGCCGTTGCCATAAATGCGAATCGTGCGGGGATCCAGATTCGCCACGGCGATGCCGGCGGTCGCCAGATATGCGGCGTCGATCTTGTAGATCCCCTCCTCAGTGACAGGAATCCGGTACCAGTCTCCGGATGCCAGCACGCTCGGCGCAGCGGCAACCTTTGCCACAACCGGTGCACGGCGGGGGAACGCCGAGAGCATCCGTGCGTTCACCACTGCTCCGCCCAGCAGGCGGATATCCTGCTCGTCCACGGGAGAGGATGACCCCGCGGCGAACTCCACTTCGATGACCATGCGGGAGCAGCGCCGCACGGTGCGCGATGCAGGATCGTACTGAACGGGCCAGAGCTTCACTCCTCCAATGAGCAGGCTGCGGACCTGTGAGGGCTGCACGAGCTCCACAGGCGTTTCCGGCCTGAGTCCAGCGCGGCCGTATTGCCCTGGATCCGGGGTGTATCCTGCAACCTCGACCATGTCCTCTGCAACGCGGAATTTCGGGATCGGAAGGAGATTCAGGTCCCGCACTGTTTCGTAATCGGCGGATACAAGGGTGACGCGATGCGAGCCGGACGCAGGGAAGGCCAAAGGAAGATACCGGTGACGGAGATCCGGCGCGCCTGCCTGTTCAGCAGTCCTCCCGGGAGTCGAAGCTCCGGAAAAGTTGAGTCGGACATATGTCTGCTGCCCGATCTGGAGTGTGTCGGTGTGCGTGTACCGCGGCGTGTATTCGAGCAGGAGCGAGCGTGCCGAAGCGGACAGAACGCGCACGTCATCGATGCGCGTATCCGGCTGCGGCGCTGCGGCCGACGCATCGGCATCCGCCGCGGTCCCCCGGGCTGACAAGGACAGGACAGAGCTCAGTACGGCAAGCCCGAACCGCCAGTCCGACCCGATACCTGCTATGCGCACGTGATCACACCCTTCGTCTAAACAAAAAAAACCGAACGTTATTCAACATCCATAACATTCGGCGGCGGACGGTGATCATGGGAGCCACCAGCATGTTATAGAATGGTTGTTAAAGGATCCAACATCCTGCGTACCGCTCTCGTACCAACCTTTAACGAACCACTTCTATAGGCTGTGCTCCACCATGTCAATGATTCAATCGAATCCAATATAGCCAATGCGCATATAATTGTCAAGTTTTCCAGAGCCGGCAAGCCCGTCATTTGATTCTCAGAGCGAAATTGGGTACATTAACCTGTTTACTTAAAGATGTAACGTATCAGACCACTCCCATTGCAGGTATGTCCCGTCCCCTTAACGTCCTTTTTATTTCCAGCGAAGTAGAGCCCTTTGCGAAGACGGGTGGGTTAGCCGACGTTTCCGGCGCTCTCCCGCAGGTCATCCGTGCGCTCGATCATGAAATCCGCGTGATGCTGCCCCGGTACGGCTGCATCAGCGAACGCAAAG
>JAGDMK010000369.1 GCA_017860635.1 Bacteroidota bacterium
CTTCGCGAGAGCCATCCGCACGACGTCACGATCACCAAAGAGGCGCCGAACTATCATCTCCGCTGAGCCAGGCCGCATGAGTAGATACGCGAACAGAGCTGCCCGGCTGTGCACGCACCTGGCCGGTCAGCAGCTCGATGCCTTCATCGTCACGTCGCCTACCCATCTCCGCTATCTCACAGGCTTCACCGGTTCCAATGGCCTTGGCGTTGTCACGCGCCGTGACACATACTTCCTCACTGATCCCCGCTATCGGGGGCAGGCGGCGAAGCAGGTCCGCAGTGCCCGGCGGATTTTCACCCACCGGCCGCTTCTGGAGGCGATGGAAGAGAATCGCTGCCTTTCGTATTGCCGGCGCATCGGCTTTGAATCCCATGTACTGACCTACCAGCAGTATCGTGTGCTGCGCAAGGCCTTTCCCCGGAAGCTGTTCATCCCGACATCCGGTGTTGTCGAGAAACTCCTGCTCGTCAAGGATTCCGCCGAGCTCGAAGCGATGCGTGCGGCAATGCGCATCACGGACAGCGTGTACACTGAAGTGATCGGGCTTCTGCGTCCGGGCATGCGCGAACACGATGTGGCTGCGGAGATTTCATACCGGCAGCGACGTCTTGGAGCCGAAGGCGACGCCTTTGACCCGATTGTGGCGAGCGGGGAACGCGGGTCGCTTCCCCATGCCCGGGCATCCGAGAAAGTGATCCGGAAGGGCGACCTGGTGACACTGGATTTCGGCTGTACGGTTGCCGGATACCATTCAGATCTGACGCGCACTGTGGCGATTGGCCATGCCACGCGGCGTGCCCGTGAGATCCATCGCCTCGTCCTCATGGCGCAGGAAGCTGCTCTCGCTGCCGCGCGGGCCGGAATCCGTGCCAGCGAGCTGGATGCCGTGGCCCGGCGGGTGATCACGGACGGAGGATACGGTCCTGCGTTCTCGCATTCGCTCGGACACGGTCTCGGACTTCACATTCATGAACGCCCGCGTGTCTCTGCCCTGAGCACCGACACACTCATCGCTGGCAGCGTGATCACCGTGGAACCGGGGATCTATATCGCCGGATGGGGCGGGGTGCGCATTGAAGACGATATCCTCTTGACACAAACAGGGAGCACGGTCCTGACGGCTGCTCCCAAAGACCTTATGGTTCTCTGACATGACTCTCGATCTCCCCCGGCGCCGCGTCCTCGTCGTTGCATATTACTTTCCACCGATGGGGCTCAGCGGTGTCCAGCGCACACTCAAATTCGTCAAGTACCTCCCCCAATTCGGATGGCAACCCACAGTGCTCACGGTCCAGCCCCGCGGCTATCTTGCCTCTGATGACTCGTTGCTGGATGACATCGGAGGGCGGGACGTTCTGATCGAGCGCACGGCCGCTGCAGGGCCGGGCAAATGGCTCTCGCAGAAGGCCGTGGTCGACTTCCCCGCAGAATGGAAACGGAAGCTGGCGAGCAGAGTGAGCGATACGCTGTTCGTGCCGGACAACAAGATCAGCTGGAAACGCGAGGCGGTGAAACATGGCCTGAAGGTTGCCCAGTCTCGTCACTTTGACCTTATCTTCGCTACCGCGCCTCCCTTCACGGATTTCCTCATCGGGAAAGAACTCAAGCGGGTCCTGAATGTGCCCCTTGTCCTGGATTACCGCGATCCGTGGGTCGAGTATCCCTTCAAGTTCTATCCGACACCGGTGCACAAGCTGCTCAATGTGCAGGCAGAGCGCTCGGCGCTCCGTGCAAGCAGCTATGTCGTCACCACAAACCGGCGCGTAAAGGAGTTGCTCCTCCGGAGGCACCGCTTCCTGACATATCACGACATCGAGATCCTCTCCCAGGGATTCGACCCGGATGATTTCGTCCGCGCCGCGGCACTGCCGGGCAGTGCGGCGCCCAGGCGCGCGGGGACAATGCGGATCACGTACGCGGGGGTCTTTTGGGAAGACCGGAAGCCGGACTACTTCCTCCGGGCACTCCACGACATGTTCAAGGACAGCCCGAAACTCCGGGGGCGGATCGAAGCGGTCTTCGTCGGCCACTTCCGGGAGGAAAACGAGAGGCTCGTCGCCCGGCTTGGCTTGCAGGACTCCGTTACGCGGCTTGGCTATCTCCCTCACCTGGCCTGCATACGGGAACTGATGGCTTCCGATCTGCTCTGGATGATCGTCGGCGATGATCTCGGATCACCGGGGAAGACCTACGAATACATCGGCGCGCGCAAACCCATTCTTGCCTGTGCCCCGGAAGGATTCATCAAATCGACCGTGCTGGAAGCTGGTGGCACCGTGGTGAGCCCGGATGACGTCGCGGGAATACGGAACGCCATCGAAAAATACTTTGCGCTATGGGAACATCACAGACTCAGCGGGCCCGATGAGGAGGTGGTGCAGAAATACAACCGCGTCAGCCTCACGGGGGCGCTGGTAAAATCGTTCGAAGCATTGCTGGACGGATGACATGAACATACTCGTCATTGGATCGGGAGGTCGTGAACATGCCCTCGTCTGGGCGCTGCGCAAGAGCCCGGAAGTCCGGAAGCTCCTGTGCGCGCCGGGAAATCCCGGCATTGCAGCGGCATCGTGGATCACTTTCACAAAAACGGGCTTGTCATTTTCGGCCCGACACAGCGTGCCGCGGCGCTGGAATGGAGCAAGGCCTTCGCCAAGGAGTTCATGGCGCGACACAACATCCCGACAGCCAGATACGCTGTGGTCGGCGATCAGCCCGGCGACGAGGTGCGTGCAATACTGGAGAGCTTCGCCCCGCCCGTTGTGCTCAAAGCAGACGGTCTCGCCGCCGGAAAGGGCGTTGTCATCTGCGAGAATCATGCCGAAGCCCACGCAGTGCTCGGACAAATGCTCAGTGGTGCGAGTTTTGGCGAGGCCGGCAGGCACGTCGTTATTGAAGAGTTCCTGCGCGGACAGGAGGCGTCGGTCTTTGCCATCACCGACTGGAAGGACTACGTCCTGCTTGCCCCGGCGCAAGACCACAAACGGGCGCTGGATGGCGACAGGGGGAAAAATACCGGCGGCATGGGGGCGTATGCACCGGCTCCCGTAGTAACAGAGGAGCTTCTCCGCGTTGTGGAAGAGACCATTCTCCGCCCCACACTTGCAGGGATGGCGTCAGAAGGCCGCCCCTATTCAGGCTGCCTCTACATTGGTCTCATGCTGACCGACCGCGGTCCGCAGGTAGTGGAGTACAATTGCCGGTTCGGAGATCCGGAGAGCCAGGTCGTGCTTCCTCTGTTCAGGGGCGATCTGGCCACGACCCTCTTCAACGCAGCCACAGGCAGGCTCGCCGGCAAGGCCTCGCTCGGCTGGAATCCGGCCGATCCTGCAACCGCTGCCTGCGTGGTGCTGGCGGCAGGTGGTTATCCAGATCATTACGAGACCGGTCACCGCATCGACGGCCTGGAGATACTCGCCGGGCTCGAAGGTGTGGTCGCATTCCATGCCGGCACGCGCATGGCAGACTCCGGGATCGTCACCGCGGGGGGAAGAGTGCTCGGAATCTCCGCGATGAGTGAAACAGGGGGTCTCGCACGAACGCTCCAGCTCTGCTACCGGGCTGTGGCCCGGATATCATTCAAAGACATGCACTACCGGCGCGACATCGGACACCGGGTGCTCACAGCCCTCCCACTATCGGATCATAGAGACCCATGAACATCCTCCTCACCGGCGGAGCCGGCTTCATCGGTTCCCACATTGCTGATGCCTATCTCGCATCCGGACACAACGTCACGATCATCGACAACCTCTCCACCGGGCGCCGGAAGAACATCCCGGCGGGCGCGACGTTTGTCGAGGCGGACATCCGTGACCCTGATGCTGTGCGCGGCGTGTTCACCTCCAGCCGGTTCGACCTGGTCAATCATCATGCAGCACAGATGGATATCCGCCGTTCGGTCGCTGATCCTGTGTATGACGCGTCTGTAAACATCCTGGGCGTGCTGACCATACTCCAGGAGGCCGTCCGGGCGGGCGTGACCCGGATGGTGTTCGCCTCCAGCGGCGGCGCAGTGTACGGCGAGCAGACCACGTTTCCCGCAAGCGAATCCCACGCCACACATCCCATTTCCCCATACGGCGTAGCGAAGCTGACCACGGAACAATATCTCTTCTATTATCATACGGTGTTCGGGCTTGACGTTGTCTGCCTGCGGTACGCAAACGTCTTCGGTCCGCGGCAGAACCCCGAAGGCGAAGCCGGCGTTGTCGCTATCTTCGCCAACAAGCTCTTTGCAGGTCAGCATCCCATCATCAACGGTGACGGGAAGCAGACACGCGACTACGTCTTCGTCAGCGATATCGTGCGGGCAAACATGCTGGTGTCGGATGCGCGGGGATTCCAGGTCTTCAATATTGGCACCGGACGCGAGACAGACGTCAACCAGATTTTCCATGGCGTGTGTGCAGCCGTCGGGAGCGCCTGTACCGAACGGCACGGCGAAGCCAAGAAAGGTGAACAGCGCAGGAGTGTCCTCTCCCACGAACGTATCCGGCAGGCATTCGGATGGACCCCGGGCGTGACGCTGGAGGAGGGACTGCGCACAACGGTAGAGTATTTCCGGAAGAACCAGTAGCATCGTGGCGCTGCGCATCAATACGGCAGATGTGCTTGGCGGCGACAGGGTGGCGATGGCGCGGGCCATCACCCTCGTGGAGAACCAGCTTCCCGAGGGAGAAGCGCTCCTGCAATCGCTCTTCCCCCATACGGGGCGTGCATACCGGATCGGCGTCACGGGTCCGCCCGGGGCTGGCAAGAGCACGCTGACCAACAAGCTGGCCGTGGAGTACAGGCGCAACGGCAGGACGGTAGGCATCATTGCAGTGGATCCCACAAGTCCGTTCACCGGCGGCGCTGTGCTGGGCGACCGCGTGCGTATGTCCGATGTGGAACTCGACAGTGGCGTCTTTATCCGGAGCATGGCGTCGCGGGGAAGTCTCGGCGGATTGAGCAAGACTGCAGCGGAGGCGGCCGACGTGCTGGACGCGGCGGGCATGGATATCATCCTGATGGAGACTGTCGGCGTCGGACAATCCGAACTCGACATCGCCCGCGCAGCCGACACGACCCTCGTCGTCCTCGTCCCCGAATCCGG
>JAGDMK010000161.1 GCA_017860635.1 Bacteroidota bacterium
CGTCTCGCATGCTTCACCCATGCTGTCGTACACATTTGCCGAGTTTGGATAGGCTTTGGTGTTCAATTCGAAGAAAACCAACGCTTTGTCATGGACTCCATTGCGTAGCAACTCATAGCCGATCGTATTCACCAAATTCTCATCTGTCGCAGGAGAATTCTTGCTCCGGAGTTCATGATAGAGGCGTACGTTCTCCTCGGCCGGCCGTTCCGCAATGGTGTAGAAGAACGTGTTGATATCCGAGTCGTACGGCTCATAGTGAAGCCAGCGGAGTCCGAAGTCTTCTTCGAAACCCATGGCGATGGGGGCGAGAACTTTCGCGATCGCAAGCCCATAGAAGCTGTTCGTGAGGTAGACGAGAGCGCGCCTCTGAGCCCGCAGCGCAACGACGTAGTTCCGGAAGATTCCATAGTCCCCCCACTGGAAAAAGGCGATGCCACTCGAGGTCCTCTCGATGCCGAACCCCAGGCTCCAGGAGACACTGTCCGCAACCGAAATCTGCGGCGTCAACATCAGGTCAATCGGTGGGGAGCCAGGGAACGAGTCGGTCATCAAGGCTGCGACGAACCTCGCATAGTCGCCGGCGGTGGTGTAGAGGCTCGCAGCCGCGTTCGCTTCGGCGTACTTTCGAACACTACCATTTGAGATACCCACAAGGCTATGACCGACAGCCGCATTCGCACTGAAACGATCATCCCAGACCATCGAGCTGCAGTGCATGCGCAGCGGCTGGATGAGTTGCTTTCTCATTGTCTCCCCGAGAGGCTCCCCGAGGAGGTGCTCGATTGCCATCTGCAGCATGAAGTAGCCGTCTGCGGAATAGGAGAACTTCGTCCCCGGTTCAAACAGGATTGGGTACGGCTTCCCCCGCTGCCCATGGGGAAGGCCCGACGAGTGGCTCAGCACCATCCGAGGTGTGATGCGTTTCGCCCAGTCCGCGCGAAAGCCCGGGTAATCGAACGAATGCCCCATGCCGCTCTCGATAGAGTCCTTCGGGATATATTCGACAAGCGGCCTATCCAGATCAAGCACACCTGAAGCCACAAGGCTCATGGCCAATGCCGCAAAGAACGGTTTTGTGAGGGATGCCGCCTCGAAAACCGTCTGTGTATCGACAGGGTCGCCTGTCGCCTTGTCCTTTACCCCGTAGCTCTTCTCCCAGGCGACCTCTCCATCCCAGATGAGTGCAGCGCTGAGCCCCGGTATTCTGGCTTTCACCATGAGATCCGGAATGACCCTGTCAAGCGCCGCAATCGCCTCCGCCCTCGTCTGCCAGGACGAGAGGAATGGATCTCCGGCCATTGCGTCGCGATTCAAGAATCCAAGCAGGATAGCAAAGAGGAAGGACGGGATATATGTCTGGATGGATTTCATGGCGTACCTCCTGGAAGGCCAGGGTGAGGGGGGCATACGTCTAGTACCGCAGTCGTCGCCCGAAAGTTTCGGACCAGGTGAGCTAGGGATCGATTATCTCCAATCCGGGGCTTTTCTCTATCGTATGTATCAGAAAAGGATTGCGCAGGGAGTCAATGTGATCGGGATCGCACGATCTGCCGCCCTTTCCCCGTAGCGTGGATCACGCTCACGTGAGGCACCCTCTCGCCGTTACCGGAACAGCCCGCAATGCTCCCCCCCCGACGCCGGAGAGTGACCCCTACGAACAGGGCGTTGATGGAGGGGCTGATCTCTTCATGAGCAACGGCTGGTTAGGTACCGCTAGCTGCGTAAGTGGTTGTCTTGCTACAAGTAACAACGGGTTTGAAAGATGTTCAATCAAGTATGCGTCCGGTTCCGGGCACTCTAAGTGGTTGTTGATTCATCAGTTGCACTCGCCGAGTTTTTCTTCAAAAGTTTCCGCGTTCCACTCCCGCCTTTTGTAACCATTCTGTAACCACTTTTCTCGAGTACATCAAAGCTCCTGATGGCATCCCGAATGAGTCGCGTATCGGCTTTTGCATAGACCATCGTCGTTCTGATATCCTCATGCCACAACAGCTCCTTTGCCACCGTGATGTCATAGCCCATTGCGAGCAGAAGAGTCCCGAACGTGTGGCGGAAGGAATGAAGCTTCAGGCCGTTCAGCCCGATCTTCATTGCACAATCCGTGAATTTGTGGCCTACCTGGTCGCCAGTCATGTCTGCAAGGCTCCTGTGTTACGTTGCCCGAGAGAACCCTGATGGCGAGACACCTGTCGGTCCCCACATGGAAGACAGCAGGGTGGAAGTCCTATTTCATCTTCATCACCACAAAAGTCACATCATCCACCTGCGGACGACCCGCAGCCCATTCCTTTCCTTTTTCCAACAGATGCGTGATGATGTGGGGTGGACTCTGGTCTGCCACTTCTCTAAACAAGTCCAATGCTCTCTGCTCGTCAAGTGTCTCATCGTTGGCGTTGAACATTTCAAGAAATCCATCACTCATTAGCAGCACCACATCCCCCGGCCTGAGAGGAGTCTCCTTCGTCTGGTAGGGAAAGTCAGAGAACACGCCAAGCGGCATCCCTTTCGTCACGAGTCGTTCCACCGTCCCCGTCGTCGAGCGGTAGATCAGTATCGGAGGCATTCCTGCTGATGAAGCACTGATCGTGTGATCCTTCAGTCGCACCAGGAGCAACGCCATATAGAGTTGCCCGAGGTTCATTAACTTGAACGCCCGTGTAAATCTCTCAAAGATTGTCTGAAAACTCGACAAAGAAGCAAACTCCTGAAATAGGCCCTTTGTCACCGACACCATTGTACCTGCTTTCATCCCGTGGCCGGTCGCATCGCCAAGGGCCACCGTCAGCGTACCGTCATCGCCGAGGTGGAAGTCATAGTAGTCACCTCCGATCTCGGTTGCAGTCTCCATCTGGACTGCGATGTCGACGTGCGGAATCTTCGGAATGACTTTCGGCAGCATGGAGAGCTGTACCTGTCGCGCATCCTCGAGCTCTCTCGTCTTGCGAACGTTGTCCGCTTCCAACATCCGTCGCGCGACCTCTTCTTCCTTCGCAAGCCGCTCGTTCTCGAGCGCCTGCCGGGAGAGGCGTTGAACCTGTATCAGTTGCTCCTCCAGGTTCCTGCTCGTTCTGGCAAAGCTGCGCGACAGATCGATCGAGAAGCAGACACTGAGCACGAAAGTGCCGACGATGATAATGTTGGCGCTCGTCAACGGCGGCAGTACCAAAACCTGGACCAGAATCTGATAAACGAGGGCGAGATTGAACGCCCCGAATCCCAGCGCG
Source organism: Bacteroidota bacterium (assembly GCA_017860635.1). Taxonomy (GTDB): domain Bacteria; phylum Bacteroidota; class Ignavibacteria; order UBA10030; family UBA6906; genus JAGDMK01. The sequence continues at coordinate 3,228 of JAGDMK010000161.1, forward strand.
GAGACCCACCTCTCGCGCAGGCGGACACGGCCGGCGGTGAGGAACACCCTGAAGATCTCAAGGGTCGTCAGCCCGATCAATGCGTACACCACATATTCGGTCAATGGCTCGCTGATAGGGATGAAGAACCCCAATGCGGCAAGAAGAGCACTTGCCCCGATGAAGCCAAATCCGATCTTCGGGAACTTCGATAGAAAGCGTGCATAAACCGTCAACAGCCCAGAGAGTATGGTGCCACTGATAAGGGCGGCTGCCAGCCTGATCGCCGTCACAAGATCACCAATAGAAGTGAAAAAGGCCCCCTGGCCGGTCAACCAGATATAGGTCCCCCAGAAGAGCATAAACAGAGCGAAATAGAGGTTCTCCCGAGAACGAGGGAGAAAGAGAAACAGCAACAGATGGATAATCCCGAGTGTAAGAGCGACAACAGGAAAAAGAATCTGGTTGAATGTTAGATCTCTGACCGCCTCAACGCGCCTCTGGATCGATTGATTGAGATCGCCTATCAGAAAGAACCTGAGCCCCGCATCCCCCCCTAGGGACGTGATGTCGTCTGTTCTGGCACAGGAGTAGCGGATAGCGAGGAGATGGTCACGATGCCGGGGGAACACGAGAGTTCTCGGGTTGCGTTCTACGAACGATTGCTCTACAGAATCGTCAGTTGCCACTCTTCCCGAGGCACACAGCAGGTTCCCATCAAGATATGCTTCGCAGGCGCCTCCGTGGACTATGGTGTAGCCCAGAGGAACACTCCAGAGCGACGAATCCACAACGAGGCGTGCTCGAAACCACCCGATCCCTCGCCACATGCTTTCAGGCTTCTGTCGCTCCGTGAAACTGGCATACGTGACCTCCCACGCGCGATCATTGGACGAAGGATCCGCCCACGCAAGACTGTCGCCAGGATGGTAGCGCCAGTTCTCAATGGCTATCGGGTATGGAAGACGGGCTTTGAACAGCGCATCGGAGAGAAACGTTGTCGCTCTGCAATCGGAACTGTCAATGGCATTTCGCCGGATCAATCGCAGGATGTGGTTTGGCCTGAATTCGATAGTTCCGAGCAGCTGCGGAACCAACCACACATCATCGGCCATTCCGGCGGACCACTGTATTGTCCCCTCCCGGCCCATCTCACCCAGTTGCCTAAAGGCACCATCGTTATCGTGGACATTCACGGCAAATCCGAATTGTTGACCGACGGATACATGAACCTCACGACCCTTGCATGTAATCCACTCCCACAGAAGGCGCAGTTCGACGACATATCCGTCAGGCGTTCCTCGACGGGCGTAGTTTTCCGGCGAAGCGGCTTTTCGTGTCAGAAGGGAGTCCCGTTCGGGATAGAGATTGTCAACGCCCTGAGTACTGGCTGCCTCGGCGCTATCCAGCGCACTCAAACGGGCATTCACAATGCCGACGAGAGTGTGTTTTGAAGGGTCCGGGTCGAACTTTAGTTCGATGCAATCGTTCCAGGGACGAACGGGGTTTCCCACACGAACAATATCATCTTTTACCTCCGCGTAGAAGTAGAAGTACCGCTCGTCCCAGGCAAGCCACACATCGGCAGACAGGTCGGATTCGCCATCAGGTTTGGGCCCGCTGAGCGGGACGAAGTCTGCGTGAGAGAGGTGAACGAAGCTTTCGTTTGGTGTGGTACATTGGGCATACCATGCATCCTTGCGACCGTCGATGGCTACTGAAAACTGGGCAACAACAGAAGAGCAGAGAATACACTGAAGCGTTACCAATAGCCGAAGAGACATACAAGCTCCTCTCTCCCCCGACTCTGGATCATCACGTCAAGATCATCCCACACGCCCGATTGACCCGGCCACGCGCGTGTTGGCGGCAGCGTCTCTCTCTATCATACGGGGGAGGCATGCAAAAGATTCTTGCGCCCAGTCGAGCTGAAGACTCAAGTGTTCCAATAGACATAGTTGATGAATCTATCCGATTCCAACTCTACAAACAAGTTCCGGAAAAAGTGACGGCATCTCCCTAACCGCCCACCACCCGTTGGTCTTAACATCATCCGTCCCGGCCCCACGTGGACTCCAAGCATTTCATCGCCTAAAATGCCGAGCGGAGTTGTTCAAGTCACCGTTGGAGATATAAACAATGATGGAGATAACGAAATTGTTTGTGGCTTAAATGATATGACTGTAAGAATTTTCAAATATGAAGAAGGGGAGTATGCTCTAAAGTATACAAGTCCAAACCTGGGTGGTTATCCTGATGCCATTGCAGTGGGGGATTTAGACAATGATGGTCATAAGGAATTGGCAGTTGGCATTCTAACTGGTTCAACTTCGGACAACAAAGTCATTATATATGATTGCTCAATCATCAATTCGTGGGTTGAAGAATATTCGCAGATTTCGGGGGTGGGTATCCACAGCTTTGTTGCTGCCGACTGTGACGGAGATGGAGCTCTTGAGTTATTCGGTGCTTCTGGTGGGGCAAGCTCAGGAATAACCGTATTTGAGTATGTTGGCGGATCCTATCAAACCACTTTCACCAGGACTCCCATTGAGGTTAATGATTTGTTTGTGAAATAGAGTAACAAGCGCTGCTAACCTTTAACACAGTACTGGTTTCAACTCACTCCCTCAAAAGCTCATCACACGGGCCCATGGCTCCTCACATCGTCCTGGAACTGTTGGAGGTCATTCATCTCTTTGCGGATCGTCATCTCCTGCTTTTGATCACCCTGGCTGGTTCACCCCGATCGACTCAATTGACACCAGCAATCAGGTGTGAAAGCGGCTGACTCAACACGAGAATCAGTTGTAGGCCTTCTCCATTTGTTCAGTGATAACTTCCGGGTCCGGGCTCTTGCCGCGACCTAGGGTCTTTGAGGGCCGGACCGCTACGGCGGGTGGTACCGGGGAGTTCGCCACGGCAAAGATTGGTGGCTGAATTCGATCATGTCATGCTTCGCGGGTCCAAGATCCTGTCCGCTTCTTCCGGCGAGAGGTAGCCCATCTCCACGACGACCTGGCTTATGGATTTCTCTTCCTCCAGTGCCTTCTTCACCACGTCTGCCGCCTTCTCATAGCCAATGATGGGGCTGAGGACAGTGCCGATCATGGGGTTCCGGCGTACACAGGCATTGATGCGATCTTCATTCACTTCAAATCCCTCCATCCCTTTTTCGCCGAGAAGTCGGGTAACGTTTGCCAGAATCGTGACGGACTGGAGGATGTTGTGCGCTATGACCGGGAGCATCACGTTGAGCTGGAACTCACCAAGGGAGTTGGAGAGGGCAATGACGGAGTCGTTGCCGATCACCTGGGCTGCCACCATCCTTGCCACCTCAGGAATTACAGGGTTTGTTTTCCCCGGCATCATGGAGGATCCGGGCTGCAGGGATGGAAGCCGTATTTCTGCGAGCCCTGCCACAGGGCCACTATTCATCCACCGCAGGTCATTGGCAATCTTCATGAGACTTGTGGCATAGGTCCTGAGTTGACCTGAAAGATCAACAATGGCATCCTGCGCCGCCTGCGCCGCAAAATGGTTCGGGGCTTCCCGGAAGTCCGACTTTGTCAACTTTGAGATTCTTTGTGCGACCAGCGCACCGAATCCCGGCGGGGTGTTGATTCCGGTGCCAACCGCCGTTCCGCCTATGGCAAGCTCCGAGAGCCGGGGCAACGTGCTTTCAATTCTTCTCCGGGAATTATCCACCTGGGCCGCCCATCCCGACATCTCTTGTTCCAGTGTGATGGGCATGGCATCCATGAGATGGGTCCGACCGGTCTTAACGACCGTACCATATTGCTCCTGCTTGTTCTGGATGGTCCTGTGGAGCAACTCCAGTGCAGGGAGGAGCACTGCCCGGACCTGCAGGACCGCGGCGACATGTATTGCCGTTGGGATCACATCGTTGGAGGATTGCCCCATATTCACGTGGTCGTTTGGATGAACCGGGACTCTGGAATGCTTTGCTCCAGTGAGAATCTCATTTGCTCTTGTCGCAATCACCTCATTGGCGTTCATGTTCGTGGATGTTCCCGACCCTGACTGGAACACATCCACGGGAAACTGGCTGTCGAATCTGCCTTTAATCACTTCATCACAAGAGCGAATGATAGCGTCGGTAATCCGAGATTCTAGAAGATTGCACTCGTGATTGACGCTTGCACAGGCGTGCTTGATCACTCCCAGTGTGTGGACGAAGATCGGCGCAAACACGATGCCGCTGACGGGGAAGTTCTCAATCCCCCGCTGGGTCTGGGCTCCCCAATAGGCATCCTTTGGGACTTTCACCTCTCCCATCGAATCCACTTCGATCCTGTAGTCGTTCATTCGGAATCCGGGTCAAGTTGTGATTACGTTGACGGTCAACCCTTGCGCTGACTGAACGTTTTACCGTTCACTTTGTACGCCAGGTCCCTGCGTGGCCATCTTGCGGTCGCCTGGATGCCCGAATGGTCTCAGCGGCAGGATGAGCCGCACAGCTCTCTCATACAGGAGATAATCCCAGGCCCAGTTCATCAGAACCAAGAGCCTATTGCGGAAGCCGATCAGTTTTGCCAGATGGACGCTCAGCCAGACCACCCAGGCCGCAAATCCTGACATGGAGAATCCGCCGACAACAGCGACCGCCGCGTTTCGGCCAATCGTTACCATCATGCCGGGATCCCTGTAGTGAAACTGTTCCGGATCTTCTCCCCTGATTAGGTGGAGGATATTCCGTGCGGCTGTGGTTCCCTGCTGGATCGCGACGGGGGCGATCATGGGTACCGGGACGCCATCTCTCTCAGAATGGGCGAGATCGCCGACAATAAACACCTCAGGATGATCGACAAGCTGCAGCGTTGGCAACACACTAACACGCCCCCCGCCGGAGACGGGCAGCCCCCAGAGTTGTACCATCGGATCCCCGCAAACGCCGGCTGTCCAGATCACGGTATCCGTTGGGATGCGTGTTCCGTCTTTCAATCGCAGGGAACTCCTGGTGACTTCACTCACGATCGTCCGCAGGTGAAGCTCAACGCCCATGCGCTGCAGGCGATTCTGCGCGTACGTGCAAAGCCTTTCCGGCAGACCAGAGAGGAGAGATTCTCGCGCCTCAAGAAGTGCGAGCCGGACTTCGCGATGGTCGAGTCTGGGGTAATCTTTTGCGAGCGGGCCGCGGACAAGCTCTGCAAGAGCCCCGGCGAACTCTACTCCCGTGGGTCCCCCACCGACAATCGCGAACGTCAGGAGATTCTGGCGCCGCGCAAGGTCGGGCTCGTGCATCGCACGTTCAAAGCAGCAGAGGATGTGGTTGCGAAGGGCGATTCCCTGTTCCAGGTCCTTCAGAACAAATGCGTGCTCGCTGGCTCCAGGCACGCCAAAGAAGTGTGTTACGCTTCCGGGTGCGAGGATCAGGAAATCGTAGGCAACAACTTGGCCGTTGGTCTCGACGCGTCGGGCATCCAGATCAACATGCGTTACCTCACCCATGAGGAACTGTGTGTCTGGCAGCCCTCGCAGGATGCTGCGCACCGGATAGACGATAGCCTCCGGTTCAAGTTCTGCTGCCGCCACCTGGTAGAGTAAGGGGGAAAAGGTGTGATAGTTGTTCCTGTCTATGAGTGTCACACCCACTCGAGCATGTGCCAATCCCCGGGAAGCCCACAATCCGCCGAATCCCGCTCCCAAGATAACAACTCGAGGAGGTATTCCTGTTTGCATCTTCAGTTCCTCTGGCCTACCCTCGCGGTTCTGTCCCTGCCTGTGAGGATCTCTCGATTCTTTGCTGAAAATACTCTGTTAGGGAGAAACGCACAATCATCTTCAACTGTAACAGAGTCATGCGGGTAGACGTTGCTTTAAGTTTTGTGCAGTAAATGGACCCTTTTCAGCGATGAGGGCGCGGGCGGCCTCGACCTGTCCCCACGTGTTCCAGAGCAGCACACCGCGTACGCGTCCTTCGTTTACATAGTACACAACGCCCTCCCGGAACTCCACCTTCCAATCCTGCACCATCTCAAGGCGCGAATCCAGTTGGCCGACAGCTTCAAATCCCAACTCGAAAAGGTCAGAATAGAAAAATGGAAGATGATGATACGCAGTACTCCCTCCGACCATGTTCCTTCCAGCGGTATTTCCCATCGCGATCGCATTATCTTCGTGCTCGACCCGCAGGCGTTCACCCAATGCTGGATTGTAGAAATTCGCGACATCCCCAGCCGCGTAGATGTCCTGATCCGTTGTGCGCAGAAACTCATCAACGAGGACGCCATTGCCAACGCTCAATCCTGCAGACCCGGCGAGTTCCTGGTTGGGTTGAACGCCAATACCTGCAACCACGCCATCGACCTTGAGCTCCTTCCCGGTTGTTGTCTTCACGACAAATTGTGATTCCCGCTTCTCAATACCGGCAATACCCGTCCTCGGATAGATGTCAACACCCTTCGATTGATAAAAAGTGTTGAGGAACCGCACAAGAGCCGGCGGGTACATCCGGGCACCGATGCCATCCTCAGGGAATATCATCGCCACAGACTTCCGGTTCATAGCGAGAGCAGCAGCTATCTCGGAGCCGATAAACCCGCCTCCAATAATGACAAATGCCTGCCCTCGCCCCGTTTGCAGCCTCAGCTGCTGATAGTCATCGAGAGTTCTGAAATACATGATGCCGTCGACATCCCAGGGTAACCGGCGAACCCTCACGCCTGTCGCCAAAAGGAGTTTGCCATATGCGTACACTTCACCTCCGTCATCGACAACACGCTTGCTCTTAGAATCGATGCTTTTTACCGTTCTCGAAAGATGTATCTCGCAATCACCCATATCCATTCCGCCCCATATCTTCTCGAGCGGCTCCCCTTTCCAAAGCGCTTTCGATAACGGCGGACGATTATACGGCGGGTAGGAATCGTCGCTTATGATACCGATTCCGCCTGAGGGGTCGATCTGGCGTATGCCGTGCACAGCCGCCCCTGCAGTCATCCCGCCACCAATAATGAGATATCGATATTCATGCATGTTGTAATCCTTCATGGAAAAATGTCGTTCCGGACGCCCGATCAGAATTCACCACGTGGCCAGCATCGACTTGCACGACCACGAATCATCAACCGTGGGGACTTCAGTGCTGCCGATTCCTCCAGCACCACCGTACAAGATGGCAACCGTTAAGATGCGTACGGTGAGTGGCCCCGAGACAGCCTGCAGGCCATAGTTGTGTACCCGCGCGTAGATCGCAACAGTGTCGCCCGCACGAGCCGGGCACTATATAGAAAGGATAACAGTACAGCGGGAAGACCGGTTCCTGTGGAATGCAGAGACTCACCTTGACCACAACCGCTTGCAAGCATCCACCCTAGAAAGCGGGATTCTTATCACGTGAATCCATCGACTCAAGGGGTGTTCAATCAAGTGTGTGCCTTGTTCCGGGCACTTACATAGTTAGCTACAGTGAGTGGTTTGGAAGGCTCTGACAAACAAGTTGGAGCCTTTTTGTTTCTTCCTTGTAACTCCAGTCTGACCTCCTTCCTGTGATTTCCAACCTATGATAATACAAACATTCCCTTTGGAGAAGTTGGGTTCCAGCGTATTACCAGCCAATCACTTGGATACTATGGTTTCTCTTTGGCTTCTGCTCAAAGTTCAGAATATATGTGACATAGGAGGATAGGAACATCCTTAACACCAAAGCACAAAGGCAAGGAGAAAAGACCAATGAACAAAATCACAGCATTCTTCACTTCAGCTTCGCTTAGTCCTATCCTCTTTGTTTTGTTATTTTCGTTCACCCCACTTCCGACAAATATCCTCTCCCCGCCTTCGGCGAGACCCTATTGCAGCAGTCTGACCGGCACCGTGACTCGGTACCCCTTCTCGTGCTTCTCAATGGTGATCTCGGCTTTCGGCAATTTCACTGACTTTCCCTGCCAAGCAATAGTTACGAAGACATCTGTTTCCCCTAGGAATTTGTCGACTACCAATACGTAGAGGGTGTTCATTCCCTCCGGCAGCTCTGTCTCCTCGCTGCTGGAGTCAGCGGGTGCTTCCAAGTCTGTGGCTAAAGAGGTAGTACGCGGTCGTCCTTTGCTTTCTCCCTTTGTCGTCTCAGCGCCACCTCCACTAACGCGCCTAGCGCCCCGATTCCTGCCAAGACTCCGAACGTGAAGAATCCCACCATGAAGAGTGGTCCAAATTCGCCGTTATACAGTAGGACGATGGGCTGAAGACTGACGACAGCTATTCACCAGAGCCAGAACCGCCTGGGCTCTATGTAGCCTGCAATGCCTGAAGCGCACAACATGACGGGCAAGCCAATCGTGAAGAAGAGAGAGCTGTCCCACGCCTCTTCTCTTCCGGAAACAATCGCAATTCCCACCCAAACGGCCAATCCCACGACGGCTGTAATAGCAAATATGAGTAATTCTCGTTTGTCCATGAAGCCCTCTTCATATCTTGTTCCGTGCGCCACTGTGTGGCAGACAGGTATTCCAGGGTAGGCCATTAAGCAAGCCACCAAAAAAAAGCTATGGATCGCTGGGGTCAACAATCATGTAGTCGTCGGTCATTGTAGCTATCCCGACAATCACAGCTCCACAGATACCGCCCAGCAGCGCACCTCCGATACCTCCACTTATACGGTCACCAAATTCTGGCCCGTTCCTCTTGGGCGATGATCCATATACTCCCCCGATTACACCTCCAGCCACAGAGGCTAGGACCACCCACGCAGCATTTGAGTAGCTTTCGATAGCCACGACACTGTCCATTGGAAGCGTGACTTCAGTTCCGAGATTCCAGTTCGACAGCTGGATCTGGTTCTGGTCCAACTTCACGACGTCTCCTTCATGCTCTTCCCCCGTTCGGACCGTGACCGTAACGCCAGTTTCCATAAGCCGTTCGGAGGCTTCAGGGACCCACTCCGTAGCCGCATCCCGCTGGACATTGTGCGTTGAGCTGCACCCGACCAGGACCGTGACTGAGAAGGCAAGCAACACAGTGAGCTTTTGCATGGTACCCTCCGTACGATCAGGCTTCTCTACATTCTGCTACCTGAAGTTACAACCGCCCGTGGAGAAGTGCGTCACAAAAATGACATGTTTTTGTAATGCGAAAGCAGCTCGTCATTATCGGCGAGGTATCACTTTTTTCCAATGAATCCCGTTCCCGGCCTCGACGATATCAGCCTCACGCACCATATCAAGCAGGCGGGAGAGATCTTGGGGATACCGCTTCACGATCACATCATTCTGGCGGGAGACGCGTACACGAGTATCGCGGAGCGGGGGCAGCTGTGACAGAAAAGCCCAGGACAATTCAGGTTATTAGAGCCGACAAGGTCGTTTCCTGCGCCTGTGAGCTTGACTAACTGGAGTTTCATCTCTATCAAGGCGAGTTGGTGAAGAGTGTCCGCAGACATAGACTCTCCCGCGGGGGCCATGAGAGCCTATGGTGGAGATGACGCAGTATATTGCCATTGGCGACGAGGTGCAACGGAAACCCGAAGGATCTATTCTGTTGATCCCTTCAAGCGCCGGAAATTCTTTTCATAAACCTGTAGATGCGAATCGTTCTTTTCTTTCGCTTTTCGAAACGCGATTTCATAATGGCTCAGCGCGAGGTGTTTCTGGTTGGAGCGTTCATAAGCATCGCCGAGGCTGTCATAGCAGTTGGGCTCCTCGGGGAACAGGCGCAGGTTCGCTTTCATGACGATGATCGCGTCTGCCAGGCGGTCTTTGAATATCAGGTTGTAGCCGATGACGTTCAATTGATCCGGGGTAGCGATGCCGTAATCTTTCCTCAGCGTTTCGGCGGACATATCTTCCAACTTCTTGACGTCGCCGGAAAGCACTTTCAGGTTTAGTTCCACGAACGGTAACGGCAGAGCGCCTGTGATATTTCGTATAACGTCGGTATAATCCGCATTATGGCTGATAATCGCGTCCCGGACCATATAGGTGTCGTACCCGCGGTCCATGGCCCCGAAATACGTGGCCAGTACGCAGCCAACGGCGCTGAGGCCGCACAAGTAGACGGTGTTGCATCCCCGGGCTTTCAGCAGGCTGTCTAAAGACGTTTTTGTGAACGCGCTGGGATAGTTCTTGATGATCTGGGGATCGTCGACTGTAACGGGAACGGTCTTCGGGAACTCAAACGCCTCGGTGCCCGGCGCCGGTCCCTGGCCGATCTGCGTATGCTGGACACGGATCACAGGATACTGGTACTTGCGGAACATGCCGATGACCGTATTTATGGCTTCCATCCCCGGCTTGACGTCTTTCTGATCCATCACTGGCAGATATTCATTCTGAATATCTATCACGAGCAATGCAGGCTTGAATGAAACGCCGGGGACTGTTGATTGGCCCGGTTGTTTTTCTCCGCAGGAAACGAACAATCCCGCGAGCAGAACGGAAACACCTAAGAGTAATCGGAAATTCATGAGATCCTCCGGCTATGGG
>JAGDMK010000370.1 GCA_017860635.1 Bacteroidota bacterium
GGCTGGGGGGCTTCCCCCGCATGTCCGCAGGCCATCCCCATCATCAGCAGGGGAACGACCAGTGCGAAGACAAACCGTTGTGCTGCCATACTTGCTCTCCTTTTGTAGTTCACCCACACATATCGGTTAGACACCGTACCCATTGCATCCGTTGACATGCCCTCCGTCATTCGCCGCGAAGCACCCGTATGAGCGCCGAGCGCGAACGTTCTGTTCCCATCGTGCCGAGGTAGAACACGGCGGTGCTCCGGAGATCCTCATCCCGGTGCGAGCGGGCGATATCGGCGAGAAAGTCAGTCGCCCGTTCGTCGCCGATCGTTGCGATAGAGAAGAGCGCCGTCCCCAGACGCGGATCTCCTGCGGCGGTGCCGGTATCCAGGCGTTTAAACATGGCGATCAGCTCGTCGACTGCCATTTTCTTGTTCGTGGCGGACCGCGCATACATCTCGATGGCGGTCCGCTGTACGTCCGTATTTGAATCTGCCCGGGCGACTTCCAGCAATGCTGAGGCGTTTTCCGGGTTGGTGAACCTGCCGAGCCCGTACACTGCAGTGATCCGGACAGGGACCGGCTGGCGTCTGTCAAGGGCGACTTCGCGGAGTGCCCTGGATGTCTCCTTATGGTCCCCCGCATCGGTCAGCACACGCATGGCCTCAATCCGGGTCCGGACTTCCGGATCCAGATGCGGCACGTGCGCAGGGAACGGCCTGATGAAGGGAGACGGTGCGCGGACGAGGAGTGTCTCTCCTTCGCTGATCACGGTCAAGCGCTGTTGCAGCGTGGACTGTTGCAGGCTCATCTGTTCCGCCTGCTTCTGGAACTCCTTCTGGAGCCGCTCGAGTTCTCGCGGAATCCTGATGCGAATTTCTTCCTGTTCCATCAGCCCTGCAGGCGGACGCGGTATGCGGGCGAGTTCGTGTTCCACCTCGAGGATCTTGAGGTCGGCGACGGCGTCGTCGATGTACGGGCTGCGGGGATAATTTCGCAGGAGCGCGCGGTAGAGCTTTGCGGCCTTTTCTTTGTCTGACCGCTTCCAGGAGACTGCGGTCCAGTAGGCCGCATCATCCGCATATGCGGATCCCGGATAGCGTTGCTGCAGCTCGCTGAAAGCCTTGCGAGCCTTCTCCCACTCTTCGCTGAGCGCGTGCGAGTACCCCTGCCGGTAGAGTTCATACGCGGGGTCGTCAGGTTCGGGGGGGGGAGTTGCGTAGGCCACTGGAGATGCCGCCGCTGCGCACGCCTCCTGTCCCGACAGTGACGCCGGGAACGCCGCAGCGGCAAGCACCACCATGCACACAGCCCACTCCCACCTCAGGGCCGGTGTTCTCCTATTCCTCGTTCGCATAGCTCACCTTCAACTGTATCGCTTCCTGCATGCGGATCTTGAACAACAGATTTTCCCGTTCGATGCCGCTCCGCACGAGCGCCATCGTAGGCATCTCATTGCGCGATTCCATGTTCGCCAGCTCGATCTGAATCTTTTCCAGCTCATTGACCAGGTCAAGAGACCGGTCATCCAGCGTCTGCTGTTTCAGTGTCCTGGCTTCATCGGCAAGCTCCCTCGATGTCTTCCGTTCCACGCTGAGATCCACAGGCTGGCCTTTGACGTCAGGCATATTTGTCACCCCCACCAGGAGCAGCCTGGATTTGCGGAGGTACGAGTCCATGCGGGTCTCTGGAGGGGCCGACACTGAAGCGAGTCCGGGCTCTATCGATTCTGCACCGGCCGGCGATTCTGCGAAGACCGGCCGGTCCGGAGACTGCCGGAGAAGAGACCAGGTCACGAAAGCGCTGGTTGCCACAATGGCGATCGACGCAACACCGAGGACAAGCCTGCGGTGGGGGACGACAGTCATGGTCAGCCAGTCCGACACGCGTCGCTGCCAGACGGAAAACCGCAGGCGTACGCCGGGGCGATCCGACTTCGCTGCAATCTTCTGATCCACCTCGTTCAGCAACGCCGTCCAGAATGCATCAGGCAGAGCGTCAGAAGGTTGTCCCCCGGTGGGGGAGAGCATCCCGAGAGCCTCCCGGACTTCCTCACATTCGTCGCGGCATGGCGCACACTCCGCGAGGTGAGACTCGACAGAGGCCCGGTCTTTTTCGTCCAGGTCGCCGCGCAGATACTCGTAGAGTCTGAATTGTGTCTCTGTGTGTGCGTTCATGCTGCATCCTCCTGAAGAACCCTGAGTCTCCCCCGCAGTTTCTTCAGGCCACGGAACAAATGTGTCTTGACGGTTCCCTCCGAGCACTGGAGGATTTCGCTCACCTGCCGTGTCGAGAGGCCCTCCATATGACGGAGGATCACCACGGATCGCTGGAGCGTGGGCAGCTCGTGCAGTGCCTGTTCGATATGCGTCCTCAGGAAACGGGCTTCATGCTCCGCGTCCTGTGTCACCCCGGGTTCCCGGATATCATCGATACGCACTTCATGCCGTGAGCGGGAAGAGTTGGCCCTGATCTGGTTCAACGACAGGTTCATGACGATGCGATGGAGCCATGTGCCGAACTCTGCGTCGCCCCGGAATGTCGGGAGTGCCTGGTACGCGCGCACCAGGGCCTCCTGCATGACATCCCGTGCGTTTTCGTGATCGTGCACGAAACCATATGCGACATTGTAGGCCTGCTTCATGTAGCGCTCAACGAGCCGTCGATAGGCGTCACGATTCCCATCCTGTGCCTCACGAATCAACTGCTGCTCGCCGGCAGCCGGCATGTGGGGGATTCCCGGAGT
>JAGDMK010000027.1 GCA_017860635.1 Bacteroidota bacterium
CGATCGTCCTCCCCCTTCTCGTTGCGGGGTGCAGAACGGATGTCCCTCCGGGGCTCATGGAATCAACAGAGGCACTGAAGAAGACCACGGGTGCATGGGTGGTCGTGCAGACGGACGTGGTGAGTCTCCAGGGAGAGCTTCTCGCCGTAGAACCGGATACACTTTTCCTGATACGCAATGACACGCTTTGCGCGGTGGGAAAGATCTCAGTTCGCAAAGCAACAGCTTTTTTGCAGAAGTACCCAATGTCCGGCAACAGCATTGCCGGCTGGACCCTTGGCGGAATTCTGCTGAGTGCCACCAATGGCTTGTACGCGATCTTTGTCGCGCCTGCATGGCTCATCGTCGGACTGGCTACGGCAGGCGTCACGGCTTCCCAGGCAGACAAAGGAGACTGTCAATACCCGGGTCAAACCTGGGAGAAACTCCGCACGTATGCACGCTTTCCACAGGGTCTGCCTCTCGGGATTTCCCGAGACCAGTTGCAGAGTGGCAGATCCGGTGTGGCAGACAAGCCTGGCTGGCTATGAATATCTCAAGTTGTACTTGATATTGTCATAGACCGGGTGCACACTGTCGGCATGGTCGCCAGCAATGAAGCTACGGTTCGCCCTCTTGATCCGACTCTCCTTTTGCTGTACCTTCGTCTAACATTCCCGGGTGCGCGAACACCGACAATTCCAATCGCCTGTCCCTTCTATCCCTCACTGGAGGTCGCATCATGAAAAGAACTCTTTATCTTGTCCTGGCCGTGATTGTGACAACTCTTACGGTAACCGCCCAGTCACCATTCAAGAAATACGACATCAAATCGGGCGTCGTTACGTACGATCAGGTCATGAAAATGGGAAGCTTCGAAATGAAGAAGAAAGTGATCGTCTATTTCGATGACTACGGCATGAAAGAATGCCGCGAAACGTACGAGGACAACAAACTTCAGGAAACCTACTTCAGCGACGGGAAAGACATCTATGCCATGAAGGCGTCAAAGAAGACGGCATTCAAACAGGGATCGGCATCACGCGGCACTGAGCTTCGGGTCGAGTGGTCGGAATTCGGCACCGAACAGGACCGCCGGTCGGGCAAGTACAAGAAACTTCCCTCAAAAACCATTGCCGGGAAATCGTGTGAGATGATTCAGTACGACGACGGCAAAGGATCGGTCTCGATTTACGGCGGCTGGAGCAAGATCCTCATGTCCATGGACCTGAAAACAAAAGGAGTCGTGACAACACAACAGGCGGTGAAGATCGAAGAAAACGCAAAAATCCCGCCTTCAAAGTTCTCGGTGCCGGCAGATTACAAGATCCAATGACTAGGGAGAGATTGTGAAACACCGTCGTATTCTTTACCTTCTCGCTGCAGCAGCGGCGGCATTCGCAGGCGTGCCATTGACCATCCGGGAGAAAGCGGATAAACAGCAGCCGTTGACGCAGGCACCGGATGAGGAGTTAATGAGGTAGTAGCGGAACCGGACGCCCCGCCCGCTCTCAGGGGTGTGCTCTGAGACTCTAATGCAGAACTGTTGAACTCGCAAATGCCACATCGTTTCCGTACCATGTCACCCTTGCGGCCAGGACTTTTCACCATTCTCGCTCTCATTGCCGCGACGAATGCCTCCTCCCAACTCCTTTCCCTCCGCACCTACACACAGAGCAATGGCCTGGCGTCGAGCGTGGTTACGGCCCTGGCCCAGGACTCAAGGGGATTCCTCTGGATCGGCACGACAAACGGTCTGACGCGCTTCGACGGGAATTCATTTGTGTCATTCTCTACACCGCAGGGTCTCCCGAACGACTACATAACGGCTATTCATGAGAGCCAGACTTCAACGGGAGTGTTGTATGTCGGGACCATGCTGGGGGGGCTGGCGCGGCTACAAAACTCAACCGCAGTTCCGGTTCCTCTGGATTCACACTCACCTCCCCGAACGATCACGCATCTTGTGGAAGATTCGTCTGGCACACTCTGGATCGCAACTGAACGGGGCGTGTTCACAGTGACCGGAGACTCAGCCCGGAGCGTGTCTCTCTCAGACGTTCCGCCGGACAGAACCGCACTCGCCTATGCAGACAGAACAATCTGGTTTTCACGGGATGGGACTTTCTACGCAATAGATCCGGATGATCGCTCACGCAGAACTGTCGAAATCCCCGGCCTGGAGAACGCGACAATTCTTGCTCTCCACGGATGGAGAGACTCCCTCTGGATTTCCACACAGGAGGACGAAATTGCGTTGGTCCGTCAGGGGACCATTCTCGGACGATGGCGTTCTCCCGGCAAACGCGTGACGCAGATTCATACCGATGCAGAAGGGAATCTCTGGTGCGTCTCCGAAGAGGGCCTCATCCACCTCCGGCGTGCAGACGGAACATACAGTCCGCCGGTCCTGTACGCACAGCACAACGGATTTCCTCCGCAACCCATGATCTGTATGCTCGTAGACAGGGAAGACTGTATCTGGATCGGTACCTGGACCCGGGGACTCATCCGATTCGTCGACCACCACCTTCAGACATTCCCTCTTGATCCAAACTCGTTCAACCTGGCGATTAGTGCCGCATTCCATGATGGAGACGGCCATATATGGACATCAGGAAGCGACGGACTCCGTGAACTCTGGAAACATCCTTCCCTCGGCTGGAAGATCCACCACCATGCCTTGCCGGGGTTGGCCCCTCCGTCAATGGTGCGGATCCTTGATGTCGACGATCGCAACAGACTCTGGATTCACGCGTCTGCCTGGCATGGTATTCAGGGATTTACTGTCACCCACCGCAGGAGCGGACCATCGCTCCTTTCTCCGGTCCAGTTGATCGATTCGGCGCGGTTCTATCCGGGTTCATGGTGTGAGTCCTTCACCGTCGACCGGCATGACCGCGGTTGGCTGGCGATCAACAGTCGCGGGGTGGCAGTCATCGACATGCCGTCGCTTCACCTTTTGCAGATGATCCCGATGGACGCCGACGGTTTTGGATCCGACGTCCGCGTGGTTGGCGAGGATGCCAGAGGAAACATATGGTTCGGCGGCTTCACAAAGGGCCTGGGAATGCTG
This sequence comes from Bacteroidota bacterium, assembly GCA_017860635.1. Classification (GTDB taxonomy): domain Bacteria; phylum Bacteroidota; class Ignavibacteria; order UBA10030; family UBA6906; genus JAGDMK01. Next base: position 3,056 of record JAGDMK010000027.1, read on the forward strand.
TCCGCGCCTCTCACCGCCCGGCAACAGCTCCGCCGTTTCACGCCGGCAGATGGACTGCCGGACAGCAGCATACGTTCATTCGCAACTGACCCGGAGGGAAATGTCTGGATCGGTACCCGGTACGGCGGCGTGGCGAGATTCGATGGAGACCATTTCACTGCCACCTCTCTCGAACATGGACTGCGCAGCAATGCCGTCTGGTCACTTGCACCCGACAGCGATGGGCATCTGTGGGTCGCCACCACAGCCGGACTGGAATGCCTCGACCGCTCAACAGGACGGCCGGTTCCGGTTCGCGACGGGTTGCTTGGTGCTCCCGCTGTGGCCACCGGAGTCCTGCCGGGAGGGTCGGTCTGGTTTGCCAGCCGCGATGCAATCAGCATTTACAACTATGCCCTCGACACGCCTCCGCGAGTTCCACCGACGGTGTACCTGACAGACATCAGCATCAACGGGATGCCCACGACCGCACCATCCGGCGTCGACGTCTCCCATGACCAATCCTCTTGGCTCTTCGCGTTCGGAGGAATCAGTTTCCTCACAGATCGTGGAGTACGATTCCGTCACCGGCTTGCGGGGCTTGAAGAGTCATGGTCCAAACCTACCTGGAGCCGTTCGATAACGTATGCTGCACTCCGGCCTGGAACATACACCTTTCAGGTTCAGGCGCTGAATCAAGAAGAGTTGCCCAGCGCGGTTCCCGCCTCATTCTCATTCACGATCGGCAGGCCGTACTGGCAGACCTGGTGGTTCACCCTGTCGGCGGTGCTGGTGGTGGGTGCTGTGTTGGCGCAGCTGATCCGCCGGCGCAGGCGCGCTGTGGAACGCCAACGGGAACACGATCAGGAACTTTCACGCCGCCTCTTTGCCTCCCAGGAGGCCGAGCGCCGCAGAATTGCCGGTGAATTGCATGACAGTCTGGGACAGAATCTCCTGATCATCAAGAACCGGGCCGTGCTTGCCCTTCGCCGCGGAGTGACACTGCGGACCGCGCGCCAGCAACTGCGGGGGATCTCAGAGATGTCGTCCCAGGTGTTCGAGGAGATCCGCGCAATCTCCCATAACCTCCGTCCGCACCTCCTGGACAAACTCGGGATGACAAGGGGGCTGACCCATTCGATCTCTCAGATGCATGAGTCGTGCACCACGGCCTTCGACGTGCACATAGATCCTGTAGATGGACTTCTGTCCGCCGAACAGGAAGTGCACATCTACCGGATTATCCAGGAAGCGGTAAACAATGTCGTCCGGCATGCGGACGCGAAACAGGCCAGCGTAAGCGTTCGGATCCATCGACCGAATATTGTTGTCCGGATCGCGGATGACGGGAAGGGCTTTCCCTCCATTGCCGAAGGCGCGTTGCCTCCCGAAGGAGCTGCATTCGGACTCTCGGGGATCGAAGGACGGGCGCACCTGCTCGGGGGATCCTGTACGATCAACTCGGCTCCCGGAGCAGGCACGACAATAACGGTAACCATTCCCATAAAGGAACCCGTACGCAATGCCCCGTGAGACGTCCGTCTATATTGCCGACGACCATCCGCTCTTCCGCGAGGGATTGCGGCGTGTGATTGAACAGCAGCGCGGTCTTCGCGTGGTCGAAGAAGGGGCGCGAGGAGACGAAGCCCTCGAGTACCTCCGGACACATGCTGTAGATGTGGCAATCCTGGATGTAGATATGCCGGGATGCGACGGGCTGGATGTGATTCGGCAGCTTCGCGCGGAAGGTGTCGAACGCGATGTGGTCTTCCTCACCGTCTATGAGGATGAGGCCATCTTCCGGGAAGCGCTTGACCTCGGCATCCGCGGATACGTGCTGAAGGAAAGTGCGGTCACAGATATCCTGCAGTGCATCCGCACGGTCACCGAAGGAAAGCACTACCTGAGTCCGAAGATTTCGCGGTTTCTGCTGACACTCAAATCCGGTGCAGATTCATCCGATAACGCCCCACTGTCTCTCCTCTCGACAACGGAGAGAACGGTGCTCCGGCTTATTGCCTCAGGAAAGTCGACAAAGGAAATCGCCGCAAAACTTCACCGGAGCCCGAAGACAATCGACAATCACAGGGCGAGCATCGCTTCCCGCCTGAATCTGCAGGGTCCGCACAGCGTGCTCCGGTTCGCGTTGCGTCACAAGGACAAGTTGTAGTAGACGCGGTCGCTGCAACACCGTGGCAGTGCAGCGACTCCGGTCGGTCACTCTGGGATCAGGCTCCCTGCACAACCGTCCTGAACCTGTTCGTCCCGGCGATTCCCGCAGCTTCAATGCACAGCGGATCCTTACAGACCATACCCCCCCTGGGCTTTTCAACGTGATTCCAGCTGAACCGCAGCAGACAGAGGCGCCTGGCCGCCGATCCCGGTCATCACTTTTATGGCATACTGATACGATCCAGGAGAGATGCCATCATCCTCAAAGCTCCGTGCTACGCCATCGACTGCCCGGTACTGGACGAGCGGAGTGCCGGCTGCAGAACGGTAGATCACAAACCAGAAGTTCTCGCGGTCGACCGGAACATAACTCCACGTCAGACGCGCTGCCTTCTTCTGGCTGTCGTAACTCGCGCGGAGATCCGACACGGGCGGCCTGATGCCGGTATCATATGGCCGCGCGAGCACAGACAGTGCGGGAGCCGATCGAAGGCCAGCACTGTCGATAGTGACAATGCTGTACTCGTACGTCCTCCGCCGTTCGACTCTTCTGTCGGTGTACGTTTGAGTCTGCGCGCTTAGTGTGTCCAGCACCCTCCACGTCGTCGAGTCTGCAGAACGGCGGGACAACTCCTGATACCGGACGTCCTCGCTCGGACTCGAGGCCCACTGGAGCTGCACGCTGGAATCGCTCACAAACGCGCCGGTAAACACAGCGGACGCTGGAGGGATGAGGTCCGGGCGGCGCAGCACGAGCATCGGCGTAAGAGCGGAATGAACGTACCGGTTGCTGACTGCTGCTATGCGATAGTACACGTAGCGCGACAACGTCTTCACGTCAATCGTGTCCACGAACATCGTGTCCGCAATCGGTTCTGGAGTCCGGATGCTGAACTGATGAGTGGAGTCATTGGCCTGATAGACTCTGTACCCCATGAGCGTCATCTCAGTCCCCCGTCTCCAGTGCAATCGCACGACGCCGTTCGTATCGACCGTTCCGGCAAGACCCCTGGGCATGGCAGGGGGAAGTGTGTCGATGATCTCGCTGTAGATGGGGAGCGATTGGAGGAAGTTCCCTGCGGTGTCCACCGCCGCCACGGAATAGTAGGGCTCCAGAGGCGTTGCGGAAGTATCCACAAACGAACGGGTCCGGCGGGGAAGGACGTAGTTCCTCAGAAAGCGGCCAAGCATGCGCTTGTCTTGTGAAAGCTCTGCGGGAAAAGGCCGGCCTCCCGGGAGATGATAACCGCTCAACGGCAACGGCGCACGCAGGACGACGTATCCCAGAAGATCGGCTGTAGAATCTTCCACCTGCCAAGTGATGCGCGCACTGGTGCGTGAGAGCTGCATGGTTTTCAACCCGACGGGAGCGGGCGGAGGAGTGAAATCCCTTGCCATCCCCTCGACCTCCGCAGCCCGGCTCATATCGCCGAACGGGGATATGCCGCGCACCTGGTACCGGTACTTCCGGTAGTTCACAACGGCTGTGTCCGTGTAGCTCGGTTCGGCCTCCTCAGAAGCTGAAGCGGGGGTGGGGTTCACCAGCGGACTGACCGTGAGCGTGTTGTACTTCTTCCCGCCATCGTCCGATCGGGAAACCAGATACCCGCTGTACCGCTCTCCCTGAGGAGGATGCGACCAGCGGACAATCAACAGCCCGTCTTCTTCCTGAATGTGTATGTTGGGAGGCGGAGCGGGCTCCATGAACGGGGCCGCCGAAGCAAATGTGTACGCTGTGTCCAAAATAAACTCAGGGCCGCGTCTGGGTGAATACACGCGGTAGACATACCGCTCGCCGCTCTTGACCGTGCGGTCCACAATTCTCAGCGCGAGCCCCTCTGCTGCGAGCGCGTCCATGTCAGCGGCAAAAACCGAGAAGCCATATCTGTTTGTCAGATCATCCACCGCCGACCGGAACTGGGCCGCCTCACCACTTCCGCGCATCCCTGTGGCAAAACTCTTTCCGTGCAAGGCTTCAGCGGCCACTGCCGCGTACCGGTTGGTCGCTGGCGCGCGGCGGTTCCATTCGTCTCTTGTCCAGGGCAGCCGCGCGCCTTGCGTCAATCTGACGAGCGTGGAAGTGTCAGGCCTTCCGTCCGCTCCGAGCGTGAGGCGGTCCACTACATAGCCCGCTCTGTTTGCCGATGCCCATCCTCCCGGATTCGAGGGCGCCCAACGCAGCACGATAGAATCCCTGTCCATGCGAGGCAGAAGAAGTATCCGCGCCCGTCCAGGTGGATCCTCCTGCACGGCCAGATCGCCATACCGGCGAAGACTCGTGCTGTCCTTCGCTTCGAGTGCCCGGAGGTAGCGGCGGAGACTGTCCGGATTTACCAGCGGACCTGTCTGCGTGGATTGCCGGGTGGTCTGGGATGTCGAACTCCCTTTCGACGATCTCTTCTCCTTTGAGCCTGATTGTTTTGATCCCTGGGCGGCCGCAAGAAAAGTTGCGCCGATAAGGATGAGAAGAATGACGGTGATATGCTTCATAAACGTCCCTTATGCCTGCTTGTCCGCATGCTTGTCTGCATACCTGCCTGTTTGCTTTTCTGCATGCTTGTCTGCGTGCCTATCTACGCCGCATGATCATTGTTGTGTTCCCTGTGCCGCTTGTCTGTATGCCTGTCCGCCTGCCCATCTGCATTTCTATCTGCGCCGGATGATCGTGGTCGTTTTTCCTGTGCTGCTTCCCTGTGTGGGCACCACGCTCTGTTTCATCGTGGGGTTCTGGTACGGCGCCGTGTACGGGAATGTCTTGCGGATCCACGGCCCACTCTGCTCCCACGTGAACTTCGGGCCATAGATGAAGTTTAGCGTGTAGGTCCCGCTGTACATCAGTTCGTACGACGGCTTCCGTGTGCTGAGGTCCTGAGTGCCCAGGGACCAGAGCATCGAATACACACTCTGGGACGGAAGACTTATCGTGCCGTCTCCAATCTGCCAGAGCACTTTAGCAGCCCGCGTCCAGAGCTGGAGGTAATCCCCCGGGACCAGCGCAGGATGGAGATACCGGAGCCGGATTTCGGGATTTGCCCGGATGAACGTGTTCATTCCCTTTACAGAGGTCGAGTTGACATATTCCAGCATGTTTGTCAGCGGTGTGTCCATTTTGCCGGAAGTCGGGCCGGCAAATTCTACTGTAGTTCCTGTATTCAGGAGCCCCACCCAGAGATTGAACCCGTCAGCCAGTTGACCCGACCAGAGCCCTGCGAACATCAGATTGCGGATGGGGTCGTAGACTTTCGGCCAGACAAATGACGTGTACCAGAGTTCTGACGGGGCGTGGGCAGTGACCGTGATCAACGGGTGCGTTGCTTCCCGATCCCCGGTCGCCAGCCGGTTGTCGGGTCCAAGCACTTCTGCATCGTCCCACGCCTCATCACCTGAGAAGACCCCGGTGACCGATTCGAATATGCCATCAGTTGCGGTCCGTTCCGTCGGACGGTTTGTCAGGGATGCCAGCTTCTGCGCGAGCGTGTTGTGTTTGCTCGTGCTGAAGTAGTAGTAATACAGAAGAAACTCAAACGGCCGGATTTCAGTTCCGGGAAGCATGCGGGCCATAACGTCGATAGCGAAGGTTCCCACGCCGGAGCCTGAAGAACCCGCAGAGGGTGTGCCCATAGAGGGGGACTTCGCATATGGCGCATTCGGCGAGGAGGAGGAGACCGGAGCGGCGTTCTTCGAAAACATGGATGTCTGGCCGGTTGATCCGGCGGAACTTGCTGTCTTGGAGAAGGCAACGGTCGCGGCGACGGATCCCGGAGTTGACCGGATTATCTGTATGGCATAGCGCATCGAGTTCGCCAGCTGGGGAATCGCAAACTCAGCAGCATAGGTGCTCGCATTGTAGGTGATAGGAGACTCTATGCTGTTGCCACCGTCCAGAGGGACGAACCGGGCAAAATACTTTCCGGGGTGGAGTTGTGGGTCGAACAGATATCCCTGCTTCACCCGGAGATACCCGCTGCGGATTTCATCCTGGAGGAAGAACTTCTGCCGGTGGATCGGGTAGCTGGCGAGCACCTGGCTGGGGATGATGACGTCCGGCCGTTTGCCCGTCTTGAACGAATACTGCCTGGTTTGCCGTGCCGGGGTCTTCCCATCTTTCAGGTACGCAGTCTGCCACTTTCCATTCACGAATTCCAGCGCTTCGAGTTCAATGGTCGCGGTGAGAGGCACCTCTCCTTCAAATGCGTCGTCTGCAACATAGCGGACTTCGATTCCATCTTTTGAAATGTTCCGCCGGCCCGGAACAGGAGCTTTCGTATCCGAGCGGACCAGTGTATACTCCTTCAGCGCGATCTGGAAAGTCCGGAGTTTTGGATTCCCATCCGAATCAAGGGATTGAAGTGTGAACGGCTGATCCATCGGGAACAGCGTGCTTGCCGTCGGGATGGCGAAGACGCTCACGTCGGACTCTCCATCCACGGGCTTGAAGTCTTCGATCCATTCGAGCCCTGCAATGGGCGTTTCCACCACGACCTTGCACCGGTCGCCGACTTCGAAGTTGAAGACAAATTGTCCCTTTATCAGCCCTCCCAGTGCCGAGAAGTGCCCCCCTACCGTGCCGGTGAGGTACGTTGGGTCCGGCGCCATGATGACTGCGCGGGCTCCCGCCCCAGCCTCGATGATATTGACCTTGGCAACGCCGATATCCAGGTAGATGCTTCCGTAGGCATACAGGTACACCTGCCCCATTGCATACCAGCCATTGACGCCGATCGGCTGCCCCTCTCTCCCTTCACAGCTCACTTCGGGGATATTGAGGAAGGCGATGTCGAAGCCCGCACCAAGCATCAGGCGCCCGCACAACACCAGGAAACACTGGTTTCCGGTGTCGATGTGGAGATTCGCCCCGAACGCAAAACCGGAAACCGGTCCGTTCTTGAACGGCATCCGCACAATCGGAAGCGGCGAGCCGATCGCGGTCTCGATATCCTTCTTGTGCGGCAGATCGTTGAAATCGGGTGCGGGGATATCCGTTCCCGCCATGAAATACGCCTCGAACGTGGCGAGTTTCAGAACGCTCACTTCGTTCCTGTTCTTCGGCGTCCCGATCAGGAGGTGCCAGTTCTGGGGAGAGATATACAGATGCATCCACGCATGAAGCTTCACCACCCACTCCAGGTCCTTGCTGGTGTTGATCTCGAAGTGTCCGTCAAACGTGCTCTTGACGAAGTCCAGTTTGATCATGACCGTCGCAAGAAGAAGGGCGCTCTTCCGGTTCTCGATCCCCGTGCTGATGAAGTAGCCGTCTCCACCAAATGCTATCATCCCCACGCCGCCACCCTGCAGGAAGGTCATCTCGAACGTCACATCGGCCGAGAACATCTGTGGGGCAACGGTCCCCATGGTGATCATTGCCTTGAAACCGAAAGCCACTCCGTTTGACGGAATGTACCTCACACCACTGTTGGTTATCCCCGCTTTCGTGCCGTCGTCGGGTGCATTCGGAGCCGTCCCGTACAGATCGATGGGCGGGTCGTCGCGCGTCATATTATAGTAGATGCCGCCGCCGAAGCCGAAGAGCGCAGTGCCGGTTGCGCCGAGCGGAATGCCCGGGGGCGGGAGGATTGCCATCGCATCGACGTACCAGTACTGGAACCCGTTCACCGATCCGAACTGGGCCGTCGCCTGCACTTCGATGATCTTGGCAAACTGTGCCTTCAGCTGCCCGCGGAAGCCGTTGCCGTATGTGGCATCGCTGTTGTAGATCTTCAGGCTCCCCTCGATCTTCACCGCGCCGATGTCTGCCTTGACCCCCACCGAATCAAGTTCGACACCGGCGAAGGCGAATTGCATCGGCTTTTTGCCGACTTCCAGCGTGCTGAATATCCCGAGACGCGCTGCCCCGTTGATGCCGTTCTTCTCGCCGCAGAGGGTGACCTGCAACGTGAACGCCAGGCCGAATTCCGGATTTCCGTTCTTCGAATTGAGGCGGAAGACCGGACGGATGCTGTCCGCCTTGACGCCGAAACCGGCGACGCTCTTCTGAGGACTGCCCAGCTTCCATGTCCCGGCAGAGAAATACGGCGACTCGGACATCACCTTCACATCCTGGAAGTCCAGTTGAGGAAAACTGATCAACGGGACCTTCTGCTGTTCCGTCCCCGCAATGCTCAACGTGCCGTGCAGTACGGCATTGGCTTTCCACTGACCATTGAGGTTGTTGATCTGGATGTTCGAGGCCTGTTTGATGGTGAGCGTCGCCAGCAGGAAATCTGCGTTGATATTGCTCCGCGGGACGATGCTGAATTGAAACGCGAGGCTCGCCTGCGGCCCCTGCGGCCGGAACAGCAGCGCACTGTAGTTCAACGGATCTTTGCTGACAGGGAGCCCGATACGTCCCGCCAGATTACCTTTTTGCAGACTGCTGCTGACCATCTGGATGTCGATGGTGTCAACGCTTGCCCCCCATCCTCCCAGATCCATGTCCGGTGACTGAAGGAGGTTTGTGCCAAGCGCCCTTCCGGTGATCCCCGAACCATCGATCAGAAAATCGGTCACGGCAACGCTGGGACGTTCGTTCTTGAACGTCTTCATGTTCTGCGGGAACTTCACCGATGCGGTCTTCAGGAAGAAACCATGCCAGTCGGGTCCCTTGGTACCCATGTACGCAGCAGGAAAGATCATCCCTGGCGGATTTTGAATGTCGGAATGGTCATAGAACATGTCCTTGACGACCAGCTCGAAACCCGGAGCGCCGGCGAACGTGCACGGGTCCAGCATCGCCCCCGCGATCCAGTCTCCGCGCTTCCTGATGCTCGTCATGAAGCGGGCGTTGACCTGCTGGTTGTTGTCGGGAGCGGGCACGAGCCAGTCGCGAGGGAACCTCACCTCGGCTTTGAGACGGAGCTCCTTGAACCCTTCACAGTCCCATGCCACGAACGTGCCGGAGTCGGAGGGGAGATTGGCTCCCTTGAAGATGAAGTTGAACGACTGCGGCTGAGCGTAGCCCACATCGGACGGGAGGTAGAGCATGCCCTGTGCGGTGCTGATCCCTCCGGGATGGAAACAGATGCCCGTCGCCCCGAGGCCGATTCCCACGTTCGGCCCCAGGTCGGGCATGTCGAACAGCATGACGGCATTCAGCGAACCCTGTGTGGGCGTGAAGACCATCCCCATCACTGCAATGATATACTTCTGCCCATCGATCGACTTGTCGAAGCCGATCGGAAGGCCTATCGGAGTAGAACCCGTAAACCCGCTGACGAGCCGTTCGCCCTGAGATGCATACGATGCGACATCCCGGATGGTCTGCTGAGGCAACAGCATCTGTGTGGCCGAGTTGTTCGCCACTGCCTGCGTGATGGGTGAACCCTGCTGCTGCAGTGCTTCGATCTTGCCGTCGAACACCTCCCGGTTTGTGTTCACCTTGATATTGAGGAAGCCCACCATGACCGGAGCTTTCAGGAAGGGAACCTGAATCGTTCCCGCGCCGGTCAGGTTGGCGCCTGTGCCGGACGCCTGTGTCAGCGTCATCGTGAATTTCCCGACACGGATGACCTCACCGGCAGAGAGCGCCCCTGCCGGAGTGGTGTTTGCCGGAGCGGCGACGATGCACTCATCGTTACACGGGCCGGTCTGCTGGGCCACCTGAGGTTGCGGAGGGGGTGGCTGCGGGGGCGGCGGTTGCAGCTGCTGCTGTGGAGTGCCAAGCGTGAACGTGGCGATCTCGCTCTTGCCGTCGTTTCGTGCGGCCGGTTCCCCCTGCTGCGTGAGCGCCTGCACCTGCCACGCGAACTTCACGGCGCCGACCGAGAGACTGAAATCCGGATCCGCTCCCGTATAAAGGTATGATGTCGTTTGAACTTCCCGGGAGACCACCGGGATGTTTTGTTCGATGGCGTTCTGCGCCGACTGGTTGGCGTAGACCGGAGCAATGGTCAGCTTGTACTTCGGCAGCAGCAATCCACCGAGGTTCACCGGCGTCCAGGTGAACTGCGGCAGCGTGTTCGGAAGTATCGCTGCGGCTTCCATGGGAAGCGTAAGCGTCGGCGGATCGGGGGTGATGACGGTGAAGACGTCGCACTTCTTTCCGGTGGAGGTGATCTCGATTCCGTTCTGGTCCAGAAGCTGCACGCAGAACGTGTATTCTCCTTCAGGAAGAATCTTCGTGAATCCCACTTTGGATGCATACTGCGCGTCATAGTCCACCGCGCTCAGCCGTACAATGTCCGGCCCGAAACGGGTGACGGTCTGGGATGCCGGCAGGGTGAATGTCGGGATCCGGGGGTCACCGTTCTTCGAAGCGGCGACCTGAACGTCCTTTTCATCGGACAGCACAAAACCAATGCGCGCGTTGGGATATGATGTCCCCGTTGGATTGGTGATGATCAGCGTCACGACTGCAGGGTTGTTTTCCCAGACAGAAAGCTGTGCCGGCGTCGGCTTCAAAATGTTGACGGTGAGGGTGACCTGCGCCGAGGCGGCGGACACAAGGAAGGCCACCATGGCGAGAACAATGCCCGTCCGGTTCGTCCCGGAGCCGGGGACGATTCTCCGGGTTACGGAGGAGCCGGAGGCGATTCTGCCGGGCATTGCCAACATCCACATCAGACGTTTCATCATAATCTCCGCTGCGATCTAGAATGTCACCGAATACTGCACGCTCGCCTGCCGCTCCCGGTACGAGGGTGTCGCCACTTCATTTGCATAAGAGAATGCGTTCGAATAGACGGACACAGAGAAAGTCCCCGCGGCACCGGCTGAGTACGAGGCTGACAGGCGGAACGTTATCTGATTATCGGTCTCTGCCACAGTGATGCCGCTGTAACCGACCGTGGCCGATGTCGAGAGACGATTTTCGAAGAAGGCATATCCAAGTGTGCCGGACAGGCTCTGTATGATTGAGTTCATGAGGGCCGTGCGCGTGTCGGCGTACAGGGCAGTGGCGGTAACGGACAGACTGCTCGGAAATGCAAGGGAATAGACGGCGACTGCGGAACGTGTGACAGTGCCGTTGAGTCCCCCGGTGATCACATTCAGATCTGTGAAATCCTGATAGGAAAGCGTGACCACGCCGCTATTGGTTCCTCCCATGCCCTGAAATGAGACACGTGGAGAGACGGAAAGAGACTGTGAAATATTGTCGATCCGCAGCGTATCGTTGCGCGGGGCCGAGCGCATGCCATAGTTCGCATACTGCGCATCCAGTCCGAACAGGTCTGTGATCTGCGCACTGGCGTTGGCCATGCCGATGGTCCGGTTCGTCGGAGCGCGCAGCGTGCTGCGCAGGTTGTTCGTCCGGAGCCCCAGCGAACCGCGCAGCGAGAGGCGGCCTGCAAAGAAGCGGAACGCAGGGGCGACGGTCCACTCGAAGAGATCGTTGGGCATGTACGGATAGCCGAGCGTCACGAAACCGGGACCGATCCATCGGCCTGTCAGGCGGACAGCAAAGGACTGTGAGGGCGTGATGCCGATGGCGAGCTGTCCGGCAGCATCAGCGCGAGAGCTGTAGCGCGGAGTGAAAAACGTTGACACAATGCCGGGAACATCGGGGATTTCAGCACCGCGGGTGTCCTGCGAATTGCCGGAGACTGCGGCTTCCCCTGTGATCTTGAGAAGGTTGTCCGCAATCGACAGCCCGAATGCCGTCGAGAGGACGATATTTTCCTGGGGTGCGACATCGTACAGATTTGCTACGGAGTCTGAAGCAATGCCGCGCCGCGGAAGCATCAAGGATCCTGAATCATCCCAAGCACGCGTGAGGTTGAAGTCAACAAAGACCTTCTCTTCGTTTCCATAGCCGAGCTTTGCCGCCATGATCCGTCGCTCATACACTCCGCGGAAACGCTGCACAGTGTCTGCTGCAATGGATTGCTGTGCGCGGCCGTACAATGCGCTGATCCGGAAGTTGCCCGGCCGCGCCTCGATCCCGCCTCCGAGCAGACGGGTGTCGCCGAATGTCAGGTCGGAGAGCTTTGCGGAGTAATATCCCGCGTGAAGCGTCAGCCATCCCCAGAATTGAGGACTGACGCCGAATTGATTGAAGGGCTGCCTGTACCCCCTGTCCGTGTTGGAAATGTATGCGGAAAATGGAAGACGGATCTGATCACCGATCACCAGGGTCGGCGAGAGGATGGCCATGTGTGTGGTGCCCGGCCTCCGCGGATCAATGCCTGAGATGGAATAGAACTCACTCGATGCACTGAGCGATCCTTCGAGCCGCACGAACTCCCCCTGTCCGAAGAGCCGGACCGGAAGCACGACAAACGCCACGCAGAGGACAACGGTGCGTGCGCGGTGCGCTTTCGAGCGTGGGTAAGATCCACGCGAAGCGCCATACTGATCAGTTGTTCTCAAGAACAGGTGATTCCCTGTCATTTCCACCCTGTCAGACAATGTGGACGGAGAGATCCTGAAGTGAACTTTTGCTGACGAACCCCACCGCACCTGCCGCAATGGCCTCATCGCGAAGGACCCGATCGGCATATTGTGTGACAATGACAACACGGATTCCAGGATACTGCTGCGTAATCGCCCGTGTCGCCTCGAGACCGTCCATGCCGTCCATGCGAATATCCATCAGCACGATATCCGGAGACTTGCGGCCGATTTCTGCGAGCGCCGTTTCGGCATTCGGGCTTGTCCGGATTTTTGCATGAGGACGAAGGGCGCGCACGTAGTCGCGAACCAGCGCCCTCATCTCCGGGCTGTCATCCACAATCAGTATCTCCATCCTGACAGTCCCTTCAGGGTGTGACGCAACTGATGACCAGCAGCGCAGAGTCTGGCACTTGTGGTTCCCTGCAATCCTTCACGTTCTATCCACTTTACGAACACATCACGGTGGTGTCTTCTCGTCAGTGTCTTCTCGTCAGTGTCTTCCCGTCAGTGTCTTCCCGTCAGTGTCTTCCCGTCGGTATCTTCTCGTCGGTATCCTCTCGTCGGGATATCCTAACGCACAACACACCCGGTTCCTTTAGCGCAGGAGCAGAAGCTTGCGGGTCTCTACAATCTCCGCTGCTCCGCCTCCGGAGTGACCTCCGGTGATGGCATTCAGAGACCGGACCTGGATTCTGTAGAAGTACACTCCGCTTGACAAGCCGGATGCATCAAATGATACGTCATGATACCCGGCCCCCACCTCACCGTTCACCAGTTCTGCAACCTGCTGTCCGAGCGTATTGAAGACAGTCAGGCTGACGTGCGAGCTGTTCGGGAGTGCGTACCGGATCGTGGTCGTCGGGTTGAACGGGTTCGGATAGTTCTGGAAGAGCCGGAACTCCACGGGAACATCGGCGTTTTCACCCGCCGAACTCACCACAGCATGCGCGGGGAAAAAGATGTTGTCGACCCAGATCTTCGAGGGTATTGCGGTAAACTGGACGGCGGTCCAGGTGAGCGTGTGGGTGCCTGCCTCCAGGGGATGCCTGATGATCGTCCAGTCATTGTATCCGAATATCGTGGAGACAGGATTCCCGTCGACGCGCCACTCAAACCGGTCAAGCACAAACGCAGTGGCGGTCCGGACAGCAAAGGTGATGACAGTGTCGTGGGGAAGCGATACGAGGATCTCGAGGGCGGAGAAGACTGTGTCGGCCTGATTGCCGACAAGCGCGCCCGACTGTGCCGAGAGGGCTCCTGTCTGTGCACTGTTCGCGGAGACGGACCAGGGAGCGTTTCCGTAGGTCCTCCACGGCAGACGGTCAGACAGGTTCGCATGTTCAAAGGTCTCCGTGAACTCGTCCGGAACAACGACATAGCTCTTCCGGACCGGATCTATCGTCCGGAGACCCTGAGAGGAATCCGTGACAGCAACGCGAAGACCGACCTCGTATATGCCGGTTCTGTCAGGAATAATGGAGGCACTGTCACTGATCTCCGTGAGTGTCACGGGTGAGTTGTCGGGTGCGGTGGCGGTCCAGGAGAACGATGTCGAATACCCGTCGACGGAGGGCTTGGCAACGCTTCCCTTGAATGAAGTCTTGCTGCCGATCTTCCCTTCTGCGAAACGGGGCTGGATGCTGGCGATGAACAGTTCATCCGGAACAACCAGTCGAGCCACTGAATCGGCCGGGGTGCTGCCTGTGAGCCGTGGGAATTCGAGGGCCTGATCCCCCATCTGAATTCCAGCCTGGAGAAGTAGCCCGTCGGCGAGATCGCCGAAGGCAACATTGTCAGTGATACGCCAGATGGCAGCCTGTGCATTGTATTGGTCGCCGCAGTAGAGGCCTGTGGAGTCAACAAGGGTCGCGAGAGCGGCAAGTCGCGTGGCTGCGACTGAGCCGTTCCAGGATGTCAGCGGGGGCGCAAGGTCGAAGAGGTCGCCAGTGCTGGGAGGATCACTGTGGAAATCGATGCACGCGCCGTAGAGGCCGTTGAGTGTTCGTCTCTGCCCGGACCGCACGAACATGTCGTCGCCATGCGTCACAACGAGATTCTGATTGCTGCTATTTCTGTTGACAAGGACGTCTCCGGGACGAATCTTCACGAGCAGTCCGGCTTGTGCTGCAAGCAAGTCGATATCGTCCTTGCGCACGGAACCGGACTTGTCAGCCATCAGATCATTGGTGTGATCTTTTTTTGTGACACTGTACAGTGGTGATGTTTCCAGAAACTTGAGGAGCTCGGACCGGCTCTGCGGTGGCTCCCTGGACATGATGAGGTTCGCGAGAGTCTCGTTATCGCTGAGCTTTGTGTCCGCAGATTTGCTGTACCAGCTTCCATCCGGCTGTTTTACGTAGTCGTCATATTGGTCCTCAAGTCCGAGCAGATGCCCCACCTCGTGAGCGTACGTTCCCGGTATGCCGTCCACCAGCCACTGTCCCGTACCCACCCCTTCGTTCACTGAGAAATCATCGTTCATTCCATGCACATACGACCGCTGCGCGCCGTCCGTGCCTCTCGACACGAGTTTGATCTGATGGTATCCCGGTGTCCCGGGTGGAGCGACGGCATCGGGACGTACGATGGGGTTGATGTTCATCGTGACGGGCGTGCCATCACTCGTTGTCTTCCCGCTCCATTTGGACATGATGTCGTTGATAATGTTCGCCACATTCTCCGGAGTGGCCTGAGGACCCCAGAACTCCAGGTAGAGGTTGATGTCCAGTGACGAACCGCGCTGCGGCGTTGTGTTGTCGACGGAGATCGATACCGCGTCGCCGTAGAATTGCCCCTTGCTGCTGAGTTTGACTTTCCCCCTCTTCACAAGCTCCGCAAATGGAAGAGAATAGGCTACAACGCTGCCAGGGTGTACTGGCTCGACAGCCGTGATTGATGCCGGCTCTGGCAGGCCGATCCGGGACTTGGATTGATTGAAAAACCCTTCAATCACATCTCCGTTGCCACCGGTCTTCATAAGCCCGCCCCCCGGCGCGCAAGGATCCTGGGGGACGAAGTTGAAAAGCTCCGGAGGTGCATAGTGGAGTTGCAGCGACGGTGGCGTGACCGCATTCAGTGAGTCCAGAATTGCCTGGGCATTCGGCTGGGCAGCGTTCCTGAGAACGACCTGACGCACCACTCCGCTCGCTTTCACACGAATGATCGCGAATGCACCATCGACGAATGATGTGTCGGCATACAGCGAATCCAGTGAACCAAATGTGTTGTCCTGGAGAGCCTTCCACAGTTTCTGAAGCCCAGCGGAGTTGATCGTGAAGCTGCTTTCCGCCTGAACGATAGGATTCGACTTCAGGTTGTAAACGGTGAACGCAGCATGTCCGGCGCTGTCGATCGTGATGATTCTGTTGTCCGAGCCGGGCTCAAGACCCCCCACCGAAGCCGTGAAATGAAAATCGAGAGGGGGAACCTGGGCGTTTGCACTCAGGAGGAGAGCTGTGCACGTGAGCATGCACAGGAGAAACAACCCGGAGAAGACTCTCTGCATGTCTGTACCTCTCTTGTTCTGTTCAGTTCCTCGGCGCTGGCGGCGCTCATGCAAGCATCCTGCAAGCGGGAGTACTTCAGACCCGGAAGGGTGGCCGGTTGCTTTGCTTGCAGATTCGTGTGGTCAATGTATGCGGTGAGAGGGATCGCGAACAGAGGGAAATCCCTTAAAATGCATAGGTGAAATCACCTACCGGCGAGGTATTCTGCGGGCTTCCCTCCGACCCTGCTCTTTGTGAAACTGCCTGCAATCCTTCCGGACGCGCAAAAACCGAAAGAACCAAATTAAAGAAACCTATTCCGTGTCCCATCGAGCAGAGTCTGGAACTCCGCCATGGTGTAGAGGCACTAAATTTCGCGGAACCACCGAGAGAGGGTCTGTGTTATACCGAATTAGCGGATTTGCGCAAAGTCTTCTAAAAAATGAACTGCTACCCGATGCCAGCGAACCCTGACCCTTGTGGGGAGATCTCCAGACGATGAATGCCACCGATCTACGCTCAGC
>JAGDMK010000162.1 GCA_017860635.1 Bacteroidota bacterium
AGACACTTCAGACACTGACGCCATGGGTCTGTTTTCGTTCTTCTCAGCCGATCTCGCCATCGATCTCGGCACCGCCAACACCCTCATTCACATGAAGGGGAAGGGTGTTGTGCTTAATGAACCTTCCATTGTGGCTTTCGATCGGAATACGAAGAAGATCGTTGCCATCGGACGGGAAGCCCAGCAGATGCTCGGGAGAACGCATCGTGACATCCGGACCATCCGTCCGATGCGCGACGGCGTGATCGCGGACTTTGAGATTGCAGAAGGCATGCTCCGCGAGTTCATCCGGAAGATCCACGCAAACTGGATGCCGAGCCGCAGAATTGTCATCAGCGTCCCCAGCGGCGTTACTGAGGTCGAGAAACGCGCTGTCCGCGACGCAGCAGAGCATTCCGGTGCAAAAGAGGTCCACCTTGTCGCCGAACCCATGGCAGCGGCCATTGGAGTCGGACTGGATGTCGAAGCTGCAGTAGGCAACATGATTGTCGACATCGGCGGGGGAACCACCGAGATCGCTGTCATTGCCCTGTCCGGCATCGTCAATGAAGAGTCGATCCGCGTTGCCGGCGACGAAATGAACAATGCCATCATCCAGTTCTTCAAGAAGAACCACAACATCCTCATCGGCGAACGCACGGCCGAGGCAATCAAGTGCGAGGTGGGCTCTGCAATGCCGCTCAAGGAGGAGATTACGATCCGGGTCAAAGGGCGCGATCTGGTCAACGGCATTCCCAAAACCACCGAAGCCAGCTCCGTGGAAATCCGTGAATCCCTGAGCGAACCCGTCATTCAGATCATCGAAGCCGTCAAGCTCACGCTTGAACGGACCCCGCCCGAGCTCTCAGCCGACATTCTGGACCGCGGCGTGATGCTGAGCGGAGGAGGAGCACTCCTGCGAGGACTCGACGAACGGCTCCGCCTCGAGACCCAACTGCCTGTGCACGTTTCAGAGGATCCCCTCTCGGCTGTCGTGCGCGGCACCGGCAAGATACTCGAGAATCTGAACAGGTATTCCAAGGTCCTTCTCAAGAGCAAACGCTACTAGCGGCCACGGCCGGCATTCCTGCGGGAGCCATGCTCAAACGCGTCTACGATATCATTGTTCTCTTCAAGGAATATGTCCTCCTCGCGGTCTATCTTCTGATCTCGATTCTGCTCCTCGCTGTCAACACCACCGATCAGGCCCGGGTTATTCGCGGTCATGTCCTTACTGCCGCAGGCGTTGTGCAGGATGTGTTCGGCTTCATCCCCAACTATTTTGCGCTGCGGCAGCAAAACCGGATCCTGCGCGAGCAGAACCTCACCCTCTCCGCAGGTGGTCGGATCACAAGTCCAGGCCCTGCGCAATACCGCCACAATCAATGCCGGGACAGAGGACGGAGTTCTTGTGGGAATGCCCGTGGTGACCGACCAGGGACTCGCTGGAAGAATTGTGTCGACAGGCTCCAGGTATGCCATTGCACAGCTCCTGTACCACAAGGATCTGCGTGTGAGCGCGCGCATCCAGCGAAGCCGCGTGAACGGCATTATCCGGTGGACAGGCGGGAGCGAGCTGCAATTCGCACATGTGCCCAAGACACTGGACGTCGTCGAAGGTGACGTCGTCATCACATCCGAATTCAGCAGTCTCTTTCCTTCAGGCATCCGCATTGGCATCGTCACATCCACCCGTCAGCTTCCGGGCGAACTTTTCCAGGCAATTACCGTGCATCCCTCAGTGGACTTTGACCGCCTGGAAGAAGTGTTTGTCGCGAAGGTTGTTCCGGATTCCAGCCGCGTTGCCCTCGAGCGCCGGACAAACGACTGACCATCCCGCCTATGACACGCTGGTTCATAATTGCCCTCATCTCGCTTGCCGTGCTGCTCCTGCAGACGACTCTCATCCCGTTCGTGGCGGTTGGCACGATTGTCCCGGACCTCATCCTGATCTGGGTTGTCGTGCTCGGCATTGCGCGCGGACAGATCACGGCGTCGACGGTCGGCTTTGTTCTCGGCCTCGGGCTGGATCTCCTTGCGGGCGATGACGGGATGCTGGGCCTGTCATCGCTGACGAAGACGGTGGCAGGATTCATGGCCGGCTATACCTTCAACGAGAACAAGACAATGCAGAACCTGAGTTCTGCGCAGTTTCCCCTTACTGTTGCCGTCGTGAGCCTCGTGC
Source organism: Bacteroidota bacterium (assembly GCA_017860635.1). Lineage (GTDB taxonomy): Bacteria > Bacteroidota > Ignavibacteria > UBA10030 > UBA6906 > JAGDMK01. The sequence goes on from JAGDMK010000162.1 coordinate 2,165, forward strand.
ATAATCTCCTCTATTTTGTTATCTTCCTTCAGGGGACGGATATTTCATGGAACGATGCGGTCCTCCGGCACGGCATACCGGCAACCGCATACACCGTCCTCGTGTCGTTAATCCCGATGTTCATTATGGCACGCCGGAACCGCTCCTGACACATGGCTGTACAGGAAGACATACAGATCTACCGCAAGCGGCGGATCCTCTACACAGTGCTCGCACTGATGATGCTCCTGTTCCTCGGCCGCCTGTATCAGCTCCAGATGATCTACAGTGAGGAGTACGGACGGAAATCCGAAGAGAACAGCGTCCGCGTGATCACGAAGGAACCGGTACGCGGGTATATGTATGACCGCAACAACACGCTGGTTGTGGACAATCGCCCGTCGTTCAGCGTGACACTGATGCCGTACGAGTTCGATAAGAACACCATCGGCTTCCTGGCCCGCACACTTGCCCTTGATACCGCCCTCATCCAGGAACGTCTCCGCACCGGAGAACACTATTCCCGATTCGCGCCGGTAAAGATCAAACGCGACATCGATTTCCGCGAGTTGTCCGCCCTCGAGGAAAACCGGGACCGGCTGCCCGGGGTTGACTTCCAGGTGGAATCCAAACGTGTCTACACCACACCCGCACATGCAACACACATCCTCGGCTACACGAAAGAAATCTCCGAATCCCAGATCAAGAGTTTCGGCGGGGATTACACGCAGGGAGATGTTGTGGGATCTTCCGGACTCGAAGGCGGATATGAACACAGCCTGAGAGGAGAAAAGGGAGCAGAATTCAGCACAGTGAATGTGCGAGGACAGGTCGTCGGTGGTTTTGAAAGCGGCAAGCTGGACGTGCAGGCTGTCGACGGCAATGATCTGATCCTGACCATGGATTTCGGACTCCAGTCGTTTGCAGAGTCATTGATGACCGGCCGCCGCGGCGCTGTGGTCGCGATCGATCCACGGAACGGCGAACTCCTCGCCATGGTCAGCGCACCGGACTACGACCTGTCGGTCTTCAGCGGCGTGACGCCTCCGCAGATCTGGAATTCCATGAATGCGGATCCGTCAAAGCCCCTGTTTAACCGGGCGACACTGACCCGGTACCCTCCGGGCTCAACATTCAAGATGGTCCTCGCCATCGCTGCCCTGGAAAGCAAGACCGTCACACCATCATGGCGGGTCTCCTGCAGCGGCGCGTTCCGGTTCGGGAACAAGACGTTCAAAGACCTGCACGTCCATGGATCCGTGGATATGATCACCGCGATTCAGCAATCGTGCAACGTCTATTTCTACCAGCTGATGCTGAAGACCGGGCTTGATGAATGGGCGCACTATGGAAAAGAGCTGGGCTTCGGGATGCTGACCGGCATTGACGTCGCCGAGGAAAATCCCGGCCTGTTGCCCACGACGGCATTCATGAACAGACGCTACGGACCATCGGGATGGACGCGTGGTTTTCTGCCGAGCCTTGGGATCGGGCAGGGTGAACTCGGTGTGACTCCCCTGCAAATGGCCTGCTACGCGATGGTGCTCGCAAACTGGGGAGAATATCATCAACCCCATGCAGTCCGGGCTGTCGTTCAGAAGGATGTCCGCCGTGTTGACACGCTGGCCTTCCAGAGCCGGCGCACCAGCATCTCCATCGATACATGGGCGATTGTGCGCGAAGGAATGCGCCGGGCGGTAGAGCACCCTGGCGGAACAGGCGGTCTTGCGCGCATCAAGGGGATCGAGGTAGCCGGGAAGACCGGAACTGCTCAAAATCCGCACGGTCCTGACCACGCATGGTTTGTTGGATTCGCACCCTATGAAGATCCCCGCATAGCCATTGCTGTGCTGGTAGAAAACGCCGGGTTCGGCGGATCTCATGCCGCCCCGATTGCCGGTATGTGCATGGAACGGTACCTCTACGGCTACCTGATCAGAAATACCCCGTCTCCGTCCGCCCCGCACCCCGCAATCGCCGGGCGTCAAACCGTTGCAGTACCTCTTGCCTCTGAAGAGCGGTAAGGTATGATAGAATTCCTCAAACGGCATTTTGACCTGCAAATCGGCGTTTCGACGCTCCTCCTCGCCCTGATCGGCCTGGTATCCGTCTACAGCGCGACCTACGATGCGCGCGCCTCTGAGATCTTCTTCAAGCAGCTGACGTGGATCCTGGCCGGGACCGCGGTGATGCTGGTGATTGCGTTTCTCCCGTTTCGGTTCATGCAGTCGATCTCCTACCCGACATACTTGTTGTCGATCCTCATGCTTGTCATCGTTCTCCTGCTCGGCAAGACCGTTTCCGGATCGACGAGCTGGTTCAATCTCGGCTCCTTCCGCATCCAGCCATCGGAATTTGCCAAGATCACAACGGTGCTGGCGCTGGCATCGTATCTCTCCCGCTCGGACGTCTCCTTGCGCTCGCGGCGCGGACTCATCATGACGGCGGGCATTGTCCTTCTTCCCGTGGCACTCATCATGATGCAGCCGGATTTCGGCACGGCGGTGATCTACGGCGGGATGTCGTTTGCCATGCTGTACTGGGGAGGCGCTTCACGCTTCACGTTGATTGCGGTGGTTGCTCCCTTCGCTGCCGCCCTCGCAGCACTCCTCGGAACAACAGCTTTCCTGATCGTCATCGCTGTCTTCGGCGTCCTGATCTACGTGACCAGAGAGCATCTTCTCGTTGCTGCTGTGGTGTTTTCGCTGATGGTCCTGATCGGTATTTCGGTCCAGTTTATCTACGACGGACTGCGGCCCTATCAACAGAAACGAATTGACACCTTCCTGGATCCCGGCGCCGATCCTCTTGGTGCAGGCTACAATATCCTGCAGTCCAAAGTGGCAATAGGCTCGGGCGGCCTGATCGGAAAGGGATATCTCCATGGATCCCAGACGCAGCTGAATTTCATCCCGGAGCAATGGACAGATTTCATCTTCTGTGTGCCGGGTGAAGAATTTGGCTTTCTTGGTGCCGCAACGGTGCTGTTTCTGTTCACCGTGCTGCTGGCCCGGGGAATTACCCTCTCAGCGATGGTGAAGAGCCGGTACGGCAGTTATGTCGCCGTCGGCCTCTCCGCCATCCTTGCGACTCATGTTTTCGTCAACATCGGAATGGCCCTCGGCCTCTTTCCCGTCATCGGCGTGCCGCTGCCCTTTCTCAGCTATGGAGGATCGGCGCTTCTCACAAGCATGACTATCGTGGGAATTCTGATGAACCTTTACACTAACCGCAAAGAATACTAATGAAGACTCTGCGCAACGTCCGCCGTTCGTCCCCGGAAGTACCGTCAACCAACCTCCGCTGGCGCTGCACTCCTGCAATGATCGGCGTTGACCGGATTGAAGATGTGACCCCGCTCGAGGCAATCATCGGCCAGGACAGAGCGTTGCGTGCGCTGGCGCTCGGACTCGATATTCAGCAGAACGGTTACAATATCTTTGTGACCGGATTTTCGGGCACCGGCCGCACCACCACGATCAAGCGCCTCTTGCGGGAAGTGGAAGGGCGGCCCGCGCAGCTCACGGACAAGTGCTATGTGCACAACTTCCGCGATCCGGATTCACCCATCATGATCACACTCCCCGCCGGCAAGGGGATGGCGTTCAAAAAGGACATGGCGGGATTTCTCACCGAACTCATGAAGGCAATCCCTGCCGTGTTCGAAAGCCGCCGGTATGCGGAGCAGCGCAAGGACACGCTTGAGCACTTTCAACAGCGGCAGCGCACTGTGCTGCGCGAGTTCGAGAAGCGCGTGAGGGAGCGGGGCTTTGAGGTCGTGCAGGTCCAGGCCGGCGGCGGCACACGTCCCGAAATCGCTCCCGTCTTCGAAGGCAATCCCACCAGCATGGAACAGCTGCATGCCCGCGTGGACTCCGGCGAGATCACCGCCGATGACCTGAAGCGCATGGAGGCCCAGCATACGGAGCTCGAGAAGCAGATGGACCTCATCATGCGAGAGATGCGCAACATCGAGAGGAAAGCCAAGAAATCACTCGAAGACCTCAACCATCGTATCATCGTCCCGGTCGTTGACGAATCGCTCGAGGACCTGCGCCAGCGGTATCCGATACAGCGCGTGCAGGAGTATCTGAACGATGTGGAGACGGATGTTCTCGAAAACCTCCACCGGTTCCAGCAGCGTGAGGAGCCCCAGCAGGGTATTCTTGCCTTCACTGCGCAACGGGAAGAAGAGCCGTTCCAGGAATACCAGGTCAATGTCATCGTGGACAATACCGACACGCCGGGCACACCTGTCATTATTGAATCCAACCCCCGTTTCAAGAATCTCTTCGGCACCATCGAACGGGTGGTGGACAGAAACGGGATGCTGCGCTCCGATTTCACGAGGGTGAAAGCGGGTTCCATGCTGAAGGCCGACGGCGGGTTCCTGGTGATCAACGCCATCGACGCATTGACCGAGTCGGGAGTCTGGAATACCCTGAAACGCGTACTGCGAAACCGGCAACTCGAGATTCAGGCCTTTGACGGCGGACTCTTCGGCGTCACTACCGCCCTCAAACCGGAACCGATCGACATTAATGTCAAAGTCATCATGGTGGGGGATTCCCAGATCTACCAGCTGCTCTTCGGACTGGACGAGGATTTCAAGAAGATCTTCAAGGTACGGGCGGATTTCGATGTGGAGATGTCAAACGACGCCAAGTCGATCGGATCGTATGTCTCGTTCATCAAGACCCTCTGCGAACACGAGCAACTGCTTCCCTTCGAAGTAAGCGCCGCCGCGGAAGTGATTGAATACGGAGCCCGCCTGGCCGGGCAGCAGAAGAAGCTCTCCACCCGGTTCAGTGTGCTTGCCGATGTCCTCCGTGAAGCCAGCTACTGGGCGACACGCGAGAATGCCACCCGTGTCAATGGCGCACATGTGCGGACCGCCATCCGCGAACGGATCGAACGGGTCAACATGCTCGAGGAGAAGATCCAGGAGATGATCATGGACGGTTCCATCATGATCGACACGGAGGCGCGGGTCGTCGGTCAGGTCAACGGACTCTCCGTCTATCAGCTTGCCGAACATGAATTCGGCCGTCCTTCACGCATTACCGCAAAGACATCCATGGGCCGTGCCGGGATCATCAATATCGAGCGCGAAGCCTCGATGAGCGGACCAACGCACAACAAGGGGGTGCTCATTCTGAGCGGCTACCTCCGGTGGATGTATGCCCAGGATAAACCGCTCGTGCTGAGTGCAAGCCTGGCGTTTGAGCAGTCCTATTCCGGCGTGGACGGCGACAGCGCATCGTCCACCGAAATCTATGCACTCCTGTCCAGCCTTGGGGGTCTCCCGCTGCGGCAGGACCTTGCCGTGACCGGCTCGGTGAATCAACACGGAGAAATCCAGCCGATCGGCGGCGTCAATCAGAAGATTGAAGGATTCTTCGATGTCTGCAACGCGCGCGGACTGACCGGGACACAGGGAGTACTGATCCCGAAGCAAAATGTGCAGGACCTGATGCTCAGACACGACGTCGTTGAAGCTGTGGCGAACAAACAGTTCCACGTGTACGCGATCTCCAGCGTCGATGAGGGGATTGAATTGCTCACCGGCAAGCCTGCCGGCACCCGCAAGGCCGGTGGCCTGTTCACCGCCGGGAGCGTGCATGCCCGGGTCGACGCACGGCTGCGTGAGTTCGCCCGCAAACAGAAATCATTCGGACGATGAATCCCGGCGACTTCAGGGCGCATGCGCACGAGCTGGTCGACTGGATGGCCGACTATCTCGAACAGGTGGAACGCCTTCCCGTGAAGCCCGATCTGCAGCCCGGCACAGTACTGAAGCAGCTTCCTCTTGCTCCACCGGACGATGGTGAACCATTCTCCGCGGTGTTCCGCGATTTCCGTGAGATCATCCTGCCCGGCATGACACACTGGCAACATCCTTCGTTCTTTGCCTACTTCCCCGCCAACTCGAGTCCGCCGTCCATCCTTGCAGAGATGCTGACCGCAACGCTCGGCGCGCAGTGCATGAGCTGGGCAACATCACCGGCCGCCACCGAATTGGAAGAACGGGTAATGGAATGGCTGCGCACGATGATCGGCCTGCCGTCAACGTTCACAGGAGTCATCCAGGATACCGCATCCACCGCTACACTCTGCGCACTCCTTACGGCACGGGAACGCCGCTCTGCGTTCCGGATCAATGAGCGGGGGTTTGCTGCGGAAATGCGGTTCACGGTCTACTGCTCCGCCGAAGCACACTCTTCTATAGAGAAGGCAGCCAAGATCGCCGGTTTCGGCAGGGAGTATCTTCGCAAGATTCGTGTGGACGACGATTTCGCGTTGATCCCCTCCGCTCTCGACGAGGCTGTCACACGGGACCTTCGTCTTGGCTACACCCCTCTCTGCGTCGTCGCAGCCGTCGGCACGACCGGATCGACCGGTCTGGATCCGCTCCGCCCCATTGCAGCACTGTGCAGGAAACACGGAATCTGGCTTCACGTGGACGCTGCCTATGCCGGCTCTGCATTGCTCCTCCCGGAGTTCCGCTGGATTGCCGATGGTGTGGAGG
>JAGDMK010000371.1 GCA_017860635.1 Bacteroidota bacterium
AGCTGGCGCGAGGTCACGTACCGCCCATCCCTGCCGGAAAACGGAGCTGTGTTCACAGAAAAGATCATCGAAATGGTCGGCTCGTCAACCTGGATGGCGGGAAGCGGCAGAGGATCTTCCGCATCGGCTACTGTTTCCCCGATGAAGATCCCTTCGATCCCGGCGAGGGCTACTATGTCCCCTGCGGTCGCTTCGGTCACCGGCTTCTGCTTCAGCCCTTCAAACGTGTAGAGTTGCGTGACGCGCGTCTTCTGAATCGTGCCGTCGAGTTTGCAGACCGACACTCCGTCCCCCACCGCGACCTTTCCTGAGAACACCCGGCCGATGGCAATGCGGCCGACGTAATCGCTGTAATCGAGCGTGGTCACAAGTATCTGCAATTTCGTTTCGTGGAGCGGCCGGGGCGCGGGGATACTTTCGACGATCTGTTCGAAGAGCGGGCGGAGGTCCTGCGAGGCGTCTTCAAGGTCCCGGCGCGCAATGCCGTCGCGACTGATCGCGTAGAGGATCGGGAAGTTGATCTGCGTCTCGGTGGCGTCGAGGTCGATGAAAAGATCGTAGATCTCGTTCACGACCTCTTCCGGCCGGGCATCGGCCCGGTCGATCTTGTTCACCACCACGATTGCGGGGAGGTTCTGCTCGAGCGCCTTGCGCAGGACGAAGCGCGTCTGCGGGAGTGGACCCTCCGAGGCGTCCACCAGCAGCATGACGCCGTCGACCATCTTCAACACACGTTCGACCTCGCCGCCGAAATCCGAGTGGCCCGGGGTGTCGACGATGTTGATCTTTATGCCGCGGTAGAAAATGGCCGTGTTCTTGGCCATGATCGTGATGCCTCGCTCGCGTTCGAGATCAAGGCTGTCCATGACCCGCTCGACGAGGCGCTCGTTGTCCCGGAACGTGCCGCTTTGCCTGAGCATCGCGTCGACGAGGGTAGTCTTGCCGTGGTCAACGTGAGCAATGATGGCCACATTCCGGACGTCTGTCCGTGCGGCGGTATTCGGTGTCAAGGCTCTGTGTTCTCCGTGCCTGGTTGGATGTGAGTGCCGGACACCCGGCTTTCGGTCCTGCTCGTTCAGCCGGCCTCTCAGAAAAGGGCCGCCCGCGGATCCACGGCGGACCATAATCATAGCGCGCCGCGCGCGGCCATCAAACATGCATCTGTGAGAGGGACAATCAGAAGTGTCCCTGCCGCGCCGGCATATAGCTCTCGGCCGGACGGTTCCCGGCATTCTCAATCGGAGATGCTCTTACTCGACTGCTGAGCCTTTGTCCTCGGCCTCTTTCCTGTTATTTTCTAGCGGGAGACTGGTGACTGTCCCCCTCTGAGGAGAGCCATGCAAGTAGTTGCGGGCCGGCCGTTGCCGGGCAAAGCGGGAACTCGACGTCCATATCGTATTGCCGGGCTGCTTCTCGTGATCACCCTCGCCGGATGCACTCACAGGGAGGCAGGCAAGGATTGGCAAGCCGCAGTCAAGACGGTCAAGTCAAGGTTTGCCCCGGATTCCCGGCTGGAGGTCTTTCGCGTAGACGTGCGTGTCGATGATGGTCGGATGATTACGAAGGGAGAAGTCGAGAGCGCGGCCGCGAAAGCGGCGCTTCTGAGCTTGCTCCGGGAAACCGCAGCCGGGCCCATAACCGACGAAATCAAGGTCCTGCCTGATCCGGCCCTCGGTTCCAGGAATTCAGGTTTGGTGAACATCAGTGTGGGCAACGTGAGACGCGGACCTGATCACCGGGCCGAGCTCGTCTCGCAGGTGCTCCTCGGGGAAACGGTGGAGTTGCTCAAGAAGAACGGCGGCTGGTATTACATCCACTGCCCCGACCGCTATCTGGGCTGGATCGACGAAGGAGCCTTACTCACTGTCGATGCTGCCGCACTCACGGAATGGAATTCCGCTGATCTTTATCGTGTGGTGTGCCAGTACGGCATGCTCAGGTCAGGGCCGAAAGCGGGTGCGCCGCCGGTGTGCGACGTCACAGCAGGCGATCTTCTCCGCCGGGTGGCGGGAAAGGGAAGCTGGCTGGAGGCATCCCTCCCCGACGGGCGCAGCGGCTTTATTGAAAGCACCGCATTGATGAACGACCAGAGCTGGCGGGTGTCGAGAAAACTCACTCCCACGAACATCGAGGCTGCCGCGCGCTTCTTCATGGGCGCGCCTTATCTTTGGGGAGGCACGTCGCCCAAAGGATTCGACTGCTCGGGCTTCGTCAAGACAGTCTTCTTTCTGAATGGAACGTCATTGAACCGGGATGCGGACCAGCAGGCCCGGCAGGGAGAGGAAGTCGAGGCAGGGTCGGCATTCCAGAACCTGCGACGTGGGGATCTCCTGTTCTTTGGAGATAAGGCTGCGGCGGACAAGCCGGAGCGTATCATGCACGTCGGAATCTACCTGAGCGACCGGAAGTTCATCCACTGTTCCGGAAGGGTACGCGTCAACAGCTTGGATCCAGCTGCACCGGACTACGATGAGTGGCACGCCAAGGATTTCGTTTGTGCCCGCCGTTTCCTAACGCCCTGACCAATTCACATGGCACGGAATATCGAAATCAAAGCACGGGTCAGGAATATTGCCGAACTCACATCGAAGGTGGCGGCGATTGCGGACTCGGGCCCGACCGAAATTGTTCAGGACGACACGTTCTTCAACTGCGCTGCCGGGCGTCTCAAATTGCGGGCCTTTCCCGATGGGCGTGGCGAACTGATCTTCTATCGCCGT
>JAGDMK010000028.1 GCA_017860635.1 Bacteroidota bacterium
GGGAATCAGGACCTGGGCAGCCTGTTGTGCCGGGAAGCCAGATCTGGGCAGTCAGCCTGTTGCGCCGGGAAGCCAGAACTGGGCAGCCAGCCTGGTGCGCCTGGAAGCCAAAGCTGCGTCGCCTGGTTCGCCGAGGAGCCTGCAAGTACTCTGGCAGATATGCTTTCCGCTTCGTATCTTGAGCCGCACACAAACCCTCATGCACGTGCCCCTCAACCTTTCGGGAGGATCACAATGAGCCACCCCGAGCTGCCCCGCCGTGAATTTCTCAAGATGCTGGCTGCAACATTTTCTGCCTCATCCATTGACTGGAACGCTCTTCCCATAAACACCTTCACCCGATCCGCCGACACAGACTATGACGTCATCATCATCGGGGCCGGCCTGGGTGGACTCAGCTGCGGCGCAGCATTCGCGCGGCAGGGCTTCAAACCTCTTGTGATCGAACAACACGACAAGCCGGGCGGCTATGCAACGGCCTTCAGGCGCCCCGGTGGATTCCTCTTCGACGTTTCCCTGCACTCCACAACGGTGGGAGAACGAAACGGCATCTACAACCTGATCCAGGGCTTTCCCGAGATCACCGATGTGGAATTCCTCATGCACCCTACGCTCCTGCGATCCGTTTTCCCGGAACATGATTTCACTATTGCGCAGCGCAATCCGGAGGCATACATACAGCAACTGTCGCGGGTCTTCCCCGACGAGAAAGACGGTATTGCGGGACTGTTTGATGATATGAAAGGTCTTTCCGCCGACATCGGCCGCCTGTCCTCCGCCCGGGGGCAGGTCGACATGAGCCGGTTCCCTGCCGATTTCCCGTTCCTCTTCAAACTCAACCAGAAGACATGGGGCGAGATGGTCGATGCACGCATCACCAATCAGAAACTGAAGGCCATCGTGTCCGCCCAGTGGGGATACTACGGCCTGCCGCCTTCAAAGCTCTCCTGCTTCTACTACGCCATGCCGTTTATGGGCTATCTCACACACGGTGGCTTCTACCCGAAGGGCCGCTCGCAAACGATCAGCAACGCACTCTCCACGTATATCACGCAGCACGGCGGAACGGTTCTGCTCAAAACGAAGGTCCGGAAGATCGTCGTGAAGGACAGAACGGCAACCGGCGTTGTCACGAACAAGGGAAAGACCTACACAGCAAGGGCCGTCGTGTCGAATGCAAATCCCTTCGATACATTCCACACGATGATGGATAAAAAAGAGCTGCTCACAGACTATGAAGCCCAATGGCAGAAATACAGCGTGAGCCTTTCCTGCTTCCAGGTGTTCTTGGGGCTGAAGGAAGACCTCGTGCGAAAACACGGCATTGCAGATTCAGAGATATTCATTGAGACATCTTATGATCTCGAGGAGTCGTACAGGGGGGCAGTAGCGGCTGATGTTGAGCACGGGGGAGTCGGTGTGACACTCTACGATGCCATCAATCCGGACTACTCCCCAAAAGGGAAGAACACAATCAATCTGCTTACGCTGCAGGGGTATGGTCCATGGGAGACGTTCGAGAAGGACTATTTCGCGGGCAGGAAGTCCGAATACAATAGAGCGAAAAAGAAGATGGCTGAAGTCCTCATCCAGAAGGCGGAGAAATCGATCCTGCCCGGACTCTCGAAGGCCATCGAGGTCTGTGAGATCGGCACCCCCCTCACGAACCTCCGCTACACGGGCAACTATCGGGGCGCGATCTATGGATGGGACCAGACGGTGACGAACTCCGGCAGCAACCGCGTGGGGCATTCGACACCGGTCAAGAATCTCTATCTCGCCGGGGCGTGGTCCAAACCCGGCCACGGTTACGGTGCGGTCATTCCAAGCGGACTCCAGTGCTTCGGGGAGATCGTGAGCAAGTGGTGAGGTGCAGTGATCAAGCAGGAGTGATCCTCGGCAAGGTGGGTGACTTCAGCCACCGCAAATGCATCACGCTGAAGATTCCGGATGCCCACTGCAGGAATATCCTCAGTGCCGTTCCGGAGGAGATGCTGTTAAAGCAAGGGAAAGACAAGCCGCAGTCTGCATGACATCACCCCTATATCGTAGGACATCCTGATGAACACCACACCCCGGGAAGCACATGCCCTTCAGGTTGAGTTGCGCATTGCAGTCCGCGCCTATGACGTCGACGCCCTGGGCATCGTGAGCAACATCACGTACATACGATGGTTCGAAGATCTCCGGACGCACTTTCTCGAAGTCCATATGCCGATGCGGGATATGTTCGCGGAAGGCTTTTCACCGATTCTTGTGCATACAGATGTCCGCTACCATCGCCCTGTTACCTTGAATGACAAACCGGTGGGGCGCGCGTGGGTTGAGGAGCTCGGACGTGCCCGGTGGAGGATGGGACTGGAGATCTGTGTCGGGGAGAATGTGTGTTGCAGCGGCAAACAGGAAGGCCTATTTGTAGACCTCGTGCGCAAGCGTCCGGTCCCTGTTCCGGAGACTCTTGTGCGGGCGTTTGAAGTTGCCACAGGTTCCCTGCACTAGCCCATCAGAGATACCTCTGTTCGCACGGTCATCGGTTACTCCACAGAACTCATTGCGGACTCGTCTGCCTGGACCACCGGAGTCCCTCTGCATGACTCACCAATGCGGATTCATCAGTCTTTTGCCATGGCAGATTGCTTCAGTTGCGGTGGCATCAACTCTATCGCATACCGTAGTGCTGTGCGGGGCATGCGCGGCTTGTTCTTCAGCACATACGCATACACCTCCTGGAGATGGGGCTTGCTGGCGACCTTCAACATCCAGCCATACCCTTTCTGCACCATGTCGTCCTGGTCTTCCAGAAGGATATCGGCAATACCGAAGATCTCGTTAAGGAAAAGCCCTTTGCGGGCAGGCACGATCAGCGACACAGCAGAGGCACGCCGCATCCACCGGTTCTTCGAGCGGGCCCAGGTCCTGAGTTTCGGGAGGTACTCCGGGTACATCTCAAGGAAGGTCCCGATAGTGTGGTTGCACAGCGAATCGCACGCCGCCCAGTTGCTGACATACCGTCCCACCCACCGTTCAAAGATCGCAAAATCATCCGGTGTGTAGGTCTTGCGCAGAGCGTACGACCATTCGCACGCGACAAATCCTTCTTCTATATAGCTCGATCGCCAGAGCTCCCCGCAGAGATCAAGAACCTTCACCTTGGGCAGCTGTTGCACGTCTTTGAAATGCTTCGTGGCGACCGCGCGTAGATCGGCGGCTCGGACGCCATAGAGTATAACGTCCTCTTTGAAGAACGTGCGTCCGCTCTCGCGTGCCTTCTTGCTCGCATGCCGCTTCAAGTCGCGACGAACACGGCCGACTATCGTACTCACCGCCATGGCAATTCCGCCTGTGCGCCAGCTCTCATTTTGCCCTCGCCTCGATCCGGCGAATCAGCAGCCACAGACACACGGCGAGTATCGTAATAATGAACGTAGACACACCCAAACCGATGCGACGGAAGTAGAATTCATCAATCGCTTCAGAAGCTTCATGACTCACGGACGCTGCCTGTGTAATCCCCTTCTCCACTACGGCCCTGAACTTCGACTCGTCAAATGCATGGACGACCGTTCGGGACTGCAGCCTGGCCTGCCGCACATCGCGGAGTCCGAATTTTGCTTCTGTGATCTCCATTCCCTTCTGTTCGGCCTCGTCCACGAGCTTTCCGGCTGCGGCTTCCATATCAAGCAAGCTGTCGGCGAGGGAGCGCATCATCCTGGCCACGTTAAAGCCGGAGGCGTTTGCATCCGCGCTGTGACAGTTGCCGCACGTGGACTGATCCGATACTCCAAGCATCCAGGTCCCGGCGGTGACAATCTCATGATTCCCATGACACGTTTCACATTCCGGAAGGCCTTGTTCGTCAAAGGCCTTTTTGTGCGGACTTCCGGCAAAGAGCTCGGCGTTCAATACATGGCAGGTACCACAGACGTTGGAGATCGACGCCACTCCGGGCGGTGCAGCGCCGTGATTCCCGTGACACCTGTTGCATGCCGGCGCACCGGCATCATGCTTCTGGAGCAATGCCACACCATGAACACTGCGTGAAAACTTGTCGTATTGATCCGTGGGGATGCCATATTCCTTCATGTACGATGCGTCGCTGTGACAGGTGGCACATGTTGCAGGAAGGTTCACCGGATTCACCCGTGACTTCGCATCGGCTGCCTTCAGGATGCCATGGCTGCCATGACAGCTGACGCACTGGGCGGCTTTCACGTCTCCCTTTGCATTGCGCACCCCATGAACGCTCGTTCGATACTTCTCGAGTTGGTCGACTGCGAGCGATGGATTGAACATGCGCATGTACGCTGCATTTGCGTGGCAGCTACTGCACTTCTTGACCACATTGAGCGGCGAAACCGGGGATGACGGATTATCTACACGAACGATACCATGAGCACCATGGCATGTCACGCACGAGACGGCATTCCCTCCACCCGAGCCCGAGAGCTTTCCGTGGACGCTCGCTTGCAGACTCTCCCACTGCTGAACAGGGAGCTTAGAACCGTAACTCCTCATCCGTTCCGCATCCGAGTGGCAACGGGCACACATCATTGATGCGGCATCTCCCTTTGATCCGCCGACGAATCCCGCAGATGTGTCCATCGCCTTTGCCATGTCGTCAGTCGAGCTGTCGCCTCCGTGGCAGCCGGAGCAGGATATCCGCGCAGCGAAATGCACATCACGCCTGAACAATGCGGGGATGCTCCCTCCGAGAGACTCATGACATTTCAAGCACTCATCGGCGGCTACGGCGGGGGCCGCGCTGCACAGGCTCAGGCTCAGCGCCACGAGCATCGGACCGATCCAGGCGCGCGTCTTCATGGCAGCCATCCAAGAACTGTAAACACAAGGATGTAGATCACCACGAACAGACCGACGTAGTTGACCCATCGATTTGCCTCTCCCCGGGAGCTTTTCCTGTCCCAGAAGGGAACCAACATCCAGAGAAGTCCGGCAATGCCGAACAGCAGGATGCCGAGAACTTCGCCGTCCATGAACAGGACTTGCGCAGGGAAGTACTTCAGAGTCTGGAACATGAAAAGAAAGTACCATTCAGGCCGGATGCCTTCAGGGGCCGGGGCGAAGGCATCAGCCTTCTTCCCGAGTTCCGAGGGGAAAAGAACCGCCAGGATCGCAAGGATATTCAGAACGATCAGCCATAGGAGCAGATCCCGGAGAAGGAAATTGGGGAAGAAGGGCATCACCCTCCGGTTGGGCCGTGTGTCGTGTCCCAGGGGCTCGCTCATCCCCTGCCGCTGTACCAGGATGAGATGGATACTGAGAATCACAGTGAAAAGACCAGGAAATACGGCCACATGGAAACCAAAGAAACGCGAGAGCGTAGCGCCGGTGACTTCTTCTCCGCCCCGGAGGAAGACCATGAGCGGCTTGCCTATCACTGGAAGCACACCTGCGATGTCCGTTCCCACTTTTGTGGCAAAGAATGCAAGTTCATTCCAGGGCAGGAGATATCCGCTGAAACCGAAACCCAGCGCAAGGAACAGCAGCACCATTCCGGTCAGCCATGTGAGCTCCCGTGGCCTGCGGTACGCCCTTTCGAAGAACACACTGAACATATGAATGAAAACGGCAAGCACGAACAGGTTAGCAGCCCATGTATGAATTGAACGAACCAGCCATCCGAACTGCACTTTGGACATGATGAACTGGATGCTCTCCCATGCAAGTTGCTCACTTCCCTTGTAGTACAGAAGCAGCAAAATTCCCGTAATGACCTGAACGATAAAGAGGAACAGCGAGACACCTCCAAAGTAGTACCAGACAGATCCCCGGTGGAGTGGAACATGCTTCTTTGCGAGAAATTCCTTGAGATCCTGCAGAGGAATACGCTCGTCAAACCATGCTCTCAGCTTTGTCGTCATCGTGTTCACGCTGCCGCCGTGATATGAACATCATCACCCTGCATGACCACGCGGTACACCTCCAGAGGGCGTGGCGGGGGGCCTGAAACATTTCGTCCGTTGAGATCATACCTCCCGTTGTGGCAGGCACACCAAATCATCCCCAGATCGCTCTTGTATTGAACAGTGCAATCAAGGTGAGTGCAGACCGCTGAGAAGGCCCGGAGCTGATCGTCGGCCGTCCGCACCAGAAGCACAGGCTTGTTCCCGAACCTGACTATCATCCCGCTATCCCTTGGGATGTCGTTCAGCGGGCCCACTTTGACGCTTGACACCTCCACTTCGGTCTGCCGCGGCGGATTAAGGTAGGAAAACAGTGGATACATCAATGTGGCAATCCATGCTACCAGTCCGCCGCCAAGCACAATCTTCAGAAAATCCCGTTTGCCGCCGTCGGTTGCCGTCGCATCAGAGCCCAGAGTCAAGGAGACACCCTCCGCATTGAATACCTGTGATTTCTTCTTCCTGATCACTGTGGGGCCTGGCGGACCCGCTTCTTTACATATCGCATCGAGATCAGAAGCATCACGGTGCCGAGGACGAGGAAGGAGAGGATCCTGAATGTCGGCTCAAGACTTACGCTATCCACGATCGCAACTCGTCCAATAGTCAGGAGAAGCGTCAGGAAGGCCATGAAGCGGTACTTTCTGCTCTTTACCAGTACGCTCATGGCATAGTAAAAGAGCGCCACCACGACCCAGGAAATGCTCACGTATCCCGCCGGCAGCGCATGATACAGTGCAAAGGGGAAAATGAAGAAGGCGCAGGCCAGGTAGGCATTGCGCATCATCTCGGTCTTTAACTCCAGCCGGTCTTTTTGCCAGTTAAGAATTCGTGCACTTGCTACCGCAACGATACCAAAACTTAGACTGACAACGTGCACTGTGTCCGTCGTGATTGCATAGGCAAGAAAGAGAATCAGATAGATGAGGAAATTAACAATCACAATGTACTGTGACCGGAACCAGACTGCAGTCGAGACCACAAGCAGACTCTGCCAGGCGAGCAAGATGAAGTAGTCAGGCCGAACGAACTGGGCGATCATTGCGGCGCTCATCGCCGTGTATCCGATCATCGCGTAGAAGAAGGTCGAGTACACGCTCTCCTCCTTCTTCCAGAACGCAACAGCAAGACAGAGGAAGAAAACTGCAGCAGCAGCTTGATACAGTGCGAACGAGTCGCCGGCCTGTTTGACCGTCAGGATCAAATAGAATCCGCCCGCACCCAATCCATTCACAAGGCTGCTCAGGATGACGAGTCCCGTTTCTTCGGTGGGGTTCTTACGGAAAAACAGTGCTGATGCAAAGATGATTGCGTATAGGAGTAGGGGCAGGCAGTTCCACATCGAGAACGGAAGCAGACCGATTCCGTTTCCGAGAATCGGAGAATTCAACACCCACATCAGGTGGGTTACATAGGTCAGCGCAGTTCCGTACACAAGAAGGGACAGCCATTCGCGCCTCCAGGCAATGCTCGCGAGCGCCAAAGCCGACGCTGTGATCACCAGGATGACGATCCGTGGATCGCTGCCCAACAGTGCAGCGAAGTAACCGGCAGTCAAGCTGAGCGCGATGAGAAATTGCGATCGCGTCCGGAGGACGACGAACAATGCAGCGATGACAACCAGCAACAAAATGATAAATTCAACGTTCCTGTCCGTGACAGGAGGATCTGCGGTGAAGAAATGCAGTCGCAATGTGGTGAAGAACAGCAGGACGAGCGCTCCCCCCCGGACATATCCTGCCAGCTCAGGATAGGCTTCCCGCCAGCGATGGGCGAGAACGAAAGCACCTCCGACCAGCAGGTACCCGAATAGGCTCGGCAGTATGGATGGGAAACCTTGATATGGAAAGGTCAGCAGGAATGCAACGCCAATCACGAGAACCGTGATACTCACCTTGGGAAACCAATTTCCCCCGATGCGGTTCTCAAGCTCCTCTTCACGGTGAGCCGTATCTTCGGCAGTCAGTTCAGGCGCGGCAGACTTGGATTGGCGCTCTTCGCCATGCTCGAGTCGATTTTCAATGAAAGAGAGGCGACGCTCTATCTCGGCCAACCGTTCATAGATACTTCCAACATCTACTCCTCCTGAGGTCGCGGGCATGGGCTGCCTCCCAAAAAAGGGTTGCAAAATCAACGCGCTGGGGAAGATCCGTTAATGCGAAGAATCTAGGAGAGATGGAGGCCAAAAGCAAGTGTTGATAATTACAACAAGGGTATGTTGCGAATTTGTGCAAATCATCTCTGTAGCTGGCTTTTCTCCTTTTTGAAGATGGTCCCTTACCGTTTTGTGCTCAGAACGAATAGGTTAGCCCGATCCGGACATGGCATCGCAAAAGGAGAGGTTCGGAAACAGAGGAGCGGCCCCCTTCCGGGCTTTTCACTTCACTGCGTCCCTGCAATCAGTAGACAGAAGCCAACAGGCTAAAGCAATTCGACGATGGCCCGGGCAACGCCATATACGACCCAGATGCCCGCGACCACCAGGAGCATGCGCGGCTGCCAACGAGCCTGCCGGAGCTGCACGATGCGTCTTCCCGCAACGGCTTCCGCCGCACATACCATGCATGCAATGAGCATCCCTGCCATGATAAATGGTCCCAGCAGATGAAAATGCATGGCTCCCAGCACGTCGCCGTGAGCTGCGGCCTCCAGCGATCGCGTGAGTCCGCAGGTCAAACAGCTGACACCTGTGAGTTCATGAAATAAGCAGGCCGGTAGAAAGGCCCCGACGGGCTGCAGGAACAACGTTGTTCCTACAGCCGCCGCCAGGGCCAATCCCAGGCCAACTCTGCCCAGACGGGCATTGAACGAAAGGACCTCACCCGCGATCAGATTTCGAGAATCTTCAGAGATCATGATGCCGGCGATTCCCTTACCAGTTTGTCTGGATCAATTCTCGGAAAGAACTGATATTCGGGTCCATATTGCTCCAGAAACTCCACGCTCAGAGCCCTGAAGGTGTACGAGACCGGCAGCAGCACTACCGAGCCGATGTAGGGGATCACCATCAATATGAATCCTATGCAGCACGTGAAGAGACCGACGACGACGATGCCTATCCCTACGGCGATCTTCAGCACCAGAATGAACAGCCCGTATCCGATGAATGACAACAGATGCTTGCCAAAGAGAGGAAGAAAAGCACCCCAGCCAGCCAATACCTTAATTCTGGACCGGTACATGAGTGGCACCACGAAATCCACCAGGAGCAGATTCACGTATTTGAAAAATGCAAAGACCGCAATCAGGCCAAGCATCATGGTCACAAACGGGAATATCAGCGCTGTCGCATCCCATTCCTGTTCGTACACACTCACGAGAGTGGTATAGCAGTACGCCAGGTATGGAATGACTGCAGCCAGAACGAGGAAACCAATGCCGATGCGCCAGAGGAACAGTGAGAATGCCTCGCTCTTGAATTCGTACCAGGGTTTTGCCACCTGCGCCAGATCGTGAACCACGTTATCGAGGAACATGAACTTCCCTCTGGAACTCAGCCAAGTGAAGACGACCACGAGTATGAGAACCAACACCAGTCCAAAAGCGATCAGAAGAAACCACTGGGGGTTATCGGTGAGCCATTGCTGCGCGGTCCGGGGAAAATAGAGCACCTCCTCCCAGCCCCCGTCACCCATTTTCCCCTGCCCTCCGCCGCTACCTCCCTCGAAGTCCATGAGTCCGGCAAGGAAAGCGGTGAACCCAACCACAAACCATTTTCTCAGATCAAAGGGCTTGAACAGCGCCACCTTCATCCGTTTGTATGCACGGGAAAGCGGTTCGAAATACCGGATGTCCATTAGACCCTCCCTCAAGTTTGTCATTTAGAGACGACACTTGTTCCGAACATGTCTACCAAACGTCTAACCTACCTGACAGACCTACCAGCTGCCGTCTAGCCCGTTCGCCCATTGCACCTTCCATGCCTACCAGCTGCCGTCTAGCCGTCCGCCCATTGCACCTTCCATGCCTACCGGCTGCCGTCTAGCCCGTCCGCCCATTGCACCCCAATTCGACGGGCTTTCTTGTCACGGATTCGCCTCCACCGAATACAGGATAGTCGCGACAACCCTGGTCACCCTCGTCTCACCTCCGTGCCGCTGGAACTGAATCAGCCACGGACACACCCGCACCCTGAGACCATTGCCGGCTGCGCTCACGCTCATCTTGTCGTTCGCAATGCGACCGTCCGCAGACTCGCTGTACTCTTTCAGAAGGGGCTCTATATGACTCCACAAGTCGATCTGAAGGAGGTCTGCTCCGGTACGAGCAGAGACAAATGTCATGTTCTTGCACCCCTCTGTCACACGATACACGATGCTGTCTTTCAACAGGTCCGCACTTTTTATCCCCCTTGTGTACATCGTCGCATGGAGCATGCGATCATAGCCATTCACATCAAACCCGCCCTCTGCCTCCAGGGTGACGATCCCCTCCGGTGACTCTGCCCATCGTGTGACGTATTCCACACCCATCATCTTTGCCACAGTTGAGGGGGACTTGTACGCCACGCCCGAGGCGACCGTGTCTTCTTTGAGGCTCTCCCTGAACCAGCCCTGGATCTCACCGAGACCATGGGTTTCATGCAAATAGCTGAGAATGGCACTGATCTCCCTGGCGTCCCGGGAAGGAACCTCTCCATGCAGAGGACGAACACTTCCGTCTGCCAGTATGCCAGATTGCGTCAATATTCTTTCAAGACGCCCTATTTGACTCTGCCTGGCAATAGAGAACATTCCCCACGGACCGACCGTCACGAGCAGGGTACACACACAGAGCGATGCGGGGATGACCTTGATGCTTTTCGTCTTGCTGAGAGTGAAGTACGCCATAAGGAACGCCAACCAGCCACCGAGGGCAACTGCGATATATCTCCCCTCCGTCATTCCGTATTCCGAGACTCTTCTCCACACTGCCAGTATCAGCACGACAACAAGCGGGATGAGCAGAATGTAGAACCATCGTGATGCCCTGGCGATCCATCGATTCTCAGTGTGACCCACGACGGGATGAAGCAGGAGGAGCATGAACATTCCCACTCCGGAATATCCCAAAATGAGCTTGCTCACCCAGCCCTGCGGCCAGTCCCATGCGAAGAGGATTTTCGCCAGGTATGCGTAGAGGATGATAAAATAGATGAGGACAATCGGAAGCAGGATATACTGCGCAAAGATTTTCAACCCCTTCGGGTAATCAGTGAGCGTGTCAAGCTGCGACAGATCCTCCGGTATGCCGGCAAGAAAGAACCAGGTCGCAAACAATCCCGCAATGGCAATGAACAGCTCAAGATATCGCTTTTCCGGAACATCGATGCCAAAGAGGTTCTCCAGTGCAGCGAGTGCGATCACGAGTCCGAGGAACAGCACTCCTGAATACACCCCCGTGGTAAGGATTCTCAAGAACAAGGTCTTGTTGTAGTGCCAGAATCCGTTTTGCTGGCCCTTGCTGGTGAAAGGTGCCACAGCGGTGAAGAGATGAAGGGCTGCAGCCAGGAGAAAGAACCGGAATAGTGTAACCAGTGGTGCGCGTGTGAGGTCGGTGGGGACCGTGAGAGCGTACGCGGCAAGCAGGAGAATCCCGATCACCTGCAGACCCAATGCGGCCGGTTTCTTCAGATGACGCTTCTCTGCAAAGAGTGCCAGCGCAATCAGGAGAGGAATTCCCAGAATGCTCGCCAGGAGGATGTTGAAGACGGGGGATGCCTCTGCCGGGCCTTCATGATCGGCCAATACGAGAGCGGCAACTGTTCCCGCGGCAGCAACACAGAGGACGACAGGAAAGCGGACAAGCGTAGCCCGGCTTTCTACAAGCAGTTGATGCATCGAGGGCAGTTTCATTGCCTATTCTCCAGTACTGTGCGAGGCTCACCGTGAGGAGGCTCCATTTCCTATCCCATCCAGAATCCCTTCCGGTGAGATACACCCAACACCTTTCTGCAATGGGGACAGAAGTAGATGTACCGTCTGCCGAAAGTCACTTCCAGCTCACGGCACCAGATCTTCACCAACTCCTTGCCACAGTGCGGGCAGATTGGATTGACATCTTCCTTGTCTTCAACTGGCAACATCTTCTGTCCCTCCTTGCTTCGCGATTATTCGCTTTACGTCCAGGCGACCCTATTGCTGTCGCCCCGAATCGTGCTCTCTTCTGTCGCCAATCGCAGTCACAGGTTTCGACAGCAACTACTCTGGACGCTCTTTATCTCGAAGGCCGAAGAGCCATACACCAAGTGCGATGAGCTCCGGACATTTTCCTTCCGGAACGAAGACCCAGCCGTTGTGCACACGCAGGAAAAAGCTCCCAGGATTGTCAGAGTCTTGACCTGAGAAAGCCTTCCCGTCGACCCGGCTGGCAGCCCGGACCCGTGCCTCTACGAACCAGAGATCCTCGAAAATCTCTTTGTCTGCGTGCAGAATCTCCACTTTACTCACACCTGTATAGCTGTCCGCAATCAGTGCGCGCATCCCATCCTCAGGATTTGCATAAGCCGTCTGGCTGCTCAGGGCTCGCACCTGGGTTGCTGAATAGGTGTAGATCGCTGTCAGAACGATCCCTGTCAGCAGGGCACTGAGAGCAGCGCTCAGGAGGAGTCTCTTTTGCTGGTCTACAGGACACGATGCCATGGGGTTCATGCCCTCGTGTTCAATGTGTGGCAGGAGTCACTTCTGACATATTGGAGACACTGCGGGAGTGTGCCGGGATTACCCCTGCGCGCTCCCTTTGGTGAGGGCTGACATTCGTTCCCCGAGCGCGAAGAATGCATCTTCCTGTGCCGTGAGGGCCTCCCCGCGAAGCCGGGTGGCAGGAGAACCAAGGAGCCACACTTCAGCATTGCCAATGCTGAAGGACTGAAGGCCCAGCGCGGAACTGGCATCGGGGTAACGGTTCTTGAAAAGCTCCACAAACAGATCTGGTGAGATCACGAAGGCCAGGAGCTTCGGATTCAACTTCACAGACCTGCTCATGAAATGATGAATATCTTCGTCAGCAGGTCTGGCCGCCTTGTCTTTGTCGTTCTTGGCAACAACGCGCTGGTTTAAATTCGTGATGCCAACGCCGTATCGCAGCAGCTGAGAAGTCTTCTTCTGGATGAACATTACACGCACGGGATCGCTCAGGTTTCCGCGTGCCTGACCCTCTGTGAGAGCTTTGCGTTCTGAAGGTGTGATGTGCCGTTCGGGTGTGATTCCACCGAGTTCGAGCAGTTCCCAGAACCGGTTTCCCGAATTGAGATAGTAGAATCCGAGGGTGTCCGAGACTTCGTCGACGGCGAGCCCTACGAATACAGTTGTCAGGTCAGGTTTCCAAATCTCTTGCAGCATCGAGGATCTCTATGATCGAAATTCTCTATGTCGGACTTCTCTATAGTAGTGCGACTGTCGAGAATAGTGGGCCTTTCGGGGAAATCGTCCTGCAACCCGTTTGTAGTGCATTGCTGCATTGAGACGAGAGCCCTTCAGCCACCCAGGTATACGCCGATGAAGTGCGCAACGGGCATTGCATCTAGGCGCAACGGGCATCGCATCCAGACGCAACGGGCATTGCCTCCGGGCGTAACGGGCATTACATCTGGCCCCAAAGATGCAGAGAGTCCAGCCGTTCTCTTCGAACGGCATCTGGGAGAATCACGCCTGAGGCTTCTGAACGGCGGCCTCTGGCGCTCTGAGACCCAGATAGATCACCACGGCACTGAGAAGAGGAGTCAGTGCAAACAGCGCAACATACGCGATTAATCCCTCTTCCTGGGGATGAGATGGGTACCTCGCCAGGATGAGCCAGCCGGCGATTCCGAGCCAGATGATGTTGATGATCAATGCCACGATCTTGAGAACGCGACTGGGAGAAGGCAGAAATCGAATCACCGCCACGTTCAGTATCGGTGCCACAAAAGGCACCAGTGACCAGAGGATGTCGGCTCCCTGAGGAAGTCCATCGGTCACGAAAACAATGCATATAAACGCCCAGAAGAGGACGTTGCAGACTATCGCCAAAATTTTCACGTTCATCCTCCTTCCGAAATCTCACCCGAGATGATTCTGGTGCGGGCGGACACCGGATTCTATGCCACATTCTTCTGGAGATATTCCACCGCATCATGTGGATTAGGCGAATAGAAATCCGCCCCAATGCGGGTGCAGAAATCAAGAGTGATAGGACCGCCACCGATCAGAACTTTTGTGTCGGGATAGGCTTGCCTGATTGCCTGAACACCGTCACGCATCATGGGCATTGTCGTCGTCAGCAAGGCAGAAAGCCCCACGAAACAACCCGGATGCTGGCCGATCGCCTCCAGGAACTTCTTGGTCGGCACGTTTACGCCAAGATCGATTACTTCGAAGCCGCCGCCTGTGATGATCATGGAGATGAGATTCTTCCCGATGTCGTGCAGATCTCCCAGCACCGTTCCGATTACGAACGTCCCCTTGCGTTTCACCTCGCCGGATTGCAGGTATGGCTTGAGATGTTTCAATACCGTATTCATTGCCACGCCGGAAATGACCAGATTGGTGACTGCCGCCTTCCCCTCGCTGAACTCTTTGCCGATTCTGTCCATCCCCAGCATACAGCCCTGCAGGAGGGTGCCTGGCTCAAGCCCGTTTGCAAGGGCGCTTGCAGCGATTTCATCCGCGCCGTCCTGATCTTTCATCTCCGGCGGCCACCACGATGACTTCGACACTTTCCCCCGGGCGATACATGTGGCAATCTGATCGACGTAATCCTGCATGCTTCCTCCGTCTACTGTGCTACAGATATTCCTGCATCGTTGAGTATCGTTGGGGTAATGCTCTCCCAGTTCAACGGCATGAGATGGATCCCCCGCACACCGCGCGTGGCTCGCAGGGCCTGAATCGTCTCAACTGCCATTGCCACACCTTCTGCTTCAGGGTCGCGGGCATGGTTCATTCGGTCAATGTATTCATCACGAACCCTCATGCCAGGGACTCTCTCTTTCATCCAGAGCAGGGTTTTCGCCGACCGGACAGGCATGACGCCGGCCAGAATCGCCACCTTTTCATGAAGACCCAGGTCTACAACTCTTTCCATCCACCGTGCGAACTTCTCCGGGTCGAATACAGGCTGCGTCTGTATGAAATGAGCGCCGGCAACGATTTTTTTGTGCAACCGGATCAGCCGCATCTCCAAGGGTTCAGCAAATGGATTGGCTGCCGCGCCAATCAGGAACCCGGGTGCCTTCTTCATTTCAAAACCGGAGAGCAGGTGACCGTTGTTCATTGTGGCGACAGTGGTTATGAGCTGGATCGAATCAAGGTCGAACACCCCCCTCGCCTCCGGCTGGTCGCCGAACGTCTGATAGTCGCCGGTCAGACAAAGCACGTTGTGAATGCCCAGTGCCGCAGCGCCCAGTAGATCGCTCTGCATCGCCAATCTGTTTCGATCCCGGCACGTCATCTGCATGATCGGCTCAATACCTTCGTCCAGCAGTATCCTGGCCGATGCAATACTCGACAGCCGGACGATGGCTGTCTGGTTGTCAGTGATGTTCACTGCATCGACATAGCCCTTGAAGTACTTTGCTCTGGCCCGGAGGACATCCCCGTCGCAGCTCTGCGGCGGTGTGATCTCACCGCAGACAATGAAGCCATTCGATTCAATTTTCTGTCGCAGCGTCATCAGCAATGATATCCTTTACCTTCTGCACGTCGTGACGGACGAGCCAGATGGGCGGTGCAATGCGCTTCTTGAGCACGTTCAACCAGGACGACGTTCCTTCCAGACTCCAGTTGTGCATTCTGTTGAACTTGTAGAGCAGGCTGATGCGGTGTAGCAGCCTCGACCGAAAGTATATTCTGTACCACACGCACTGCCGGTCGGGGAACACCTCGCATGACCCATTCTCACCGGTTCCTCCGCACGGACCATTGCGCATACGTTTCGGGCAATTCTGAGAGCAGATGAACGCCGTCGATGAAAGGATACATTCTCCGCAGCGCTGGCACTTGAACAACGGCACTTTCACGATATCTTCAAAGAAGAGCAGAACACGCGAGAATTTTCGTTCGCGTGCGGGGATGGGCCGTTTGCTCATTGCCTTACCATCGTGTGGCCACGGGGGTTTCCCGGGCTTCACCCGTTTTTGAGAAGTGCTGACCTGTGCCTCAGAAAATCCCATTCTTCTATCCCTACCCCTTTATGCCACAAGCTGCTCTCGCTGGCACTCGTTGACAAGTCACGACATGAACATCATCACCCTCATGATGCCCTCGACACCCTCCAGCGTGAGCACGTCCCGCAGACACTGCAGGGCCGGGTCATCATCAGCCAGGAGAGCGTACTTGCGTTTCACGGAACCAACGATCGTATTCAGTCCCAATGGCATTGCCACCGTGAGAAACGCACTCTCAAGTGGTCCTCTCACCGGTGACCCGTCCGGCTTCTTTGACGGCAGCATCGCCGTGAAGTTGCTCAAGCCGACGGAAATATTCACTCCAACAAGATCCTCGTCCTGATGAATCAGCGCGAGCGTATTCATGAGCCGTTTGAAATCTCCCTTCAGATCACTCCCGATCGGCATGATGCCGGGGTCGAGAATGATCTGGTTGTTGGGCACGTCCGCAATACGTCGTCGCGCGATGCCCACCATGGTCTTCGCCGTGGCATAGACCTGCTCGGCTGTTTCATTCATCGTCATATCACCGGAACCGTCCTTCCCCTCGGTAGTGAGCAGAATGGGAATGAACGGCTGCCGTGCATACAGGTCAAACATTTCCAGCCGTGCTTCGGAGATCGAATTCAGAATCGGTTTTTGATTGCCGGCACGCTGAGCGTCGTATGCTTCCAGTCCGGCCGCTGCCATGGCTGGATCTGGAGTATCGATGGAAAGTGGAAGCGCGATATGCTCCTGGATCTTCCGGATAACCGTGGCCATAAAGCCCGGAGTGCGGGGCCCGACATTCACGTCGATATACGTCACCCCTTTCTCGGCTTGTTGTCTGGCCAATTCAACAATGCCATCGAGGTTATTCTCCTCAAACATCGTGTGGGTGGATGGGACGGAATCGTTGATCGATTCAGCAATAATCGTAAGGCCCGGTATACTCATTCGCCTATCTGCAAAAGATTGTCAACCTGAGGGTTACACCAAAGAGGCTTCAAGATCCCGTCGAGGTCCAGGGTGATATTGGCGGCGGGGGACAATCAGAGATGTCTTACAGAGGAAATATACGCCCCGAAACAGGGATTGTCAATTGACGAAACATCTCATTTCCAATCAATCACATTTTCAATCGATTTCGCATAATTGCGAAGCCCCGGCGGGTGGTCCGGGGCTTCAGAGTACGCGCCGGCGGGATCGGGGCGCGGCTTCAATTCCTTCGACCTGCCTGCAGGATGAATGGGCCTATTCATCCGGACATATTCAACCAACTGCCCATCGCGGTCGGGTCAAAGCTGCATTCTTTATTTTGCAGCAATAGCTTTCGCCATTTTGTCGGCATCACCCGGTGCGACCAGGATGAGTGTGCCGTACTTGCCTCCCACGGCAAGGGCATCCGTCCGGACAAGATTGATGCCGGCCTGACTGACCGCTTCGAGCGTCTTCACAAGGGCACCTGTTTTGTCATCCCCTTTCACGAAGAATGCCGTGCCTTCTTCTGCTAGAAGAGCAGAACCTTTCCAGTAATTCCTGACCTTCTCTGGATTCTTCGGGATGACGTATAACTCGGACCATCCTGGCTCGGTAGTGGAAGCCCAGAGACCTTTGAGCCCGAGGCTCTTCCCCTTCAAGTCTTTGAGAACTGCCAGGAGTGCGCCCGGTTTGTCTTCTATCCGTGCCTTGAGGCAGGTAACTCGTTGTGCACTAGCCATGGTATCACCCGTTAGATTGTTGTACATGCGGAGAGGCTGCAGCCTGTGCCTTGTGAGTGGATCTCAGCTTTTGTTCCGGATTCCGGGAAATGTCGGGTTGAAGGGACTCCAGGACGACAGGGTCGTTGAGCTTAAGAGGGTAGTTGAGTTTGAGGTTGTGGGCATTGCAGATGACGCACGCGGCACATCCACCACGATGTTCAAGAAATCCGAAGACAGAAACAGGTTTGCCGATCATGGGGACATCCCCACAGGAGAATCCACGGGCGATGGATAATGAGGTCCCGCGGGGGCGGGACCACGAGTCCTACGGCACAAAGAACCTATGGCACAGCAGGTCAAGGGACCACTCGTACGGCGGCATAAAGGGCCACTCGCACGGCGGCACAACGACCGCTCGTACGGCGGCAATATACTGCGGGATAGGGCGATTGTCAAATAGTCAACTTCGGACTCGATTTTTCAATGAGGCAACGGAATGAGACGTGTGAGGCTGAACTCAACATGAAGCAGTGCCCACCATAAGGCAGAGTCCACGCACTTGTGCATCTTGTGCACTTGTCCATCTGTGCCGCTGTTTGACTCTGGTGCTTCCGTACCGTATCTTTGCCCCAGGCCAAAGGTGTGTTCTTGACGGATGCGTGCTCCTCCGGAGGCATCATGATCGGCAGGACCGTCTTCCACTACAAGATCCTCGAACTCCTCGGCGGTGGAGGGATGGGTGTCGTCTACAAAGCCCAGGACCTCAAGCTCGACCGTCACGTTGCCCTCAAATTCCTTCCTCCTGACCTGACCCGCGATCCCGAAGCCAAACTCCGCTTTGTCCGCGAAGCCAAAGCAGCGTCCGCCCTCCAGCATGAATGCATAGGAGTCGTCCATGACATTGATCAAACAGACGACGGCCAGACGTTTATAGTGCTGGAATACTACGACGGAAGGACCGTCAAGAAAGAGATCGCCCGCGGGTCCCTTCCGATTGCCCAGGCCATCGACATCGCCATCCAGGTGGGCAGCGGACTGGCGGAGGCACACCGTCACGGCATCGTACATCGTGACATCAAGCCGGCCAATATCATGTTGACGAGCCAGGGGAAGGCGAAGATTGTGGATTTCGGACTGGCGATTCTGACGGGAGCAACCAGGGTGACCTCGGCTGGCCACAGGGTAGGCACTATCACACACATGTCGCCAGAGCAAGCGAGGGGCGAGTCTGTTGACCACCGCACTGACATCTGGTCATTCGGCGTGCTCCTGTATGAAATGATCTCCGGGCGGCTCCCCTTTGACAGTTCCTA
>JAGDMK010000163.1 GCA_017860635.1 Bacteroidota bacterium
CCGCATTCGATCTGTTCGTGGTGGTGGATGGTGTGAAGGTTCTGCGTTCCGACTACTATACGTTCACGAATTTCTGGCATGCCGGGGTTGTTCTCGACACGGCCCGGCACGCGTATGTCATCTGCGTGGATTCGATAGGAACGACTGCGGTTCCCGGAACGCGGGCGTTGAAGCTCCTCTTCCTGGATCATACGGGCAAGACCGAAGGACAAGAGCCAATCAGCAGGCATAACCGCACCGAGCAGGCGATCTATCAGTCGATCGCCAGCCAGTACAAGACGGGGGACATGGAAGTGTTTGTGACCGTCCTGATGCCCGGGGACCGTGGCATGCGGGCAGGCGAGGCCACGAGGGTACAGCTTGTCCCGACCTCTCAGCCGGGGCGTGCGGTGGCGGTCTCAATCGAACAGGGCTCCGCGCGCCTCACGCTTGGCGTGAAGCTGGATCTCGATGCTGAGATAGCGCGGGAGAATATCCGGCCCCGTTATCTCTACGACCTTGGCCGCACGTCGTTCGGAACGTCGGAAACCGATGCCCACTTCTTTGCTCTCCGGGAAGAAGGCGGCAAGACATCGGTATCGGCGGTCAATGTGCTGAAGTTCATCCACCGTGGGGCAACCTTGATGACTGCACTCCCCAATACGCATGGGCTGCAGCTGGATGGAAGCGCTGACAGGGTGGGATACTCAAAATGGAGAATCTTTGAAACCGCGGAATCGCGGCCATGAGGCAGATCCTCTGATCACGACAGTCACGCTCAATCCCATGCTCGACAAGACCGTCCGAGTTCACGGCCTCGTCCGGGGCGGTATCACACGAGCGACGGGCACGGGCATGGTGGTGGGTGGGAAGGGCATCAATGTGTCGCGGCAGCTCCGGATGCTGGGGGTGGAGACCATCGCCACGGGGTTTGCCGGAGGAGAAATCGGCGACTTGCTGGAACGCCTTCTGGATGCGGAACCGTTGCGGCACGCGTTTGTGCGGGTTGCCGGCATGACGCGGGAGGGCGTGACGTACCTCGATGACGAGGGGATCTTGACCGGCGTGTTCGAGCCACCGCATGATGTGACGACGGAGGAGGTCGGGACGCTGGTTGCACAGTGCGGAGAGTTCGGGAAAGAAAGCCACTGGGTTGCCTGTTGCGGAAGCTCTCCCGCCCCTGCAGCGGATGATGCCTATGCACGGATTATCCAGGCGATGCGGGCGTGTGGTGTCTCCACGGCCCTCGACTCCTATGGGACGCCGCTGCGAACGGGGATGGAGGCCCTGCCGGATCTGGTCAAAGTCAATCGCCATGAGTGGGAGGCAACGTTCGGTGAGCGGCTTGATTCCGAAGGAGCGATTGTGGATGTCCTCCGCGCGCAACGGGCACGAGGGGTTCGCGTCGCCATACTTACGGACGGAGCTGCGCCGTGCCATATGGCCGCGGGGGATCAGCTCTGGAAAGCTATCGCACCGCGGGTGCACACAGTCAATGCGACAGGGTCAGGAGACAGCATGCTCGCCGCGATCCTCTACGGTCTTGAGCAGCGCTGGGAGGCCGGGCGGTGCCTCATGTTCGGCGTCGCAGCCGGCGCCGCGAATGCGGCGGCATGGGAGGTCGCCACAGCTACCCGCTCCGCGATTGACGCCCTTGTCCCGCAGGTTCTTTGCACGCGGCTCAGCTAGACTCTGCAACGAACTGAACTTGCGCACCAGGGCGCATCCGCCGAGGTGGACGCATTCCGACTACAGACAGTGCGATAGAACAATCGAGGAGTGCTTTGGAAGAAGGCTGGCGAACACCAGCCGTGCTGACGAACACCAACGATGCTGACGAATGCCATCTATTCATCATAGAGGATACATCACATGCCAACGCTCCACCAGTACCTTACGCAACTTGCCGTAGTAGAGACCACTCCCGGCGGGCCGCCCGTCGAGGCCACCGTCACGGAGGAGTTCAAGCAGCAGTGCAACCGCTCTGCCGCGGTCCGGTCGACCGCCGGTTTTGGAGCTGCTCCCGGGACATTGCGGGCCGGTGTGGTTGCCGATGCCGCACAAGCGCGGGCGTTGCACCCCGCGCTCGATGGCAAGAAACAATGGATGATGCTCCGGTGCAAGGAAGGGGCGGGTGTGGAGCTCCTGGCCTCCCATCCCCACCTGCTCTTCCAGCTCTGGACACTGGCCGTGGAAGAGTGGCGCAATACCGACATTGCTGCTTTCGGCCAGGGAAAGATAGTCGTGCCGACATTCCCCGGGCTCCGTCCGGTCTACGACATCTTTCTGAATCAGATCTACCGGACGACCCGCGGATTCAACAAGGAAGAGCACTTCCGGACCCTGGCCCGCACCGGCTCGTCGTACGCCGAGGTCAACGGGCTTGCATTCTCAGTCCCCTTCGAGACCGGACCGAAGGGTGAGCTGCTGCACCGCTTCTACACGTACTGTCCGGCGCTGGACCAGTTCGTCTCCAGCCGGTTGACCAAAGGGTTCTACGACCAGGACTACCTGCAGGCAAACCTGAACAATCTCAAAAACAATGCCGCCTACGCAGTGAAGTACGGTCTCACGCCGGGACTGGTCTGTTTCGAGCCCCGTTCGGTGCCGGACGAACTGCTCCAGAGGTATCCCGTGCTTCGCGGTGCCCGGGTGGATCACCCCATGCGCAGCTTTCGTCCCCGCTTCAATCTCTCCGTCGCACACCCGGTCGTGCTCGATCACTACGCCGAGATGCTGGAGAACCTCATGCATGAGGTGCCGTCTCTTGAGTATCTCTCGGTCTGGTCAAATGACAGCGGGGCTGGATTTGAATACACCAGCTCGCTATACGTCGGCCGCAACGGAGGCGGATATCTGGTCCGCGAATGGCTGGCCGCCAAGGACATCGCTGCTGCAGCTGCCATTAACCTCGTACGGTTCATGAAGACCCTCCGCGACGCCGGCCGGAAGATCAATCCGCGTTTCCGCACGCTCATCCGTCTCGAACCGTTCTGGGAAGAGCACGACCATATCTGGGCTCGACTCGAGAACGGACTCGATGTCGAGGTGTCGTCGTTGCTGACCAGGGGGTGGGACCTTGCCTACAAGCATCCCAAATACGAAGAAGTGCCGCAGATCCATGGAACGGCATTGTATTCGACGTTTGTGGACAAAGAACGTGCGATCATCAAGGACCTGGAATCCAAGGGTGCCAGCGCAGATGTCTATTTTGTGCCCGGCGCTCTCGGAAACCACGAACCGCTCACGGGTATTCCGTTCCCCGGACTGGTGCACCAGAAGATGAGCCAGATGGCCGGCCAATCGGTGGTCACCGCCGCATACCAGGGAGGCGTGACGCCGCCTTCATTCGCCCCGTACAATATCAATCAGGAAGTGATCCGGGCGTTCCAGTTCGACCGTGACCTGGATCTCAAAGCGTTCCTCCGAAGGAAGGCAGAAGAATGGATCGGCGCGAACCTGGCCGATGACCTGGTCCGGCTCTGGGAGATGTCCGATGAAGCCTACAAGTCATTCCCGGCGCCAATCCTGATCTACCATGCCTGGGGTGTCTGGTACCGCCTGCTCATCCGCCCGATCGTTCCCAATATCGAAGCGATCCCTGAGGCAGAGAGGGCCTACTATGAGGACTTCCTGCTTGCCACCACGCACAACCGGACACGCGTGGACTTCCGCTACGATGTCGGGTTTGATCTTATTGAGCCGCCGCGTGCATGGAAGGCAATCGCGCATATGGATGAAGACCTCTTCCCGGTCATGACAAAGGCCGTTGCACTGGCAGAGTCCATGCTGAAGCGGGCAAAGACGGACCAGGAAAAAGTCTGTGCGCAGGATCAGTACGACCGGATGCGCGCACTCCTGTACTGGTACAGAACTGAGTATGCCGTGACCGCGTGGGTTGCCGGAGTGCACACATATCTCGGCTCAAAGGATCCGGAAGAACGCCGAAAGTGCCGCGCACTCCTGCGGAAGATGGTCGTGGACGAAATCCAGAACGCCAAGGACCTGCTCCACCTCTGGGAAACCTCGACCACAAACTGGATGATCGTCTCTGATGTCGGGGAAACGACGTTCACCTACTATAAGAACTTCGGAGAGCTGGTGAAGAAGAAGATCGCCCTCATGGCGGGTCATGAAGACGACGAGCCGTATGTCGATCCCGACTTCCAGTGGCGGGTCCCGGGGTTTGCAGGATTTCCAGGAAAGGAGTCCGCATAACCGCTGATCATCCGTACACGGTCCTCGTAGCGCCGGACTCCTTCAAGGGATCGCTGGACGCTCATGCAGTTGCACTCGCCATCAACGCCGGTGTGCGAGATGTGCTCCCGCATGCCCGTGTAATACTCCACCCGATTGCTGATGGAGGGGAAGGGCTTCTGGATGTGCTCCTTCCGGCGGTGAGGGGAAGCGTGAAGGAGACTGAGGTGTGCGGACCGCTGCCCGGGCAGCGGATCAGGGCCGCATGGGGGTACGTGGAAGGAGAGCATCTGGCGATTCTGGAAATGGCCAGGGCTGCGGGACTCGGACTCGTGCCGGAGGCGGAGAGAGACCCACGGACTACCACCACGCGGGGAGTTGGAGAGCTGATCCGGGCTGCACTCGACGAGGGCGCGCGGTCGTTCGTCATCGGGATCGGCGGGAGTGCGACCAATGACGGCGGGGCCGGAATGGCGCAGGCGCTCGGCGTCCGCTTTCTCGATGCGGCGGGGGAGACCATCGCGCAGGGCGGTGCGGGATTATGTCATCTCGACCGCATCGATGCGTCATCGTTGGATCCCCGGATTGAAGAGACAACGATGGTTGTCGCAAGCGATGTGCAGAATCCGCTCACCGGTCCGGAAGGTGCCACTGCGGTCTACGGCCCCCAGAAGGGCGCGACGCCGGAAATGGTGGCGCAGCTCGAGCAGTGTCTCTGCCGTTACCGGGATGTCCTGCGCACACAACTCGGCGTGGATGTGCAACAGATACCCGGGACCGGAGCAGCAGGCGGCCTGGGGGCAGGCCTGGTGGTGTTCTGCAAAGGACGTCTGCAATCGGGGATCGACCTGGTTCTGGATGTGACGCGGTTCGACGAGAAGCTGAAGGAGGCAGATCTGGTGATCACCGGCGAAGGCCGGGTGGATGCGCAGACGCGTCATGGCAAGGCGTTGAACGGACTCCTCCACCGAACCGTTGCAGCCGGCATACCAGTGCTCGCCGTGGCGGGCCAGGTTGACGGCGACCGCGCGCTCCTCACGGGTCCCGGGGGATTTGCAGATATCATTTCCCTCGTCGATGCCGCCACGTCGCCGCAGAAGGCAATGGCAAACGCTGCGGAGTTGGTCCGGGAGCGGGTGTCAGCGATAATTCGTCGATACATGCACCGTCGAGCATGACACGAACCGGCATAACCGGTTGCGGAAGCATTGCCCGGGTGACGGATGGCCGCCGGCCGGTGGTGTGCGGGCAACTATGGTCATGCTTGCCATGGTCCGATCAATCACTTCGGGTCAACAGCAAAAGGCTACAAGGTAGATGATGGACCTGCAGACACCTGAGCGGCAATGGCTGTTCCGTGTCGCGCGCGAGGCAGGGGACCGGTATTTCGATGCCCGTACCGGCCTGTGCCTTATCGGACGGGATACGCTCTGGTACGCAGCCGCGCTTCTCGTTGATCACCGTGAGGAACGGCGTGCATTTGCACACGATCTCATCCGCACGATCCGGGGCGGTGATGGAACCCATACGCCTGCAACGATGCTGGCGCTGCTCTGGGGAATGGGGGATCTGCTTGGTGGGCCGGAGAGAGCGCATCTGCGTAAGGCAATCGAGGATGACCTTCTCCGCGCAGCGGATGTCCAGTGGCGAGACGGGAACGTCAATCACCCTCTCGGGGCATATGCCACGTTGATTCTGGGAGGCGAACTGTGCGGGGCGCCATGGGCCACCGGGCTCGGGTACAGGCGGCTCCGGGAGTTGCAGACGGCCACTGGTGACCGGCGCTTTCGAACCCACCGGCAGGCGGAATTATCGGAGTATAACAGTCTCACCTACACAGCTCTCGATCTCGTCTTCCTCGGTCTGATTGCAGAGTATGCGCGTGACGAGCAGTCGCGCACACTTGGCGTGTGGCTCGAGCAGCGGCTCTGGCTGGACGTGGCCCTCCGCTTCCACGCCCCGAGCATGCAGTTCGCAGGCCCGCATTCCCGTTCGTATCAGGAAGACTCTACGGGAGGGTTCTCCGCGCTTCACGGAGTGGTGGTGGCTGCCGCCGGTCAGCCGCTGTATTGCGACCCGTCGCTTTCCGACCGGTTCGAGCATCCATCGACGCTTCTGCAGTCCGGGCTGACTGCCATCACGCCCTTCCATATCACGGAAGAAGCGCTGCGGTTCCTCCGGGAGAAGCCGCTTCCGCTTCTCATGCGCACAACGACGTACTGTGAACAGTACCACGAAAATGCTGCCGGACAGGGATTCGCGTTTGATGACGAAACAGTTGCGGGAGGATGGAGAGATCTCACTACATACATGAATGATGAGTGGGCACTGGGCACTGCATCCCTGCCGTATGTCAATGCCGGGCACGCCGATTCCGTCATGGTGAGAATCCGCAGGTCAGAACAGATCGCATCACCCGAGGATTTCAGGTCGATCTACACCCGGGGGGTCTATAACGAAGCCAGAGTCGGGCAGCGAAACCATTGCCACGTCACAGGAGGCGAGATCGACGCCAGCTACCTCTACGAAGAGTCCCGCTGTGCGGTGTATCAGCATGAAGACCGGGCCATCGTGTTTGCCGCACCCAAACGGGCCGGCCACAGGGGGATCCGCAGCTTCAGGCTGGACCTGGTCGCCGGCGGAGCAGCGCCATTCGATCAACTTGTTGTGGGCGACAGCCGTGCCGACCGGCTCCCGGTGGAGGCGGATGCGCGCAGCAGAGTCTGTTTCCAGGACTATCAGACATACGGGCTGATCATCCCGCTGACCCTTGTCCCCTCGGCGGAACCCCACCCGCTCCGGATCTGGGCAGCAAACGGGCACATCATGATCTCGTTGTACAATTATGAAGGTCCTGAACATGACTTCCCACGTGATGAGCTCACCACGTGGAGGAACGGATTCATCCTTCATCTTTCCCGGGCAGGGGAGTGGGAGACATTTGCGAAATTCCAGGAATGGTCGGAGACCGTCCGGGTGCGCGACTCATTTTCTGACAACCGGATTCGTGAAGTAATGTACGAATGCCCCGATGGAACGATGCGGGCGGCGTACGATCCGTGGCGTGAGGTCTTCTGCGCACGGACCTGGAATGGTGTTGAGGAAGAGGTAGAGCACTGCGAGATCCGTGGCGGGGCAGCAGGCCAGCCGCTCCTCAACCCGATGACGCTGTTTGGATCCGAGGCACGGGGCCGATGAACCCTCGCACCAGGACTTCCCGGACTA
>JAGDMK010000372.1 GCA_017860635.1 Bacteroidota bacterium
CTGATCAGGAACCGGGATACAAACAATGCGTTCCAGATTGTCGTCCGCGTCTACAACGAAGGTGTTGCGTTTTGCTATCATTACCCCGAGAACCTTTCCACGTCGGTCCTTCATATCAAGGATGAAGCCACCGAGTTTGCATTTGAGCAAGGGACGATGGCGTATGTCACGCCTTTCGCGCAGGAACCATACCATCTCAGACCGCTGGCGGGGTGGACATATGGTCCGGAGTTTCCGCTCCCGCAATATGCGGCCCGGACTCCCGACTACGAAAGCGAGCGCCCACTGACGCTCGTGCTGCCGAACGGCTTGTATGCGGTAATCGGCGAGGCGAGATTGGTGGACTATGCACGGATGAAACTCGCTCTCTCTGCCGACAAGAAGAACACCATTGTGGGAAGGCTATTCGGCCCGGTCACGGAATCCTCCCCCTTCAGCACGCCCTGGCGCGTGATCATGGTGGCGGAGTCGCCCGGGGCCCTGCTTGAACACAACGACATCTTCTTGAATCTCAATGCGCCGTGTGAGATTCAGAACACTTCCTGGATCAAGCCCGGGAAGGTGATGCGGGAGGTTACGCTCTCGACTGCGGGGGCGGAAGCCTGCATCGATTTCTGCGCGCAACGCAAGATCGAGTACGTCGAGTTCGATGCCGGCTGGTATGGATACGAGTACTCAAAGGATTCCGATGCCGATGCCTCCCGGGTCGACGTGGATCCGAGACGAAACCCCCGGAAGGATCTGGACCTCCCGCGGGTCATCGCGTACGCGAAGCAAAAGAATGTCGGAATCTTCCTCTATGTGAATCACCGCGCAATGGAGAAGCAGATCGATGAGATATTCCCGTTGTATCAGAAGTGGGGCATTGCGGGGCTAAAGTTCGGTTTTGTACACGTGGGATCACACAAGTGGACATCCTGGGTGCATGAGGCAGTGCGGAAGGCGGCCCGGTACAACCTGATGGTCGACATCCACGACGAGTACCGGCCGACGGGGTACAGCCGGACCTATCCGAACCTGCTTACGCAGGAAGGCATCAGGGGAAATGAGTGCATGCCGGATGCCAATCACAACACCACCATGCCGTTCACGCGGTTCCTGGCCGGCCCGGCGGACTACACGATCTGCTACTACCATCAGGCCGGACTCAAGCCGAGCATCAATCCGATCAAGACAACGTCAGCACACCAGCTGGCGCTCTCGGTCATCTTCTATAGTCCGTTGCAGTTTGTGTTCTGGTATGACAAGCCATCGGACTATCATGGTGAACCGGAA
Source organism: Bacteroidota bacterium (assembly GCA_017860635.1). GTDB lineage: Bacteria > Bacteroidota > Ignavibacteria > UBA10030 > UBA6906 > JAGDMK01. Next base: position 1,276 of record JAGDMK010000372.1, read on the forward strand.
GTGGAGTTCTTCGAACATCTGCCGACGGTATGGGACACGACGAAGGTTCTCCTCGGCGAAATCGGCAAATATGCCGCCATCGCACGAAAGAGGGGCAACACGTGGTTTGTGGGAGCGATCACCAACAATGACGGCAGGCGGCTGTCCATGCCTTTGGATTTCCTTGATCCAGGGAAAACCTACACAGCCACTCTGTACACGGACGGCGGGCAGGAGACAAAGACACGCACGCGTGTGAGCATGGACGAGCGTTCCGTAACCGCTCGATCCGTCATCGATGCCGTGTTGAAGCCATCAGGAGGAGTGGCGATGGAAATACGACCTGTGGAATCACAGGGGCGATGATCCCCAGTTATGCCACGTTTCACATATAAGACAACATTCCACCTGTTGCATCTTGTGTCCTTCCACGCTATTATGCACAACCCGTTCACTGAACAGCAGAGGACGCTGAGATGCTGACACACTACAGCTCGCTCGCCGTTTCCGATCCCAACCTTCTCCGTTTCGGGATTGCCCCGCGACCCGTTTCCTGCGGCTTCGGCCTGCAGATAGGAGGAGGTATGGTCTATCCCGAGCTCAACTTCACGCTCCCCATGATGACCATCGACGCCACCACGTGGGGTGAGGTTGTGAAGCACTACCGGGAAATCGGCGAGATGATTGTGCGAGCGGCCAAAAGGCTCCGCCTCCCCGGCCTCGTTGTCGAATTCGAACTCCTTCCCCCTATGACTGAGACGCCGGCGTGGGGCGCAGAGATCACACAGATCCTGTCCGATGCGTTGCGCAAAGCGCACGAGACCCTGCAACTCCCCTGCGCGCTCCGGGCGACTCCTACTGACGTGCGCGACAGGCAACGCCCGCCGCTCCTCCGCACCGGCGAAGAGTGGGATATACTCTGCGACTCATTCGAGCAGTGTGCCAGAGCAGGAGCCCACATCCTTTCGATCGAGTCCGTCGGCGGCAAAGAAGTCCATGATGAAGCTCTCATGTACGGCGATATGCGCGGCGCGCTGTTTGCTCTCGGCGTGCTGGCTCCCCGCGACATGGAATGGCTCTGGACGAAAATCGTAGAGATTGCACATCGGCACAAGGTAATCCCCGGCGCCGATTCGGCGTGCGGGTTCGCGAACACGGCGATGCAGCTTGCGGGCCAGGGGATGCTCCCTGAGGTCCTGGCCGCAGTAATCCGCGCCGCAAGCGCGGTCCGGAGTCTCGTCGCCTATCAGTGCGGCGCAGTCGGTCCGTCAAAGGATTGCGCGTACGAAGGTCCGGTGCTCAAGGCGATTACCGGTACACCCATTGCTATGGAAGGAAAGTCCGCAAGCTGCGCCCACTTCAGTCCGATAGGCAATGTGGCCGCTGCCATGTGCGATCTCTGGAGCAATGAATCGGTGCAGAACATCCGCCTGCTTTCCGGCTCAGCCCCTGAAGCATTCCTGGAATTGCTCGCCTATGATTGCCGCCTTTTCAATGAGGCCACGCGACAGAACAAAGGGCTGGACTATCGGTCGCTGCTTGTCAACTCGGATATTGCGCTGAGTCCCCAGGCGCTTGTGCTCTCTCCTGAGTCCACGGTCGAGATCGCCAGCGCAATTGTTGCGCAAGCAGACCCGTATCATCAGACGCTCGCCGCAGCGCGGGCGGCAGTAGACATCATCGAGCGTTCTGTGAAACGGGCCACACTCACCCTCCCTTCACGTGAACAGGACTGGTTGAACAAGATCCGTCGGGCGCTGGATGACATGCCGGACAACGAAGGGTCCCTCATCAGCGAAATGGCTGATACGTACGCTCATCGCTTCTCGCTTTCCAGCTATGCCTTGTGATCCTGACACGCGGTCGGTCGTTCGGCCGATGTGACCCTTAGCAAGTAGCCAGGCCGAGGTCAAGCCGGTGAATCGTAGGGCGATCCACAGTCAGACGGGGCACGCACAAGAGGTGCACCGGGGAGCCTGAGCTGGGGAGCCTGTTGCGCCGGGAA
>JAGDMK010000029.1 GCA_017860635.1 Bacteroidota bacterium
GTTTCGGGATCCCGGATGTCTTCCACATGCTCCACCCAATCCAGCACATGACCCCGCCGCGACCAGACGGGTCCCTCCCGGTAGTCCCTGAGGATGTGTTCATACGGCGTGATCCTGCGCCTGATGTCGAACGTGAACCGCTTGTCCGGAACGCAGAGGAAAAGGATTCCACCATGTTTCAGTACGCGCTGGTGAGCAAGCAGCGCCCCGAGCGGATTCTCACAATGCTCGAGGAAGTGGTTTGCAATCACGAAATCCTGGGAAGCATCGGGAATGGTGGAAAGGATCTCTCCGTCATCGACGATATCCACCGGTGTAAGGGTTCGTTTCGCAAGTTCCGGATACTGCGCGCGGAGCTCATCCACCGGCATGCGGTCGACATACCGTACGCGGGCTCCGGAAGGAACGCGGAGAGGATTGTGCAGTCCCCCGACTTCAATTCCGCTTCCTTTGATGAAATGCGCGGCCACCGCCTCGCGGTCGAGGGACTTGAACATCCTGAACATTTTCCGCGCATCCAGAAGCACGGTCTTCAGACTCCGTCGCAGCTCCATGGTCACAGCTCCTTCACGCGGGCGGGTTCCCAGCATTTCAGTCCGAACAGAAGCGACTTCCACGAAAACCGTCGCATGTGTCTGGTCCCCTCCGAGGGCCGCAGAAGTGCGGCAACGGTCCAGCCGCATGCGCGCATGGCGAAACCGGCGACCATCAGAAGCCTGTACGCCACCACCGTTCCGCGGCCGTAGTGCTTCTGATAGAACAGCAGGACATTGTTGTACAGCATATCGAAGAAGGCAAACTGGCGGTTGATGGTTCCGACTGTCTTTCCAAGGTAATGAATTACCTCGGCATCCGGAAGATACCAGATGCTCCATCCGGTGGCCTTCGCCCTGAAGCACCAGTCCATGTCGTTGTAGTAGATTGCGAACTGCTCATCCAGCGGGCCCACCTTTTCGTACGCCTCACGGCGGATCATGAATGCCGCCGCCATCAGGTGGTCCACGGATGCCGCACGGCTGTAATCGAAGTAGCGCTGTTCACCTCTGCCAAACACACGCGAGTTTGGAAAAAGCGCGTCCAGAAAGAGCATGTCACAGACGTGGGTGAAGAGCGTCGGGAAGCCCTTCACTGACCGCTGTGTCCTGCCATCCGGGTAGAGCAGTCTGGGCCCGCATGCCGATGCATCAGGATGCTTTTCGAGGAAGCGTGCCATCGTATTCAGTGCGCCCGGACGCACCACAGTATCCGAGTTCAGAAGCAGAAGAAACCGTCCTCTGGCCTCGGCCAGACCCACATTGTTAGGCCGAGCGAAGCCCTCGTTCCGGGCGTTGACGGTCAGTTTGACCCAGGGGAACAACCGCCGCACCATATCCGGACTGCCATCCGTCGAGCCATTGTCCACGACGTGTGCTTCAAGCGAGACCGAGTTCCGTTCAATTTCCAGGGAACGCAGGCAGGCCTCCAGGAGGTCGCTTGTATTCAGGTTGACGATGATGACCGATATGTCCGCATCCTTTGTCATTTCCCCATCCACTGCGCAAGCATCTTCGCAGAAACCGTGCGCGAGCGCTGGATCAGCCGCCGCTGCGCGAGCATCCGGGGGAGAAGCGGCAGGCTGTCCAGGAATCCCAGCAATGTGGCCTTTCCCATCCCGGCCACAATGGCGCGGTATGTTCGCCTGATCCTGGATGCCACGATGACGGGACCTTTTGTGATCAGCACCGACAGAGGGAAATTCTTCACCTGGAGCGCTGTGAGATTGCGTTCCTGCATGCGGATGGGATACGCCGGCTGGCGGGCGCTGGACGCACCACGTTTGTGAAAGCAGCGGGCCTCAGGGACATAGATGCAGTGCCAACCGTTGAGCAACGCGCGCAGTGACAGATCACAGTCTTCATAGTAGGACACGAAGGATTCGTCGAATAATCCAATGCGATCGAAAAGCTCTCTCCGGTAGACCGCTGCGCCGGCGCAGGCGCCGAAGACATGGGAAGCAGTGTTGAACCTGCCATCATCGGGCTCCCCCGCTCCGCGTGTGTATGGAGCACCACCCCGCGTCAGGCCATCCCCCGCTCCATCGATGACATCACGGCGGTCGAACCGGAGCATCTTGCAGGCTGCCATTCCCGCCGACGGATCCCGTTCGAGCGCGTCAACCATCACCTCAAGCCACGATGGATCAAGTTCAGTATCATTGTTCAGCAGCGCTACATACTGCGCGCGCTTGGCCTGAATTCCCCTGTTCACTGCAACCGCAAATCCTGCGTTGTCTCCGATGCGGACGCACTCCACCCATGGGAACTGCGCATTGACAAATTCCACAGAACCGTCGGCCGAGCCGTTGTCGACGAGAATCGTGCAGGAGGGTCGGAGCGTCTGGGCGTGCACCGATTCCAGACAGACCTTCAGGTGCTCAAGTCCATTCCAGTTCGGTATGACAAGCGTCGTATGGAGCGCATCCCGGGACATTGCAGGATCAGCGGAACCTGTGTTTTGTGCGAAGCCATGCCTGCCAGACCGACCTCATGATGCGCATCGGTTTCCGGTTGTAGACTTCGCGGTAATGCTCGAGCGAGAGCAGTCCGAACAGGTACTGCTCGTGGTTGTCAATCAGCATCTTCGCAATGGGAGGACTCTGGTGGATGTCGATCCCGCCGAGTTCGAGCACAAACACGCTTGACGGCAGTGCGTATGCGTGGAACGGAGTCCCGGCCTTCTGCAGCGATTCCAGGATTCCGGTGAGAGCGATGTAGATGATGTTCGGATCATGGAACAGGATCACACCGCGTTCCCCCATAACTCTCCGGCAGAACGCGAAGTCGGAAATCGCTGCATGGTCTGTGTGCTCGCCATCGATCAGACAGAGCTGGGGCGCAGGCGTGACTGCCGCGGGATCAACCGCCGAGGCATCCATGTCGAAGCAGGTAATGCGTTCTTCTGCGTGAGGATCGATTTCCCGCAGCAGCTTCAGCATATGCGCGGTGGAGTTCTCAGGGTACGGTACGTTGTACCCCCGTTCGTCGGCGACCTGCAGGGGACGTTTGTCGATGGAATAGATGTGCTTGCATCGCTGATCCTGCAGGTGGGGCTGTATGCTTCCGCCGAGGTGCGATCCGATCTCCAGATAGAGATATTCCGGAACGCGCTCACGGAATGCCTGCTGCACGGCAAGCAGAGACCGCTTGTCCGAATCTGTCAGCTGTGCGGGGATATCCGCAAAGAGCGTAAGGTCCAGCGCAGCAAGACGTTGTTCGAATGAATCCATCAGACACCTTTTCCTTCAGTGGTCACTGTGCCCCGGGCCAGCACCATGCACCACGACTCGGCCCGGGAGTGTGACGGGATAATCCTGAACCTCACTGCATCCGCAGCAGGCGCTGCACCTTCACCGGCAGGGCATTCCGGAAGAAGCCCAAGTCATCGGCGGTCAGCACCCTGTTCACCCGCACCATCGCAATATACACCGCAGCAAACACCGCCACGCCGGTGATCAACTCGATACCCGCCACAATGCGCAACGAATCCGAGGCAACCATCTGCCCGATTAGTGAAGCGAAATATCCGGCAATTCCGGCCGGGACCACGCAGAGCACGGGCTTCGCGGCCAGACTGACCAGCGTCCTCAGCGGGGCCGGCATGATCCGCTTTCCATAGGTGTGGAAGAACAGCAGTCCACCGAATATAATCGCGACGCCTGTTCCGCAGGCTGCTCCCAAAAATCCGAACTGCAACACGAGCAGGACCGAAAGAACGAGATTCAGAATGGCCTGGATCAGTGTCGTGCGCATCTGATACTGTGGCTCACCGCGTCCCTGCGCAACCAGCGAAAGCGCACCCGCAACGACATTGACAAAGAACGCGGCGCTCAGGATACGCAGCGTCCAGGCTGCCTGGGTGTATCCGGGATCGTTGAGCCAGAGTCGGAAGATGGGGTCCGCGAAGACGACAGCCAGACCGAACATGGGAGCTGAGATCAGCGCAAGGTACCTTGTAGCACGGACGAGCGCAGCACGGATACGTTCCTGCTGGTCCCGCGCATCCAGGGCGGAGACTGCGGGAACGAGCGACGCAATGGCCGTGATGGGTAACATGCGCAACCGGCCCGCAGGCCGCGCCCCAACGTCATACAGCGTTGCCGCCGAGAGCCCCAGTGCGCGCGTCAGCACCAGCTTGTCCCACTGTGCCTGAACCACATCGGCAATCCTGCTGACCTGCACCTGAACGCCGAACCGGAGCATCCGCTTCATCAGGTCATGGTCGTACGAAAGCCAGCCCAGAGGCATCTCGGGAAGTTCACGCCGTATGAGGATCAGCAGGACCGGCACGTTGAGAGCCGTCACCAGTGCATCGCCAAGGAGGAGACCCGGCACACCCAGACCGAAACTCAATGCAAGCGTAATCACAACCAGGCGTGCAACATACGATGCGATCGCAAGGACATTGAAGAGGTCAACTCTTTGGATTGCACCCAGCACGCTCCCGTACACACCGGCAATGCTCGTCACGCCGAACACAGCCACCGCAAGATAGAGCGTCTGTTGTGCCAGTGGCAGTGTTTCAGCGGGAATACGGAGCATGGTGAAGAAAAAGTCACCGGCCACGGTGCTCAGTACAAGCATGATCAGGGTGACCAGGAGGTAGAAGAGAAGTCCCAGGTGCACGACTCGCCCGGACTGCCGGTACTCATGTGCTGCAACATAGCGGGCGATGTAGGTGACAAAGGAGCTGCTGACACCAAGATCAGCCAGACCGATGTAGCCCGTGATCGCAAGAACGGCAGTCCAGAGTCCATACTGTTCTCTGCCCAGGTAGTGGAGCACGATGGGCACGAGGAGGATCATGTAGAGGGCTGCAGCCCCGAAGCCCGCGAGGTTGAAGATGCCGCTGCGCACGACAGCGCTGGAGGAGGAAAGCCGGTCGTCGACGGGTGTCATGATGCGTCCGCCACCGCGTACAGCCTGAAGTAGAATGCCGGCGGTATGATGTGCAGTCGCGCACAGACCTTGCCCAGAAATCGGACCGGACGGAGCGGGAAGAGTCCCAGCGGGTTGAGGCCATTCCCCTTCCATACCCGGACGGAGGGGAACACGCCCTTCAACAGTTCTTCAAGCGATTCCTGTGTAAAAAAGTTACGATGATCCATATCTGCAAAATGTTCATACAAAAGTCCCTGCTCCCGCAGGCTGTCGATATCCCCGCTATGCGGAGTCGTAATCAGCACATTCTTCCGGGCAAGCCGATGAGCCTCGCGCAGCACGGGGACGGGATCCGCGAGATGTTCCACCACTTCGAAGAGAAGAACCGTGTCGAACGACTTGTCCGGAAACGGGACTGCGTTCTCAATCACCACCGCATCGACGCCGCGTTTCCGGGCGATCTCCACATACTCTGCGTTGACATCTGCGCCACGCACTGCGTAGCCCAGTCCCTGCAGGTGCAGGCAGTAGTTCCCGGTCGCACATCCGAGGTCGAGAATGCACTTCCCGGCATGCGCACGCGCGAACCGGATGAGCGGGGGTGCGACGATGTGGGACGGGTAGTCCAGGTAGAGCCTGGTGGTGTCGCGGAACACGCGCGAGCGGATATCGTCGCCGATCATGCTGACCATCCTTCTGAATCCGGCGAGACGAGGCGGAAGGCCAGAGCGCTGCGTGTGGCGGCAAGCAGCCGTACAGTGAGGATGGGTGTCAGCACCCACCGGGCCGCCTGCCCGTGGTACTGCCTGAAATAGCGCAGGATGTTTCTGTACATTTCGAGACGCACCTCCGGAGGCGCCGTGCGCGTGGTCCTGCTCCCGAGATGCACTACTTCGGTCTCTCCCAGGTAAAAGATCCGGCCGCCGTCATTCTTCAGCCGCCTACAGAGATCCACATCGTTATAGAGAATGGTGTACGCTTCGTCGAAACCACCCAGCCGCCCGAGCACCTCCCGACGTAGCATGAGGCACGTGGCGGCAGGTTGTTCCACCTCCTGCGTGGCGTGAAAATCGAAGCCCTTCATCGTGTACCGGGGAGCAAGTATGTGCAGGGAAAGGTATGTCGCCACCGCATCACGGAGCCGGGGGAAGCGTCTGCACGACATCTGAGGAGATCCGTCGGGATTGACCAGTCTGCATGCTACTGCCGAAACATCCGCATGGGCATCCAGAAACCCGGACATCACCGGAATCGTGTTTGCTCTGACGACCGTATCGCTGCCCAGCAGGAGGACATACCGTCCGTGTGCCGCACGCATCCCTCTGTTGTTGGCCGGTGCGTACCCCGTGTTCTTTTCTTCGCATTTGAGGATGACCTCAGGGAACTGCGCCCGGATGAGATCGCACGTCCCATCCGACGAGCCATTGTCCACCACGATGATTTCCGTGGTCTCCGGTGTGCTGTGCCGTGTGAGCGACGCGAGGGCGTCGGCAACGAGATCCCGTGTGTTCCAGGTGGCGATAACGACGGAACAGAGCGGAGTGCGGGGGCCCGATGCCGGCGGACTCATACCTGAGGCCGGATCCTTACCCTCACCTGGCGGATTCTGCGCTGACTCTTACGGACGATGGTGAAGGCCATCTTCTGGTATGCGATCTCTTCGTTCATTTCCGGAATCCTGCCCGTCACCTTGTTCAGGAATCCGCTCACGGTCTCATACCCGGCATCTTCCGGGATTTCGCACTGAAAGCGCTCGTTGAAGTCTTTGATGGACAACCGTCCGTTGACCAGGAAGCTCCCGTCCGCGGACTGCTCGATGTCCTTGAGCACTTCGTCATACTCATCGTGGATCTCCCCGACGATCTCTTCGATGATATCCTCCATCGTGATGATCCCTTCGGTCCCCCCGAACTCATCGATCACGACAGCCATGTGCATCTTGCGTTTCTGCAGCTCCGCCATCAGCTGGGAGATCTTCATGCCTTCGGGCACGAAGTAGGCCGGCCGGATGACATCCTGCAGGATGATCACGTTCCGGTATTCCAGGAGTCCGAGGAGATCTTTCGTATAGACGATGCCCACGATATGGTCGATCGTCTCCCGGTAGACGGGCATCCGGGAGTACCCTTCTTCCAGCACCACGCGGACGATGGTTTCGCGCGGCGTGTCGATGTTCAACGCAACGACATCCGGCCGCGGCACCATGACCTCCCTCACCGTGGTATCGGTGAACTCGAAGATGCTGGTGATGAGTCTGTGTTCCGTAGTGTCGATGACGCCGGTCTTGGTTCCCTCTTCCAGCATCAGCTTGAATTCCTCTTCGGTGATCCGCGCCTCGGCAAACGAGGTCCGGTCTTTGAAGGGACGCAGAATCAGATTGCTGGCGAAGGCGAGGAACCGCGCCGGGTAGCGGAAGAGCGTCCCGAACAGGCGCAAAGGTGCAGCAAGGGCCAGGGCGACGGGTTCTGCCGACCGGAGTGCCAGCGACTTGGGCACCAGCTGACCGATCACCAGCACAGCGCTTGCGAGTGCAACCACAATCACAACGAGGGAGATCCAGTTGCTCGCTTCCACGATCCACGGATTCGAGCTGGATTCCAGTGCCGGCACGAGGACCTGAAACCCGATAATGCCGCCAAGCACCGAGGCAAGAATCAGCGAAAAGATGTTGCCGACCTGTATGGTTGCGAGGAAATGTTCGGGGTCGGAGTGAAACGCAAGGATGGTGGCTGCGGCAGTGTTCCCCTCATCCGCAAGCTCCTGCATGCGGCTCTTGCGGGCGGATAGCACTGCGACCTCAGCCGCAGAGAAGAATCCTACCAGCAGGATGAGAAGAAGGACGCCGAGAATTTCGAGCCAGAATGTTCCCATGGGACTTCCTGTCCAGGGGCCCGGAAGTGGGCCTGTCGCCCCACCATCGCCGGCTGCCCCCCACCGTTACCGCGCCTTTCGGAGAAATTCGAGCCGGGGCCTCAGCCGGTCCGTCGACATCAGCAGCCGGTCTTTTCCGAAAATCGCATCCTCGGACTTCAGAAACGCCAGTTCATACTCATCGCTCATCACAATGGCCTCTTCCGGACAGGCTTCTTCGCAGAAGCCGCAGAAGATACAGCGCAGCATATTGATTTCGAACCGGACGGGATAGCGCTCCTTGACCAGCTCTGTTTCTGACGCCTGCACCTCGATGGCCAGCGCAGGGCACACCCGTGCGCACAACCCGCACGCAACGCATCGTTCCACGCCGGCCTCTTCGACCAGAACGGGGCGGCCGCGGAACGATGAGGGTGGATTCCACCGCTCCTCAGGATACTGGCGTGTGAATTTCGGCCTGAAAAAATGGCGGAGCGTCAGCACCATCCCTTTGACGATCTCCGGGATGTACGTGCGCTGGAAGAGCGTGAGATCCTTCTTCCGCACTTGCCGGGTCACCGTGACCTTAGAGTCATGCATAGCCGCGAGTTCTCCTCTTGATCGCCGTGGCCAATCCGCTCACCGTCCTGCCAGGAGAAGCCATCCGCCCGTCACAACAAGGTTCACCAGACCCAGGGGCAGCATAACCTTCCATCCGAGATTCATAAGCTGGTCATAGCGGAACCGTGGCAGAGTCCAGCGCACCCACATGACGAAGAAGAGCATCAGCGCCACTTTCACCATGAAGGCAAGAATCTGAAAGATGCTCAGCCAGGTGGCGGAAAGACCCAGGTGTTCTGCATACGGGATTTGATAACCGCCGAGGAACAGCGTCACAATGATCGCACTGGAGGTGATCATGTTTGCATATTCTGCCATGAAGAAGGAACCGAACTTCATCCCGCTGTACTCCGTGTGGTATCCGCCAACCAGCTCCGGTTCCGCTTCCGGGAGGTCGAACGGAAGCCGGTTGGTCTCGGCAAACGATGCGACCAGAAAGGTGATGAAGCCGATGGGCGTTAGCACCGCGTTCCAGGCCCACCCCGACTGGAGTTCCACGATCCGGTCCAGCTCAACCGTCCCGGCGATCATGATGACGCCGACCACCGAGAGTCCCATGGAGAGCTCGTAGCTGATCATCTGCGCGGAGGAGCGGAGTCCGCCGAGCAGCGAGTATTTGTTGTTCGACGCCCAGCCGCTCAACGTCAGACCGTAGACGCCCAGCGACGTCATGGCCAGCACGTAGAGGATCCCGATGTTCACGTCGGCAATCAACAGCTTGATCTCCCGTCCGAACAGCGTGATGGTGCTGCCAAACGGGACCACGGCAAACGTGCAGAGGGCGACGGTGATGGAGATGATCGGGGCCAGCGTGTGAACGAAGTGGTTGGCCTGCGCGGGGACGATATCTTCCTTGATGAAAAGCTTCAGGACATCGGCGGGCGCCTGGAGCAACCCCCACGGTCCGACCCGGTTCGGTCCGATCCTGTTCTGAATGAACGCGCTGATCTTGCGCTCGAAGTAGACCAGATTCGCCACCGTGAGCAGGATGACCGCCAGGACCATGACGATCTTGATGAGCGAGACGAGGAAGAATTCCATACCTTCAGCCTTTTCCCAAGCCGGTGTTCAGGAGCGCACGGATTGTTCACGGGGGGCAGCAAGCACCTGACCGCGGTTGCCGATGCTGCGGTAGGTCAACCCTTTGAACGCCTCCACCGTTGACGCCAGTTCTGCAAAGACATCCTCGGCAGTCGTGTAGCGGTACTTCATGCCCATCACCGATGCGATGCCTGCGATGATTTTCCAGCTCGGCCGCGCGTCACGCTTCACGCCGCGCCCCCAGCGGTCGAAGGAGGTCCCGAACCGGTCCAGCCTGCTCATGGCAAGCCCGTCCGAAGCTCTGTCCTGATCGAGCGTTGCGACGGACGGACGGATACGCTGGACGCGCCCCTGGAAATTCGTGAACGTTCCATGGCGTTCTGCAAATGCGGCTGCGGGGAGGATCACATCAGCCAGCCGTGTGGTCTCGTTTTCATTCGTCGCCTGCACGACAAGAAAGTCCAGGCGCGACAGAGCCGAGGCGATGGCAGGATCCGCGGCAACATTGTCCTCCATGACATACGCGGCTTTGATGGCGCCTTCGCGCATGGCCTGAAGGATCTGCGGAAGGTTGGCCGGATCCGTCATCCCCAGCGCCGCAGCCCCCCGCCAGTTCGGCGTCTTGTCTGCGCGGATGAGCAGCGCATCTTCGTCGCCGGGAACGACATGCGGAATCACCACGATGTGTTTTGTCCCCAGGACGTCGCGGGCGAACTTCTGGAGCAGATAGTTGTCCTCATTTGTCGCAAAGGCCGAACCGAAAACGGCAATCTCCGCCTTCCGGTAGACACGGAACTCTGATGCCACGCGCGCAATCGCTTCGTCCCAGGCCAGTTCAGTATACTCTCCTTCGGTCTTCACGACAGGGGCCTTGATCCGCGTCTCGGCATTCACGGCCTTGTATGTTTCCAGCCGCCCCTTGTCGCACATCCAGTACTCGTTGACCTCCGGATTGTAGCGCGGGGTCTGACGCAGGATCTCGTTGTTGCGGACCCAGGAGAACATCGAACAGCCGCGGGCACAGCCCGGGCAGATGGTATCGGTGGCCGACATCTCCCACACGCGTGCACGGAACCGGAACTCGCGGCTCGTCAGCGCTCCCACGGGACAGATGTCGATCGTGTTCATTGCATAGGGGTTGTCGAGCTGCTGCCCGGGGAACGTCGTCAGTTCCACGTGATCCCCGCGCTGGGTAAACGTCAGCTGCGGAGCCTGCGCGATCTCGGCGCAGAATCGCACGCAGCGCGAGCACATGATGCACCGCTCGGTATCGAGCATGACATGCGGGCCGAGCTCGACTCGTTTCGGTTTGTGGACCTTGTCCTCCGTGAACCTGCTGTACCCGACGCTGTGCTTGTACGCATAGTCCTGGAGCTTGCACTCCCCTGCTTCATCACAGATCGGGCAGTCCAGCGGATGGTTGATCAGCAGGAACTCCATGACCGCCTCGCGGGCGTTCAGTACACGGGGGGTGCTGGTACGGACGACCATCCCTTCGACCACCTTCGTGCCGCAGGCAATGACCAGCTTCGGGAGCTTCTCTACTTCCACGAGACACATCCGGCAATTGCCCGACATGGAGAGTTTCGGATGCCAGCAGAAGTGGGGAATGTCGATGCCGTGGTCCCGGGCTGCCTCGATGATCGTGCGACCGTCTTCCGTTTGGAGCGTTCGTCCGTCGACCGTGATCGTGACCATGTCAGGCTTCTTCCAATGCGTGAACGTACTTTTCGTGGAACAACTTCAGGCGCTGCACGAGGCTTTCGATTTCATCCTGCGGCGGGAGAAACGTCGTCCGGAAATGGAACGTGCCGGCTTTCTGTCCAAACCCGGACCCGGGGACAACACAGATGCCGGTCTCCTCCAGGAGGGCAAGGCAGTATGCCGAATCCCGCCGCGCCTCATACTGTTCGCGTTCTTCGGGCGTCATGGCGGCGGCGTCCACCCCCTTTTCCGGAGGCAGCAGGAAACGGACGAAGGCGTACATCGCGCCCTGCGGCACATCCACTGACATCCCCTTGATCGTGTTCACGCCGTTTCCGAGGATCTCCGCTTTGCGCTTCAGTCCATTCAGGACCCCGTCGCGTTCCCTGACGTACGTCTCGTAGGATGCGTCCCCCGGCTGCGGCGGCGCGACCATGAAGTAGGTTGCGAGTTGTCCGCTGACATTCGCGCACAGACTGATGGACTGGAGTTTGATGAACTGTGCGAGCACGTCATCCGGGATATTCCGCATCTCCAGGTAGCCGCCGCGGTGGCCGCACTCCCCAAGAAATCCCTTCGAGACAGAGTGCAGGGTGAAGAGCGTAACGTCGCGTACGCCGTTCTCCCACATCGCCCGGGTGAACGAGTGAAACTTCGCGCTGCGGTCGTACACGTTCTCCTGATACACCTCGTCGGCGATGAGCGAGAGTGAGTGCGCGCGGGCAAACCGGATGATCATGTCCACATTGTCGCGCGAGAGGACTGCGCCTGTCGGATTTCCCGGGTTGATAACGACCAGCGCCACCGGATGCGTTCCACCCGACACCGCCTTTGTGTAGCTCGCGGTCAGGATCTGCTCATTCAGCTGCCAGCGATTCTCTTCGTCAAGAAAATACCCCACCTGCCGTCCGCCGTACAGCTCCAGCGTGGCACTGTAGAGCGGGTATTGGGGGATGGGTATCATCACCCCGTCATTCGGGTTCTTCAACAGCGCGAGCAGCACGGCCTGTACGCCCTTGCTGGCGCCGTCGGTGAGAATGACATGCTCCTTGTCAGCCGGGACACCATCGCGCCGCGCAATGAAGTCGGCCACCGCCTGCCGGACAAACGGGATACCCGGGCTTTGCGTGTAGGCGCCGGTTCCGTGAGGGTGCTTTTTGAGAATCTCCCTGACCCTGGCGACGATGTCTTCGGGATACCGGTCGCAAATCTCCCGGTCGTCCAGGAGTCCGGGGTTTTCCAGAAGGCTGAGCGCCTGCCGCAGGAAGCTGAGCGGACGCTGTTTCAGGGCCTGAGGGTTTCCGATGTTACAGTAGATGATTTTCTTCCCCTGTGCCTCGAGCTCCTGGGCCCGCTGCACAATCGGTCCGCGCACCGCATACTGTGCATGGAGCAGATGGGGATTCAAGTCGTTCAGTGTGATCATGGGTGCGTACAACGCTAGGAAGGCCGGATAATCACCGCAGAGAACCGCTTTTCGTCAAACACATCGTTGGCAACCCGGTGGATGTCATCGGGCGTAATTGCGTCGACCCTCTCCAGAATCGTATCGAGGGACACGTACTGCTCCACATACAGCTCGGCGCTGCCCAGGCGGATCATTCTGCCGGACATGTTCTCCAGCCCGAGCATCATGGTTCCCTTGATCTGCGACTTTGTCCGCTGGAGTTCCGTCATGGGAACGTTGCGCCGTTTCAGCTTGTCCAGCTCGTGGTAGACCAGGTCGATCGCATCCTTGATGTTCTTCCGGTCAGTCCCGAGATAGGTACCGAACAGCCCCGTATCGCTCATCAGGTTGACGAACGAATAGACCGTATACGCGAGACCGTGCTGCTCGCGAATGCTCTGGTACAGCCGGGAACTCATCCCTTCCCCGAGGAGGGCGTTGGTCAGCATCAGGACGTACCGGTCGGGGTGGGAGATGCTGTAGGCCAGCGTTCCCAGGCAGATATGGGCCTGGTTGATCGGGCGGGTATATTCCACCGTCGTCCCCGTCCCGGAACGAACCGGGCCCGCCGCCCGGATCTGATCCTTGCCTTCGTTGCGCAGTCGCCGGAAATACCTGGTCACCAGCCGCACGAGATCGTCATGATCGACATGACCTGCAGCCGATATCACGATCCGCGAAGGGAGATAGTGCTCCACCACATGAGAGCGCAGGTTTTCGCGCTTGAATCGCTTGACATTCTCTTCGGTCCCAATGATCGGATACCCGAGGGAATGCTCGGGGAAAATGGAACGCTCGAAGTAGTCGTGAATGATATCTTCCGGATCGTCTTCGGAATTCTTCAGTTCCTCAATGACGACCAGCTTCTCTTTCTCCATCTCCCGCTTTTCGAAGGTCGCATTCAGGACGATATCCGCAAGCACGTCCATGGCCTGTCCGATGTCCGTATCGAGCACGCGGGCATAGAAGCAGGTCTGTTCCTTCGTGGTGAATGCGTTGAGATATCCCCCGAGGGATTCCAGACTTTGCGCAATGTCGCGCACGTTCCGGTTCTTGGTCCCCTTGAAGACCATGTGTTCCAGAAAATGGCTGATGCCATTCTGGGAAGGACCCTCGTCCCGGGAGCCGACATTGGCCCAGATTCCGATCGAAACGGAACGGACGTGCGGAATATTCTCGCTCACCACACGGATGCCGTTATCCAGTGTGGTCTTGCGATAATGGGCGTTTTCGACTTGCCGGTGAGTATTGACAGAAGTGCGCGTGGCGTATGGCATGCGAAAATATATCCATTTTGGCCGCGATAGTCAAGGAAACGGGGATCCGGGGGATCCGGGACCCGACTCACTGCCGGTCCGATTCATCCGGCATGCGAGCGGGAAGGAAACGGGGATTCGGGACCCGACTCACTGCCGGTCCGATTCATCCGGCATGCGAGCGGAGTTGAGGACTAGGAAAGGATCGTATCGCGGAGGAAGTTTGCGTCGTCCCGATCGCGATAGTCCGTCGTCACGTGCAGTCCCCTGCTCTCCTTCCGCATTCTGGCGCAGCGGATAATGAGCAGGGCACACTGTGCGAGGTTCCGGAGCTCGATGAGCCCTTCGGTCACCTTGGTGCGCTTGTAGAAGTCCTCCACCTCATCGCGGATCAGTTCCATCCGCCGCAGTGCGCGGTCGAGGCGAAGATCCGAACGGATGATCCCGACGTAGTCCCACATGATCTGCTGGATTTCGCGGCGGTTGTGCTCGATCAGGATCCATTCCTCGCTGTTCAGCGTGCCGCTGTCGTCCCAGGGGCCGACCGCAGGGACATCCCGCGGATTTTCCCGGAGCTGAGCCTCCCCTGCCCGCACTGCGCGGTCGGAGAAGACGAGGGCTTCGAGGAGCGAATTGCTGGCGAGCCGGTTGGCGCCGTGGACGCCGGTCATGCTCACCTCGCCAGAGGCAAACAGCCCGGCAATGTTTGTCCGCCCGTCGATATCCGTCATGACCCCGCCGCAGGAGTAGTGCGCGGCAGGAACGACCGGGATGGGTTCGCGCGTGATGTCCAGCTTGTACTTCTCGAGACAGGTGGTATAGATATGGGGAAACTTGTCGCGCACCTGTGCCGCAGGGAGATGGCGCAGATCGAGCAGCACGTATTCGTCGCCCCGCTTTTTGAGCTCTGTATCGATTGCATAGGCGACAATGTCGCGCGGGGCAAGCTCTTTGCGGGGGTCGTACTGGTGCATGAACTCATCGCCATCTTTTGCTCTGAGCACCCCGCCGAACCCGCGAACCGCTTCAGAGATCAGAAACGATGGAGACCCCGAATTGAACAGCGTCGTCGGGTGGAACTGGATGAACTCCATGTTCGCGATCATCGCACCTGCCCGGCAGGCCATTGCCACACCGTCCCCCGTGGCAATCGGGGGATTTGTTGTGTGCAGATACACCTGTCCGAGTCCTCCGGTAGCCAGCATCACCAGCCGGGCGAGAAACGTATCCACGCGGCGCTCGAGGCTGTGCAGAACATATGCCCCCCAGCAATGGATCGGGCCTGTCGGGCGGACTGCGGGTGAGGTGCGCACGTGGTGTTCGGTGATGATCTCCAGCGCCACGTGGTCTTCAAAAATCCTGATGTTCGGATTCGTGGAGACTGCGTGGAGGAGCGCCCGTTCGATTTCCCTGCCGGTGAAGTCCCGCGCGTGCACGATCCGGTTTGCAGAGTGGCCGCCTTCCCGCCCCAAATCAAGATGGCCGTCGGTGTACGTAAACTGGGCCCCGATATCGATCAGCTCGCGCAGCCGGTCCGGACCTTCGCGAATCATCGTTTCCACTGCATCCTGGTGGCTCAGGCCGAGGCCGGTGCCGAGTGTATCGCGGACATGGCTTGAGAAGCTATCCACCTGTGACATCACGGCAGCCACGCCGCCCTGGGCATAGTTCGTGTTGGATTCAGCCCGCTGCTTCTTCGTGACAATGGCGACCGAACCGAATCGTGCGGCTTTGAGAGCATACGACAGCCCTGCGATGCCGGTCCCGATGACGAGTACATCGAAGCGATGTGTCATTGGAAGAGTGCACTCCCTGGTGAATGCGTCCTGCCGGGCGGATGAAGAAAAGAAGGCGGCCGGGGTTCCGACCGCCTTCTGAGATTTCGATCGCGTGTGTGTCTAGAAGTACACACACAGCGTCAGGTTCGCCGCGTTGCCGGAATTGAGTCCGAATGCGGTGGATGACGGAGCATCTGTCGACTCCGAGGTCGTGGCATTCTTCGAATCGGCCGTGCCGCTTGTGGTCGAGAAGCTGAAACGGTATTCACCTGCCAAGCTGATGTTGTCCCACGCAAACCACTCCACGCCCACGAATACCGCGCCGCCGAATGTGGATGTGGATTCCTTGTACTCGTGATCCTTGGTGAAGCTGACGTTGAAATTGTTGGCGTTCCCCGTCCGCTTCTGGCTGCCCATTGAGTAGGAAATCTGGGCTCCCACGTATGCCACCACAGCAGCGCTGGTCGCGACGTTGTACTGGATGCCCGGAGCAATCGTGAAGTTCATGGCGGTGTACTTGCTCTCGGATTCCTGTGTCGTCGGAATCGGGTCAGCCTGGTTCTTCGTGGTCGTGCTGGTCATGCCGAACCCGACAGCGGCGCGTACTGCAAAGCCATTGGAGATGTAGTATTTGAATCCCACGCCGCCTTGGTAGTTGCCGGCGGCGAGATTGGCGAGCCCACCCAGATCAAACATGAGTGCCGTGCTCCCGGCTTTCTGGATCGGCTTGGAATTGTCGGCAGCCAGGTTCGTGCCAACTGCCATGGTGAGCACAAGAACAACCGCGATCAACTGCTTCATACGCAACCTCCCTTGATTGTGTTGAGTTGGACCGCCTTCATCACTCACGATGAACGTACTCAGAAAAACCTTGAGAATCAACCTGCCATCTGTGTCAGCAGGGAGTCGAGAAATACCACTTTGTCAGGGAGTCCGGATCGGGGACCATCGTTCAGAATCACGAAATCACCCCGCTCCCGCTTCTCCCCTGCCGGGAGCTGCGCCCGGAAGCGCTTCACGATTTCCGCCCGTGTGGCCCCATCCCTGGCCAGAAGGCGTTCGATTCGGACAATTTCCGTTGCATGCACGACGATGACGGCATCAAGGTATTTGTGCATGCCGCTCTCGTACAGGAGAGCCGCTTCAACGATGGTGTACGGGGAGCGTTGCGCTACCGGAAGGGCATCCATCGCGTTCAGGATCTTCTCGATCACGATGGGATGGACAAGCGCGTTGAGCCGGGCACGCTGCTGTGCATCTTCGAAGACGATGCCGGAAACATGCGCGGTGTTGAGCGTGCCGTCGGCGTTGTACGCTTCGCTGCCAAACAGCCGCCGGACTCCGGCGGCCACTGCTGCGTCGGTCTCCATCAGCTCGCGCGCAACACGGTCGGCTGAGAGCACAGTCCTGCCGCGCTGTGCAAAGAGCTTGCACACTTCGCTCTTTCCTGCCCCGATCCCTCCAGTCACCCCGACGCGCAGATATCCGTGCTTATTTGGCGTAGGCAACGGAACGGTACTCGCGGATGACGGTCACTTTGATCTGCCCGGGGTACTCCATTTCCCTCTGGATTTTCTGGGAGATGTCGTGCGCAAGCTGGTCCGCGCGCACATCATCCACCTTGTCCTGTTCTACGACAACGCGGATTTCTCTCCCCGCCTGGATGGCGTAGGTCTTGGAGACACCGCGGAACCCCTGAGCCAGTTCTTCGAGCTTCTCGAGTCGTTTGACATATCCTTCCACCGATTCCCGCCGGGCGCCGGGCCGGGCACCGCTGATGGCATCGGCCGCCTGGACCAGCGCCGCGATCGGAGATTCCATCGGAATATCTTCGTGGTGCGAGCCGATCGCGTTGGCAACGATTGCGTGCTCCCCGAATTTCTTGGCCAGTTCGAAGCCGAGGAGGGCGTGCGGCCCCTCGATGTTCTTGTCGACGCACTTCCCGACGTCGTGCAGGAGTCCGGCCCTCTTGGCCAGCGTGGAATCGAGACGGAGCTCTGCAGCCATGGCTCCCGTCAGGAATGCAACCTCGACGCTGTGCTGGAGCATGTTCTGCCCGTAGCTGGACCGGTACTTCATTTTGCCGATCAGCCGGAGGATCTCCTTGTGTGCACCATGGAGGCCCACTTCCAGCATCGTGTTTTCGCCGACCTTCAGCACTTCCTCTTCCAGTTCCAAACGGACCTTCTCGACCACTTCTTCGATCCGGGCAGGATGGATGCGCCCGTCTGCGATCAGCCGTTCAAGGGCAAGGCGAGCGACCTCCCTCCGGAAGGGATCGAATGCCGAGAGGATGACCGCCTCCGGTGTATCGTCCACGATCACGTCCACGCCGGTGGCAGCTTCAAAAGCCCTGATATTCCGTCCTTCCCGTCCGATGATCCGTCCCTTCATCTCGTCGCTCTGGATATTCAGGACACTGACAGTCGTTTCTACGGAATGATCGGCGGCGGTCCGCTGGATCGCCTGGACGATCAGCTTCTGGGCTTCCCGTTTGGCCTCGTCCCGCGCAGTGTCGCGGATTTCCTTGAGCTGGAGTGCTGCTTCCGCGCGGGCTTCGCCGGCAAGGTTTTCGATGAGTTGCCGCTTCGCCTCTTCACGGGTCAAACCGGACAGGCGTTCCAGCCTCTGGTTCTCCTCCTGGAGCAGCCGTTCCAGCTCTTCCTGGCGGGAATCGAGTGCGCGCGTGCGTTCATCGATGGACCGTTTCAGCCCGGCTTGCTCGCGTTCCTTCTTCCCCAGAAGCTCGACTTTCCGGTCGATGTTCTCCTCGCGCACTTCCAGTCCCTTCTCCTGTGCAGCCAGCTTGTTGCGTTTACTCTGGACGTCCGCGTCGAACTCTTTCTTCTTCTGGTACCACTCATCTTTCACCTCAAGCAATTTCTCGCGCTTGAGCGTGTCGGCTTCCTTCTCAGCATCAGCGAGCAGCTTGCGCGACTGTTCCCGGGCGGCATTGAGTTTGTGCTTGCTGGTCCGAGTGTACACAATCCACCCGATGACGAACCCCGCAACGGCGGTCGCGATCAGCACCAGGGGGACTGACAAAACCAGATCCATACATCCTCCGCATTTCTTCGAGGCAAAAAAAATCCGCACTGAGCAACCGTTCAGGTCATCGCAAGTAACCGCCAGATGGCGGATGAGGCCTGTAATCGACGCCCGTGAGTCGGGCTCCCATGACTACAAGTGTTGGTTCTTTATTTGTGTAGTGAAACGGTTGACGGTGCGGATTATCGTATCCGTACGTCACACAACAGACAACGATGCAAAGAACAGTCAGGTTTCGCGGAGGATGCTGTCCAGATGATTCGTCATCAGGTCGAGCTCCTGCTCCACCGATGAAGACACGCTCCGTGCGCGCTCGCGCTCTTTGAACAGATCTTCCGTGATGTTAAGCGCGGACAATACCGCGACTGTCAGCGTGGGCTGCTCCGGAATCTTCCCGTGAATGGTATTGATCATCTCATCCACATACGTTGCAACCCGCCGTGTGAACTCCTCGCTCTCACCCCTGAGGGGATACTCAGAGCCGAAGATCCGGACTTTTATGCTTTTCTTATCCGTTGTCATGTGTGCTCACCGTCGACCGTATCACAGATACGCGTCGATCTTGACGAGCAATTCCTTCACCTTGCGCGTCATTGCTTCGCGTTCCCCGTCGGGGAATGCGAGAGGTTCGCCCGCAGCCAGGTGCTGGATCCGCTCGATCTGGGACTTCTTCAGCAATTGATCCTTACGCCCCAACTCTTCCTGCAAGTGCTGAACGTCGCCGCGCAGTTGCTCGACCTGCGACAGCAACGCCTGCCGCTCTTCGCGCAGATTCTGAACGAGGTCGCCCGCAAGGCGGACGCGCTCCCACAGCGCCTTCAGAGCGGTTTCTATTGCCCGCACATCGGCGGGCTGTGTCGCTGGTGTTGAAACGGGTGCGGTCTCCACGCTGGTGCCGTTATCCTTGTCGGTCGTGGGTTACTCCTTGACTCCGCGCAACGTTGCCCCACACGATTCCTGCACACCTTTGATGACCCGTTGCATGACTGCCTCAATGTCCGCTTCTGTCAGCGTGCCTTCACGCGACAGAAGGTCCAGAGTGAAAGCAAGACTCTTGGTCCCTGCTGGCAGATTCGCACCCTGGTAGACATCAAACACCTCTACACCCTGAAGAAGTTCGCCGGCTAAGGCCCGGATCACGTCAACAATTGCTCCGGCCTCCAGCTCCTGCCGCACTCCGAATGCGACATCCCGCCGAACCCGGGGATACCGCGGAAGCGGTTCAAACCTCCGGCTTTCCATCCCGCTCATCGGCGCGAGCACGAACTCTGCCACAAAGACATCCTGCTCAATACCAAAGAACTTCAGAACCTCAGCTCGAACCCTGCCAAAGTGACCGGCATAACTTCCATGTATTTCAAGGGCTAGGGCGTCTTCGGTTAAACCATCGTCGGTAGAATAAGAAATTACACGCCATTTGTCAAGTGCTAAGGCCCCCAGAAGACCCTCCACGACACCCTTCATGTCAAAAAAGTCAACAGTACGGGCCCCGCGGGACCAGTGCACCTCTTCCGCATTCCCCGTCAAAAGCAGCGCAATCCGCTCTTCCTCCCTGTATTTTTCAACTAGCGTGGCTTCCCCGGGATCACTCATGCTGAACACGTGCCCGATCTCAAACAGACGCATATCGAACATGCTCGCCCGGATGTTCCTGGCAACGACATCCAGCATGCCGGGGACCAGGCTCGTTCGCAGTTGGACCATGTCCTGATTCTGAGGATTCAGAATCTTCACCGGCTGACGGCGGCCCAGGCCCGAACGGTACTCATCCTGCATGGAGTTGGTGATGACCTCCCTCAATCCCCCGGCAACAGCCTTTTCCCTGATGCGGTCGGCCGGAGTCTCCCTGGCGAAGGGTTGCACGAAATCCACGCTCGTGCGCGTTTTGTCATCGATGTTGTTGTATCCGTACACCCGCGCAATCTCTTCGATCAGATCGATCTCACGCTCGAGGTCCACCCTGAACGTGGGGACGGAAAACGTGATCTGCGCGGTTGTGCGTTTCAGCGGACGCAGGCCGAGCGGCTTGAGGTACCCCACCATCTGTGACGGCCGGATTGCGGTGCCGAGAACGGCGTTCGCTCTGGCCGGACGGAGTGAAACGGTCCGTGGCCGGATTGGTTTTGGATAGACATCGATCGCGCCCTTCAGAAGCGTGCCGCCTGCCAGTTCGCACACGAGAGCCGCGGCGCGGTTCAGCGCATACGGCACGGCATTCGGGTCAGCACCACGTTCAAACCGCTGTGATGCATCCGTGCTTATCCCGAGTGTCTTCGCCGTCCTCCGTATGCTCGAAGGATTCCAGTACGCGCTCTCCAGCACCACATCAACGGTGTCAGGCCGGATTTCCGAATTGGCGCCACCCATGACGCCTGCGATAGACACCTCTTTGTTTCCGTCGCACACCATGACCGCTCCCTCGGGCATCGCGTGCTCTTTTCCGTCCAGTGTGGTGAACCGGAGGTCTTTGCGTGCCGGGCGGATCACGAGCCGGCCTTTTTCCAGAAGCGCAAAGTCAAAGGCATGCATCGGATGGCCGCACTCGTACATCACGAAATTGGTGATGTCCACGATGTTATTGATTGGACGCAGGCCCGCAAGCGTCAGCCACTGCTGCAGCCACTTCGGCGACGGCGCGATGCGAACACCCCGGATCATGCGCGCTGCGAACCGCGGACAGTTCACCGTGTCCTTCACCGTGATCGAGAGGTACCGGGAGATCGGCTCCTTCCCTTCTTTCAGCCGGACTGTCGGAATTTTCACCGGCTTGCCGGTCAGGACGGAGAGCTCGCGGGCAAATCCGATGTGGCTCAGCCAGTCGGGCCTGTTCGGCGTGATCTCCACATCATAGATAACGTCATCCAGCCCCAGATGCACAGCGAGGGGCTGCCCGACTTGTGCGTCCGCGTCGAGCACCAGAATGCCCTCGGCATCCTTTCCCAGGTCGAGCTCAAGAGCGGAGCAGATCATCCCTGATGATTCCACACCGCGCAGTGACACCTTCGACAGGACGAACGGTTTGCCGGAGGGATCATGCTGATTGCGGGGAACTGTTGCGCCGATGAGTCCGACGGGGACCTTCTGTCCGGCGGCAACATTCGGCGCCCCGCAGACAATCTGGAGCGTCTCCTTTCCCACCGAGACACGGCACACGGTAAGCCGGTCGGCTTTGGGGTGCCGCTGGACGTCCAGGACTTCTCCGACGACGAAGCCCTGGTACTTGTCGCCCGGCCGCTCCACGGATTCAAACTCAAGCCCGATCATGGTCAGGCGTTCGGTGATCTCTTCCGGCGACAGCCGGACGTCCGTGTACTGCTTCAGCCAACGTTGAACGATATGCATAGGTCAGAACTGGTTGAGGAATCGAATATCGTTTTCGAAAAAGAGGCGGATGTCATCGATGCCGTGCCTCAGGAGCGCAATCCGTTCGATGCCCATCCCGAACGCAAAGCCGGTATATCGTTCCGGGTCGTATCCCACTGACGTGAAGACATTCGGGTCGACCATGCCGCAGCCGAGGATCTCCAGCCAGCCGATCTGTTTGCACAGCCTGCATCCTTTGCCGCCGCAGAGGAAGCAGGAGATGTAGATATCCGCGCTGGGTTCCGTGAACGGGAAGAAGGTCGGCCGGAACCGGTACTTCGTCGAGCTGCCGTAGAACTGTTTGATAAACGAAATCAGGGTCCCTTTCCGGCGGAGGATACTCCTTCATGACGCGGATCTGGACCGGCGATGTATGGGTCCGGAGCAGCGCTGTCCGGTCAAGAAAGAAGGTATCCTGCATGTCCCGTGCCGGATGGTCCGGCGGGAAATTCAGCGCGCCAAAGTTGTGGTAGTCATCCTCGATTTCAGGACCGTCGGCGATGCCGAACCCCATGGAGACGAAGACCGCCTTGATTTCGTCCATGGTCTGTGTCAGAAGGTGCCGTGAACCGACAGACGGGCGCCGGCCCGGGAGTGTGAGGTCCAGGGACGGGGCACGAGGTGCGACCTCTGCCGTCCGGGCAAGTTTCTGGTCGAAGAGTTCCTGGATTCCGGCACGCAGGGCGTTGAGGTGTTTTCCGATTGCCGGGCGTTGCTCAGCCGGCACCGTGCGGAGGGCATCGAACAATTCGGCAATCTTCCCTTTGCGTGCGAGGTAAGTAACCCTGAAGGCCTCCAGTGCGGAGCGATCGTGCGCTGCCGCGAGATCCTGTTCCGCCTGTTGCCGCAGGGTGTTGATCGTATCGAGCATGGGGAGCGGACTCCGGATAATGCGAATCTTCCCACACGCAGGCGCACGTATGCCGTCGTATGGGAAGATTCAGGTTGGATCAGGCGAGGGCGAACTTCACAACCTCGGCGAACGCAGCCGGGTTGTTCGCCGCAAGATCGGCAAGTATCTTACGGTTGATGTCGATCTCTTTCTTGTTGAGTGCGGCAATCAGCCGCGAGTACGTGGTACCATGCAACCGGGCGCCCGCATTGATGCGGGTGATCCAGAGCTGGCGGAAGGTCCGTTTCTTCGTGCGGCGGTCACGGTAGGCATACTGCATGCCCTTGTCCACGTGATGCTTGGCAACGGTATAGACCTTGCTTCTCGCTCCCCAGTAGCCTTTCGCTTGGCCGAGAATCCGCTTGCGACGGCGGTGGGAGGCAACTTTGTTCTGCGAGCGTGGCATAAGTTGCGCTTGTTCTTTCTGTGTTGTGGTGAATGAAAAGACGGCAGGCAGTGGCCTGCCGCGGGGGGATCCCCCTTACACGTTCAGCATTCCGCGCACTGACTTTTCGTCAGCGGTCGCGACATAGTGCGTCCCGCGCAGCTTGCGTTTCCGTTTCCGCGACTTAGACGTCAGGATGTGGCTTCGGTATGCTGTTGCGCGCTTGACCCTGCCGCTGGCGGTCATCTTGAACCGCTTCTTGGCGCCGGAGCGCGTCTTGCTCTTTGGCATCGTACTTCCCTTTCGGTGTAATGAATACTCCCGTCTTCCGGCCGGGCTCAGCCGGCAACGGGTTTCGCTTCAACGGCCGGCTCGGCTTTCTGCTCCGGCTTCACTTCTTTCCCCTCTTTGCCTTCCTTGCCCTCCGCCTTTTTCTTGCTGCGGTCGGGCACGAGGATCATGATCATGCTCCGCCCTTCCAT
>JAGDMK010000373.1 GCA_017860635.1 Bacteroidota bacterium
TGCGGGACGGTCAACGATCTGGCCATGTGTGGAGCGCAGCCCCTGTATCTCTCTGCGGCCATGATTCTCGAAGAGGGACTGCCCATGGAAGACCTCCGGCGCATTGCTGCTGCGATGCGTTCGGCGGCGGATCAGGCCGGCGTCTCCCTCGTCACCGGAGACACCAAAGTCGTTGACCGTGGAAAGGGGGACGGCGTCTTCATCACCACATCCGGCATAGGTGTCATCCCGCCCGGGGTGGATATCCGGCCATCGCGGATCCGCCCGGGCGATGCCGTTCTCATCAACGGGCCGATTGCGCAACATGGCATTGCGATCATGTCGGTGCGCGAAGGGCTTTCCTTCGCCACACAAATCATCAGCGATACAGCACCTTTGAATTCCCTTGTCGCAGCCATGCTGACAATCTGCCCGGAGATTCATGTGCTGCGCGACCCCACCCGCGGCGGTGTGGCAAGCACGCTGAATGAGCTCACCGCGCAGGGAGGCGCAGGCATTGAGCTCGACGAGAGCGCGATCCCCATCGATGAGGACGTGCGGGGAGCCTGCGAAATCCTCGGCTTCGATCCCCTGTATGTCGCCAACGAAGGAAAGGTCATCGCCATCGTTCCAGAGCCGGAAGCCGACCGTGTTCTGCAGGCCATGAGTGCACATCCACTCGGCCGCCGGGCAGCGCGCATCGGCAAGGTCGTGGATGCCCATCCGGGTATCGTGATACTCCGGAACCGGATCGGTTCTACGCGCATTGTGGACATGCTGTCCGGCGAACAACTTCCACGCATCTGCTGAGGAGAAACCCAAGTGACTCCCACAGAATCCCATCGTATCCTCGTCATCAATCCCGGCTCCACCTCGACAAAAATGGCAGTGTATAATACGAATTCAGGCTGCACCAGGTGCGCGAGTGGACACATGCATCCGTCCCCAAGGTGTCAGCCGTTGTCGCAATGGGCGGTCTGTTCCGGCCGATTCCGGGTGGGACATATCACGTCAATAGCCGGATGCTCGACGATGCGCGGGCTAACCTCCAGGGCGAGCATGCGTCAAACCTTGGCTGCGCAATGGCAGATGCCCTCGCACGGGAATTTGGCTGCGAGGCATACGTCGTAGATCCCGTCTCCGTCGATGAACTCGAACCCCTGGCCCGGTACAGCGGTCATCCCCTCATCCAGCGGAGCAGCCTCTCGCATGCCCTGAATATCCATGCAGCAGCGCGGAAGGCAGTGGATGAGTTGAAGATCCCCCTCTCATCGTCTTCCCTCCTGATCGTCCATATGGGCGGCGGCATCTCCGTCGCACCTGTTCGCGGGGGCCGGATTATCGACATCAATGACGCCAACAGCGATGGCCCATTTTCTCCCGAGCGCACAGGCGGACTCCCGCTCCAGCAGTTCATCACGCTCTGCTTCAGCGGCACCTACACGGAACGGGATATCCGGAAACTTGTCTCCGGCAATGGCGGATTGCTGGCATACCTTGGCACCAATTCCGCCCTGGACGTGGAAGAGCGTATCCGGAAGGGGGATGACACCGCACGCGAGGTCTTCGAGGCGATGGCCTATCAGATTTCAAAAGAGATCGGGGCTATGGCGTGCGTGCTGAAGGGAAATGTCCATGCCGTGGTGCTGACCGGCGGACTGGCTTCCTCCTCAATGCTCACGGACTGGATTGCGGAACGCGTGCGCTTCATTGCCAGGGTTCTTCTCTATCCCGGTGAAGATGAAATGCGCACGCTGGCCGCGGAAACGCGGGCAGTGCTTCATGGCATGATAACACCACTCGAATACTGAGGAAAACGGCATGATCACTTCATTCGCTGAACTCCGTGCGGCCACACGGCACTATGCAGGCCGAAGGATCATCATCGTCGCTCCGCACAGTCCGGAGATACTGACTGCGGCCCGGGAAGCCCAGGAGTCCCTCGGCGTGCAGTGCGTGCTGGTTGGCGATCGCAAGAAAATCTCTGCGGGCCAGGGAACCGGAGCCATGGGGATCCATGACGCCCCCACAACACAGGAGGCGTTGCAGACATCCCTTGCCCTCGTCCGCTCGGGCAAGGGCGATGTGCTCATGAAGGGCAGCGTCGACACATCGACATTGATGAAAGCGGTGCTCGATGAGACAACAGGGTTGCGCACCGGCCGGACCCTTTCCGATGTCACCATGTTCGAATACGGAGAAGGCCCGAGGCAGCGCCTGGTGATGGTCACCGATGGCGGAGTCGTGACGACACCCGACCTGAAGACAAAGCGCGAATTGATACTCAATGCGGTGGAGGTTGCCCACGCCCTGGGCAATCCGCTTCCCAAGGTCGCGGTGCTCTCCGCGACGGAGTCTGTCAATCCTGCCCTCCCCTCCACCCTGGATGCAGCAGCGCTCTCCAAGATGTGCGAACGGGGTCAGATTGCAGGATGCATCGTCGACGGACCGCTTGCGCTGGACAACGCGCTCTCACCCGAAGCGGCGGCGGAAAAGAACCTGCGCTCACCCGTTGCCGGCCAGGCAGACATCCTTCTGGGCCACACCATTGAAGTGTCGAACAGTCTGGCGAAAGGCGCAACGTACTTCGCAGGACTCATGCTTGCTCACGTGATCGTGGGCGCAATGGTGCCCGTACTGATTTCATCACGGGCAGACAAGAGCGAGGCGCGGCTCATGTCGATTGCGCTCGGCATCGTGATGACAGGAAAGAATGCAGCTGGCTGACGACGAGAGCAGCGTGACAGATGCGGAAAAGGTCACCCCCGCACGGCAGAAGCCCGGTACGGGAACGCAACGCGTTCGGGAAGGCGGCGGGGTGTAACCCGACCCACGCCACTGCTTCACTTCAACAACACTTACTGACGGGCTTCGACAGCAGACTTCTCTTCGGTGGGATCCATCGTCCCGAATACATAGTCCCACAGAGGCGAGCTGACACCATATCCTCTTCCGGGATCATGGTAATGATGAAGCACGTGATGGTGTTTCATCTTCTGCCATAACCCGAACTTCATCGGGGCATGGTGTGTGGCATAGTGGATTTCATCATAGAAGATGTATCCCATGATGAACCCGCCAAAGAAGGGGAGATTGTAGGCCGGTCCCAGTATGAGCGTAAACAGGCCGTAGAAGAGCAATGCCAGCGGAATGCTGACGGAAGGTGGCATGACCAGGCGCTTGGAGTCGTTCGGGTAATCATGATGGACGCCGTGCATCATGAAATGCAGGTACTTGCCCCATGTGCTCGTCGGCTCATAATGGAACACAAACCTGTGCAGGAGATATTCGGTGAGTGTCCAGAAGGTCAGACCGGCGACAACCATCGCCACGATTGCCGTTGTCGTCAGATCCGGGTTCACAGCCGC
>JAGDMK010000164.1 GCA_017860635.1 Bacteroidota bacterium
ACCGGCGGTTACCCGGATGTGACGGCGTTCATTGAAGTGCAGCGCCAGGCGACGCTTCAGTATGTGTACACTCTTGCTCCGAAAAATGTAGTCCTGACTGATAACGGTGTGCCGGTCACCCCCTCATCCATCGGACGCGATACGGTTGGAGGATTGGCCAGGAGTGACATCGTGTTCGTGCTCGATGTCACCGGAAGCATGAGCGGCGCTATCAACGGAGTGAAGAACAATATCATTGCCTTTACTGATTCGCTGGCTGCGAGGGGGATGGCATACCGGCTGGGGATGGTGACATTCCTGGACGCTGTTGAGAACGTCTACCCTTTTACGACCAGCGCCTCGGACTTTAAGAACTCGGTTTCTGCTCAATATGCCCACGAGGGAGGTGACGGACCCGAAAACTCGCTCGACGCATTGGACAGCGCATGCACATTGCCATGGGACCCGCTCTCACGGCACGTGGTCATCTGGATCACCGACAACGCCTATCATGAAACGGATTGGGCCACGTTCAGGACCCG
Source organism: Bacteroidota bacterium (assembly GCA_017860635.1). GTDB lineage: Bacteria > Bacteroidota > Ignavibacteria > UBA10030 > UBA6906 > JAGDMK01. Next base: position 522 of record JAGDMK010000164.1, read on the forward strand.
TCAGCAGGTAATAGCGCATTTGCTCGAAACGAACATACTCGTCTATGCGATTGGGTCCGTGTCATACCAGACTGACTGGTACAATCCCATTATCAACGCCACCGGAGGCAAGTTCTACGACTATCTCGGCAATTTCCGGGATATCCTTGTCGATATCGGGCTCTCAAACACCAGCCGGCGCATAATGATTTCGTACAAGGCGCCTGCCTCCGGGCCGACGCTGCATACCATAGCCGTGACAGTGCATTATGCCGGACTGGGTGGAGGTGCGGTATCAACGTACACAGCTCCGGGCGGCATGGCGACCGGGAAGGCGGGTCTTGTGAACTACCCCAACCCCTTCAATCCCAGAACGACGCTGCGCCTGGAGAGTCCGGGGCGATCAGCGGCTTACGTCACTGTGTGCGACTATCTTGGCCGGGAATTGCGCCGGATTCAACTCCCGCTTGGTGACGGTGTGAGGGAGGTCGTCTGGGATGCACGTGATGAACGGGGGTTCGACGTGGCCACCGGAGTGTATTTCGCCCGCGCGGTGTTCGTCTCTTCTGCCGGTGAGTGCATCGGCAGTGCTGTGGCCAAAATTCTCTATCTCAGGTGAGGACCAGACCATGCGCACACACACACGCACTCTCGTCCTCGCCATTGTCGCGGCGGTCATGTTTGGTTCACTTCCGGTCCATGCCGACGGCGTTATGCGCCCGCAGAACAAGAGCTATCCGAAAGATTTCCTCCGGCACCGGATGACGAGCATCGATGTCACGCTGCACGGGCAGATCGCGGTGACAACGGTGTACCAGGAATTCGTGAACGAGTGGCATCTCGCGACCGATGCGGTCTACTCATTTCCTTTGCCGGCCGGCGCCAGGGCGACGGAGTTCCTTTTCTGGTCGAATGACACGCTCTACCGTGCACCGCTCAAGGTGAAGGAACAGGCGCCCAACCCCGGCACGGGCGAAGGCGGCATCGATGCACAGCTGACGAATTACCTGGGGACAAACGCCATCAGGGTACTGCTCGCCGGCATTAATCCCGGAGAGACGCAGCGCGTTATTCTCAAATACATTTCCCTCTGCCGCTATGATGGCGGCCGGATCGAGTACCGGTATCCTCTGGATACGGATATCTTCCTTACGTATCCGCTGGACGAGCTCTCCCTGTCGGTTCAGGTCAATGCAACAGACGACATCACCGCCATCAATTTGGCCGGGATGCAGGATCCGCGAATAGTGCAGGTGGATGCAAGGCACGCGACGGTCACTGCCCATCAGTCGAAGGTATACCTGACCGGTGACCTCTCGCTGTCGTACACGGCGCCGACCGCTGTGCTCGGGCATGATCTGTATGCCTCCCGCACGCCGACGCGCGGCGGACATTTCGTTCTCATGCTGAAGTCTCCCTCCCCGGCCGATTCGATCGTAGCCCTTCCCAAGAACATCGTCTTCATGATTGACCGATCCGGAGTGGCAACAGGGGCACCGTTCCAGCTGGCGAGAGAGTCGATCCTGAACTGCCTGACGCTCCTGAAGGAACAGGACAAGTTCAACGTCATCGGGTTTAACTCTTCACTGACCACATTCAGACCTCGCTCCGTTCAGGCGACTGCAGGCGCACGTGATTCAGCCAGAGCATTCCTCAACGCTCTGACAATCTCGGGGTATTCGAGCCTGGGTCCCTCACTGCAGGCGGCACTGAATCTATTCACGGCCGATAGCATGAACCAGGCGATGATCGTCTTCTCGGACGGCCTATCGCTTTCATTCCCCTCTCTCGTGAAGACGTGGAACTCCACCGGCGTCGCGTTGTTCCCTGTTGCCATCAGTGCTTCTCCGGGGGTTGTGCGCCTCGAGACGATGGCATACGAGAACTTCGGATTTCCGATGTTCCTTTTGCCCACCGATCCGGTTATTTCGGAAGTGCGATGGCTCTTTGACCAGGTCAGTTCTCCGTTGATCAAAGACACGCGTATGGAAATGGGTCCCAACGCGTTCGATCTGTATCCCCGTCAATTGCGCACGGTCTATGCTGGATCCCGTTTCTACCTGACGGGCCGGTACTCTGTCCCCGGCACAACGGGACTGACTATTGGAGGCCAGTCGGCCAGCGGTCCGACGGTCTATTCCGCCATGCTCACATTTCCTGCCGACTCGACATCGTCGAATTTTGTGGAGAGCCTCTGGGCGAAAGAGAAGATCGACAATCTCGAACGGCAGATTGCTCTGTCAGGTGCCACAGACTCGCTCAAGCAGTTGCTGATCAATATCAGTCTGTCGTACGGTATCCGCTGCATGTACACGGCCTATGTGGCAGACAAGAGTCAGCCCATGACAGCGGTGGAAGAGACAGCCGTGTCCCTGGCTTCGTTTACTGCAGCGGCGACGGGAAACGGGATTGCTCTTTCCTGGGACATCCGGAACGTCAGGGGTGTGCGCGAAATTCATGTGTATCGTGCGGACCGCGTGGACGGAGCGTACCGGCGCATCAACCATGAACCCCTGGGGACCGCGGCATTTCTTGACCCGGATGGCAGGCGGAACAGCTGGTACAGACTGGAGATCGTGACCGTCGCCGGGGAGCGGATTCTGTCGGATCCCGTATCGGCAGCGGGGGATGCCGTTCCAGTACGTACGGAACTGCTGCAGAATTATCCGAACCCTTTTAACCCGTCCACATCCATCGGGTATCAGATTGCAGGACCGGGTCGCATTCCGGTGAGGATTGTGGTGTATGATGCCCTCGGGCGCGAGGTGCGGACACTCATTGATGAGTCACAAACGCAGGGCACCTACCGCGCGAACTGGGACGGACGTAACGGCAACGGATTCGATGTTGCTGCGGGCATGTATATATGCCGGCTGATTGCCGGCGCCACGGTATCGGCTCGCACAATGGTCCTTCTGCGATAGGGACCATTGGGCCTATAGACGATGACAGGAAAGGAACTGCGATGAACAGAATCGGGTTGTTCTGGCTGCTGGCTCTTCTGGCGCTGGGTGCACAGGATGCGGGGGCCATCGGACGTGTCTATGCGCGGCTTCCCAACAGCACAACCAGTCCGATATACAACCTCCGGATCAAAACGATGCATGCGACAGTGGCGATCTACGATCAGCTCGCGATAACGCACGTCGATCAGGAATTTACCAACGACACCTATTCACGTCTCGAAGGCTTCTACGTCTTCACGCTTCCGGAGGGTGCGCAGGTTCACGAGATGTATCTCTGGATCAACGGACAGAGGGTGTCCTACGTCGTCAAGAAGCGGGAAGAAGCGGTGGTCAAGTACCAGGAGATTGTCAGCCGCATTGCAGATCCGGCGATCCTCGAGCAGTTGGGATCGAACCTTTTCAAGCTCCGGATCTTTCCGTTTGAGTCCCGGGGGTCACGCCGGATAGAGATCCAGTATTCACAGCCCCTTGCATACGAACGGGGCAGCATCCGGTATGTGTTTCCGCTGGACATGACCGACTACACGTCAGCGGCGATCGAGCAGACCAGCATAGTGGTGGATCTGCAGTCCCAATTGCCGATTACCTCCGTGACCACGTCTGCCGATCAGAGTCCGACGGCGGTCGTGACGACAAAGCTGAGCGACAAGCGCTACAAGATAGAATACGGCCTCGAGAATGTGACGTTTGCGAAGGACTTCTCCGTACGATGCAATGTGGAGCGCAGCGGGTCGAAGATGCTCGCCCGGACCTGGCGGGATACAGCCACGACGACAGCACCCTACTTCATCCTCTGGAGCGCGGTTCCTGATACTCTGTACTCGGATTCGATCACAACCAGGGAGCTGACGTTTGTGGCCGATGTGTCTTCGAGCATGGAAGGAGTGAGGGTGGAGCAGGTGAAGGAGGCGCTCCAGAGCTTTGTGGATTTCATGAATGAAAAGGACAAGTTCAACATCATCGCGTTCAGCACGGGCGCGCTCCGGTTCCGCACCAATCTGGTCCCCGCGACCGCTGCAGCAAAGGATTCGGCACGGGCGTTCATTGCACAGCTGACGGCGCTCGGGTTGACAAACTTCGAAGAAGCCCTTCGCCAGTCGCTTGGCCAGTCCTTTTCGGATTCCATTCATTCGGCGGTAGTGTTTCTCACCGACGGCCTCCCGAGCTGGGGACAGACAAATCCGGATTCATTGCTGGCACTGGCCGCACGCCTGAACCTCAGCCACACGCATATCTATCCGGTCGGCATCGGCGAAGAAAATGACTATACACTCCTCACGAACCTGGGGAAGCGCAGCGGCGGGTTCCTGACCAAGATCACCGCCGACGACAGCATTCATGCCGAAATGAAAGACCTCTACAGGCTGTTGTTCCTGCCGAAACTGCGGTATGTGTCATTCGACTATGGCGCCATCGGAGCATATGATGTTCATCCTTCGCCGTTTCCGGACGTCTATGCGGGTGATCAGATCCTTACGACGGGCCGGTTTGCGACGGGCGGGACTGCTACTGTCCGCATGACAGGCACGGCCGGCGGAACACCCCGGGCGTTCGAGGAGCAAGTCGTGTTTGCTGACACCGACCATGCATTGCGCGCTGTTTCCCGGTACTGGGGCGCGCGCAAGATTGAGAGCATCCTCGAGCTGATCGGACAGATGGGTGAACTGAAAGAGTTGGTGGATCAGGTGATTGCGCTGAGCATCACGTACAGCGTGTTAACCCCCTACACGGCGTTTCTCGTCGTGGAACCGTCGACGGGGTCATCGACCGATGTAGAAGCACCCGCTGAAAAGCCCGTGGCTTTCTCGCTCGACCAGAACTACCCGAATCCGTTCAATCCATCAACGACGATACGGTACACCATCAGCGGGTCCACGCAGGGGCACGTTACGTTGTACGTCTATGACATGCTGGGCCGCCGCGTCAGGACGCTGGTGGCTGAATGGAAGTCTGCCGGATCCTACGTCGCGGTCTGGGATGGCACCGATGATCACGGGAAACCTGTGGCGTCAGGGAGTTATGTCTATAGGCTGACCTCGGGCGGAAATGTCGCTTCGCGGATCATGGTTCTCACACGGTAGGATCGGACGACGACAGGCTTTCACACGTCTCGCGTGAAGAGACACCGGTCAGGCATCTCCCCTGACTGGATCACGGAGCGCAAGGGGTGTACGGAAATGCCGCGAACCCAAGGTGCCTACCACAGGGCGGCTCTCTTCTCAGCAATATAGAGGCCGCCCGTCTGTTCCAGCCAGTCGGCAATCTCCTCGACAACCCGCGTCACGCTGCTGTCTGAAATGTCGACCGTGAGTTTGGGCAGGTGCGATGCCGCAACCAGTTCTTTCATCACGGCCTGTTCATCCAGAAAGACTTTCAAATCATCGTACTGCGCCGGTTTGCCGGACACCTTCAACCGTTCCGCCCTGGCGGCTTCAAATGAATCTGCAGACCGGGTGCAGAAAATCAGACGAAAACCCAGAGGAAGAAGCCGATCCTCCAGCCAGATGAAGTCGATGTGCTTGCCGTATGTGCGGAGCTGATACATCTGCGTAGAGAGATGGAAGCGATCGATGATCCAGGAATAGTACTGCTGAAGTTCAAAGAGTCTGGCCCACGTGTGATAGGTCTCCATGGCGAGCGCCTCTTCCTGCGGCTCAAAGTTGATCAGTCCGCGGCCCCAGGGGAAGTTGGTGAACGCGCACCATTCTGCGGAGATGAGCGGGGAGTGGTACCGGTATTTGCGCGGGCCCACGATGCGGTTGTGCTCGTTGAGTGCGAACGCGATCTCCGTTTTGTGGGTGAGTCGCGTGCCTTCCAGGATGATCTTCGGACAGAGTTTAGGCTGCATGATTTCCTTGTCCCCTCCACAGAGCAGAGCGGCGGATCCTGTGGTGCGTGCAGTTGCTGTATGCCTCGGGAAGAGGAGAGTCTGGCGCGAACAGAATGCCCAAAGATACGCGTGCAGACGGAGCATGTCAATGCTTTTGGGAACTTCGCCAATCCACCTTACCAAGCCACGGGGATTGATGCCTGCATCCGCAAATCTCCAAAACAATGCAAAAAGGGCCCTCAAAAGACGACCTTAGAGCGTGCCTTGCTTTTCCACATTCCCTTTAATACAATAGGCGCAGGAAGGAACGTGAACCCAAGGGGTGAACCATGGACGCAACGCTCACGCGTAGTTCGATCCCTTACCTCCGGATCGCTGTACTACTTGCCGCACTGACGCTTCTGGCATTCGGACTCATCGCTGGCGACACCTCACTGATTCGCATCGAGAGCGCTACGCTCTGACTGGACTGCATCGGGATCGGGTGATCCCGTCTGACCGCCATGGACCGACACGAATCGAGATCCAGCTACACATTCCTCCGCAAAATCCGCTCTCCCTTTGTTGCACTCTTCGGCCTCATTCTCCCAAACAGCTTTTTCCAGGTCATTGCCACTAAGCAGATCTACGAGGGGCCGCTCAAACAGGCCTGCGTCCCGTTCCTCAACTGTCATGCCTGCCCGACTGCCTACATGGCCTGTCCGATAGGCGTATTGCAGCATTTCTCAGCGATCCGGCAATTCCCGACATTCCTTATAGGCTTTCTTACCGCTGTCGGGATGCTTTTTGGCAGAGCGGCCTGCGGATGGCTCTGTCCGTTTGGATGGCTGCAGGACCAAATGCACAAGATCAAGAGCAGGAAATTCGGAATCCCCCGGTGGTTGACGAAAGGGAAATACGTTTCGCTCGCCGTGCTGGCAATCGCTTTGCCGTTCTTCACGGAAGCCCACTGGTTCTCCCGCATCTGTCCGTGGGGAACACTGATTGCAGGCATCCCGTGGGTGGCGTGGAATCCGGAAGATCCGGAACTGGGTGCTCCCGTGAT
>JAGDMK010000165.1 GCA_017860635.1 Bacteroidota bacterium
CACCAGCGTGGCCCGGTTGAAGGATCGCCTCAAAGAGATCCGCCGCACCGGGTTCACGATTGCGGACGCCGAGTACAAACCGGACCTCTGCGTGATCGCCGTCCCGATCCGGGATCATCATGGGAAGATTCAGGCAGCTCTGATGACCGCACTCCAGTCGGAACGCATGCGCCGCAACCGCGCGCTCTCCGGCGAAATCGTCGAGGCGCTCAGGAACGAAAGTGCCGTCATATCACGCGAACTTGGCTATCAAGGGCAACCCTCATGAACCCGACCTCTCCGCTCGCACTTGGCATCGTAACTGATGAAATCACCAATGACTTCAGTGAAGCACTCCGGCACGGTCTCTCGTGGGGGATACAGCGGTATGAGATCCGGTGTCTGACCACCGGCCGGGTTCCCCGGGTGGATGCACAGGAGCTGCGCACCGTTGCCGGGCTCGTCCGGGAACACGGGGTCCGCATCACCGCACTCTCACCCGGTATGTTCAAAGCCCATTTGTCGCGCACCGCAGCGATCGAGGATGAACTCCTGAGCGTGCTGCCTGCGACGCTGGATCTGGCCGAAATGTTCTCGTGCCCGCTCGTCATCGTCTTTGGCTTCCAGCGGGAGGAAGGAGAACCGGCGGACCGGTACCACCGGGCTGTGGAGTACATGCGGCGTGCCGCCGAGATAGCCGCGGGATCCGGAGTCCGGGTGGCCATCGAGAATGAACCGGGCTTCTGGTGCGACACCGGTGTGAACACGCACAGGCTGATCAGGGATGTCGGTTCGCCCGCACTCGGCGCGAACTGGGATCCGTGCAATGCCTACGGGACCGATGAGGTTCCCTATCCGGCAGGGTACGAAGCGATCAAGCCGAGCATCATCAATGTCCATGCGAAAGACACCGCCGTCGGCTCCCTGATCAAATGTGTTCCGATCGGTCAGGGCGCGCTTGACTGGCAGGGCCAGGTGCGTGCGCTGCTGACCGACCGGCCTGTCGAACACATTACGATTGAGACCCACTGTCATCCCCTGATTGAAAGCTCCAGGCACAACGTTGAGATCCTGCAGAAGATGATGCACGCCGCTGCCGTGTGACGTTGACCATATGGAGTGCGCGGGGAATCCTTTCCGGAGAAGACCAGGACCATGACCATGTCCCCATCACGCAGAGCATTTCTGAAAGAGAGCGCCGTGGCTGCGGCGGGATTGTCCCTTCTGCCGGTGTCCACCAGTGTTGCCGGGACGCAGGGCACCGCGCGGGAGGCAAAGGCACGGGGGTTGCTGTTCGACGCTTCGGATCTTCGTCGCATGCGCGAGACAGTCAAGCTGCCCCGTTTTGCCGCGTACTGGAAGTCCCTGCGCGACGCCGACCTCGCTGCCGATACCGCGTTCCTGCGGGATGAGCTCAGACTGAACAACCACGCGCAGCACATGCTCCGGGCGCGCCTGATTCTTGAGCGAGCCGCCTTTGTGTATGCCCTGACGGAGGATTCCGCCCAGCTTGCGCTTGCGCGTCAGGCCATCGATCGCCTGCTCCAGTACAAGCGGTGGGATTATTTCCTCGAAGCCGGGGAGCATACCATCGGGCTGCAGCGCGCGCCGGAGGCGACTATTGCGATGGTCTCGGCGCTGGAATTCCTTGGCCCGGCGCTCCCTGCAGATCTCCAGAAGGAGATCGAACAGCAGGTTGCTGACAAAGGTGCCCCGGCCTGCTACCGCACGCTCTACGGAATGAAGTATCCGGAACGGGTCCGGGGATGGGGGTTTGATCCCGACGATGTGTACACCTACCGGTTCGACCTCCGCCGCTGGCCGCTCATTCTGAATTCCACAAACCTGAAAATCATCCCGGTCGCCGGGCTCATGATGGCCGGGTGCCGGCTCTACGGCAGACATCCGCAGGCTGAGCGGTGGATCGACATGGCCCTGCAGAGCGCCCGCGCCTTTGCCACCATGTACGGCCCGGACGGAAGTTATGATGAAGGAGTTGGGTACTGGGGGTACACAAGCCTCCATCTCGCACTTGCACTGGAGGTGCTCTACCGACGGACGGGCGCGGACCACAGGGATCTGATCAATTTCCCCGGGACGGCCCGCTATGCGCTTGCCATGGCCATGCCCATCATCGGGCGGCCAAAAGAGTGCGTCAATTTCGGGGATGCCTGGACGATGGGAGACACCGCGGTTGCTGCATGGACAGCAGGCATCAGGCGCGATCCGCTCGTCCAGTACGTCGCGACGAATATCGGTGAGGTGCAAAGCTATTACGCCGTTCTCTGGCATGATCCCACGGTCAAGAGCAAAGCGCCGACTGCCGCCCTGCACAATGTCCGTCTGTCCAATGATGTCGTGACGAGCCGCACGGGGTGGACTGAACGGAGCAGTGTTGCGGCGCTCAGAAGCGGGGGGCCGGCCAACCACGAGCATGCCGACCGGAACAGCGTACTCTTTGCTGCCTATGGCGAGCGCCTGTTTCACGACCCATACAAAGCGGCCTACTCGTACACGGATCCGCACTGGCTGCTCCGCCTCACCAGCGCGCACACCGCTGTGCTCATCGACGGGAAAGGGCATCAGTATCACGACGGGCATGAAGGCACCAATGCGTCATGGGCCGAAGCGCACATCGAATCCTATGAGGACCGGAAGGGCGACCTCTTTGCCACAAGCGATGCGACAGAGGCGTATCGCCTGGTTCTGCCCGGCGCGACGCGCGTCCTGCGGTCAATGCTCTTCGTGAAGCCGGATATCCTTATCCTTCTCGACCGCATCCGGCTGAGCGATTACGCTCTTCCCGTGCAGCTGCGGTTTCAGATCGACAACAGCGACGGCAAGGGATCTGTCGCGGCGGACGGCACTGGATTCCGGATCACACGCCCGCATGCCCACCTGCAGGCCTCTGTGTATGGCAACACTGCAGTCGTCGTCCGCACAGGCACGCTGCCGCTCCCGGCTGAGCACGGCGTGCACCCGTTTGCAGAGGTGCAGTCAGCACATGCAATGGAGCATATCCTCCTCACAGTTTGTACGGCACAGGAGTCCGGGAAACCACATGGGACCCTGCGCGTGCAGCAGTCTGCTTCCGGATTCGAGATTGCCGGCCAGCACAACGCCCGGTCGCTCCGGATGCGTATCTCCACAGAACACGACATACCAGGAATCCTCCTATGAAACCTTCAGAGAGACACTACCAGGAAGCACTCAAACTCATCCCGTGGGGGACACAGACTAATGCAAAGCGTCCGTATCCGGCGTTCGACGCTGTCATGCCGAAGTACATCGTTCGGGGCAAAGGATGCCGGCTGTGGGACATGGAGGGGAAGGAGTACATCGACTACCGCCTCTCGCTTGGTCCGGTGACGCTGGGATACTGTTACGAGCCTGTTGATGACGCTGTGCGGGCGCAAATGGAGAACGGGGTGCTCTTCAGCATGGCCAGCCCCATAGAGCTGGACCTCGCGCGGCTCATCCACGAGATGGTTCCCAACGCCGAGATGGTGCGGTTCATGAAGACCGGTGCGGATGTCAACTCCTGCAACATCCGGCTCGCGCGCGCACATACTGGGCGCAACATGATCCTGATGTCGGGATACCACGGATATCCGGACTGGTTCCAGACCGCGGACAGTCCGACCAACGGCGTCCCGGAGTTCATGAAGGAGTACGTGAAGATCATCCCGTGGGGGAATTGCGAAGAGGCGGAACGCCTGATCAAGCAGTACGGGGAGCAGATTGCCTGTGTGATTTCCATAGCGTACGATTTCAACGAGGATACCAGCGGGGACTTTATCCGCTTCCTGCGCGAGAAGACGAGGGAGCACGGCATCCTGCTTGTCATGGACGAGGTGCTGACAGGCTTCCGGCTCGCGAAGGGAGGCGCGCAGGAGTACTTCGGGGTGGACGCCGATCTCGCCGGGTATGCGAAGGCGATGGCCAACGGCTTTCCGCTGTCGGCGTACGCCGGACGGAAGCAGTACATGGAGGGTCTGAATCGCTTTAAGATTACAACGACATATGCCGGTGAGACGCTCTCTATTGCCGCAGCCATCGCAACGCTGAAGATCATGCAGCGGGAGCCGGTGCATGAACACATCTGGGCTATGGGACGGCGGCTGATGGCGGGGTTCGACCGCATCGCGCACGATCTGGGTGTCGCCGGCCATGCGGCAGGGCTGCCCCCGGGATCATTCCTCAAGTTTGACCATGCCGATCCGACGTACCATGACCGTCTCGAATATCTCTGGCAGCGCGAGCTCTACCGTGAAGGGATCTTCGCCAACAACCGGTGGTTCATTTCCTACTCGCACAAACCCGCGGACATCGATGAATCGCTGGAGAAAGCCTCCCGGGCCCTCCGGCGCGCCCTGGAAGCAGAGCCCAAAGAGCGGGATACCATTAAACCATTCTGGTGGTGAGCATGAACGAGCGACTCTACATTGACTGCAATGCGACGGTCGGCAGGCGCGGACCGAAAGATGCCGAGACACCCTACGAAACAGAAGTCCTTCTGGAAGAGATGGAGTGGTGCGGCATACAGGGAGCGCTTCTTGCCCACGCACTCGGCAGGGAATATGACCCTGTATACAGCAACAGGCTCCTCCTGCGTGAACTGAAGAAGAGCCCGCGTTTCCATGGCGTCTGGTCGGTCATGCCTCACCACACCGGTGAAATGCCGCCTCCTCGTGACGTCGTGAAAGAAATGTATGACCATGGCATTCACGCAGCCAAGATGTCGCCGCGCCTCCATCACTACTTCTTCAATGAGGACACGTGCGGTGAGCTCCTGTCAGCTCTGGAAGAAGCCGGGATTCTCCTTCTCCTTGAGGGGGGCGCGATGTACGGACCGGACATTCTGGATCCGTCCAACCAGGTGGTCCTGTCGGATCTTGACGCGATCCTGGCTCACCATCCGCAGCTCAACGTGCTTCTGTTGAATTCGCGATGGGAAGCAACGCGGTATCTGCACACGTTGATGACAAAGTATCCCCGCCTTCATCTCGATTTCTCCAACCACCAGGCAAACCGGGCGCTCGAGGTGTACGCCGGCTGGTTCGGATCGAAGCGGCTGCTGTTCGGAACGGGTGCGCTGGACAAGTCACCCGGCGCAGCCAAGGCGTTTGTCGACTACTGCACACTTCCGGAAGAGGACAAGCGCCTCATCGCGGGGGGGAATCTGGCACGACTGCTGAAACTGGACGCAATGCCGGGTCCTTTCCGGAAAATGCGAATCAGCGATCCCATTCTGACCGATGCCCGTGAAGGTTTGCCTCTCCATGACACGCTCGTTATTGATGCGCATGCGCACATTGCACATGAAGGTGCCGTCGGTGTGGGCTTCATGCACCAGCCCTTCTCCGATGCACCCAGCATGGTCGAGCGTGCGAAGTTGATGGGAATATCGCAGATGCACATCAGCTCCTGGCTCGCAGTCTGGGCCGATTCCGAGAATGGCAACGAGATTACGTATCGTGCCATGAAACAGTTCCCGCGGTTTTACAGAGGATATGCGGCGCTTCAGCCACAGTACGTGAAAGACTGGAAACGGGAGATTGCAAAGGTCCACGGCAAATACCGGATGGCCGGCCTGAAGCCTTATCACCCGCGCACCGACATTCCGTACAACGACCCGGCCTGGACGACATGGTTCGAGTACGGCAACAGGCATCGCATGTACACGTTGCTGCACCCGTCGCCGAATTTCGGCGCAGAACTCAACGACCTGTTGCCGAAATATCCGGACATGACGTTCATTCTGGCGCATCAGGGGGGATCGTTCAAAGAGGCGCGGAGGGGGATCGAGTTCGCCCAACGGTTCCCCAATGTCTATCTCGAGATCACCCTGACGGCAGCGACCTATCGCGTCATCGAATTCATGGTGAAGCATGTGGGAGCAGAACGGGTGTTGTTCGGGACCGACCAGCCGATGCGGGACCCTATTCCTCAGTTTGGATGGATGGCGTATGCGCACTGCACGCCCGAGGAGAAACGAAAGATGTTCGGCCTGAATATGCGCAAAATCACTCAACGGGTGCGCTGGTAGATGATACTTCGTCCATGGTTCTTTCTTGCATGCATCTCCTTCCTTCTCACGTGCGGGGCTGGCGGGATGACAACGACCCGGATTGAAATCGGCAATACCTACGTGCAGATCGTGTTGTCGCAGCAGGGAGACCGGTGGGTGGAATCGTACAGTGTGCTGCAGGACGAACGGTGGGTGCCGGTCCTTGTGTCGGGCCACGCGCTGCGGCCCGACCCCGATGTGCGGCATGATGGCCGCTACAGCGAATGCCGGTACACCGATGCCTATCGGCCTCCCCCGTCATCCGGCGTCCATGAGGCGGTCATGACGGCGCAGGAGGGTCCCCTCTCTCTTACCAAACGGATCACGCTGCGGACAGGCGATCCGTATGTCCATGTGACGCTGACGGCGAAGGTCACGGGCTCGATAAACCTCGCGCACCTCCTCTCGAGCTACACCGCGTTCCCGGGCGACAGCGAAAGCCATCGCGACCAGCGTCCGGATTTTGTCTTCACGCCGCAACTCCGTCCCGAACCGCAGGACGTGATCGGAGACCACATTTTCCGTTCTCCGGCGCTGATGATGCAGAGGGACACGCGCTTCGTTGCCATGATTCCTGATCCTGCGCTGATGAACACGCCGCGCCGGGCAGTGCGAACGGGCGCAGACGTGCAGATGGACGGCGGGGCGACACCCCTGATCGCCTACGGTTTCCTTCCCTGGGAAAAACGCGCACATGTCTTCTACCACCATGCCGACAGCCTCGCCGTCACGGTGAGGGACACCACCCTCTCCTACGGCTACTACCTCTACCTGCGCGGCGATGCTCCCGTCCGCGAAGGATACAGAGACGTCGTGCGTTTCCTGTGGGACCGTATCGGGCGCACCAATCTCCTTGCCCCCACGGGACCTCAGGCGGAACCGTTCTCAGCGTACATTCGGAAGGCATGGAAAGAATTTGTCCCCATGGTCGCCTTCGAAACAACCTATCGCGGCACTCCTGTCACACTGCTGCGTCAGGGACGGCTTGCATGGAGCAACAAGATGCATCCGGGCGCGGACAATGACAGCTGGTTCAACGTCTGGTTCAATGCGCTGAGGACGGCATACGGAATGGCTGTGCATGGAGCGAGCTCCGGCGACACGGCGCTCACCCGCCTGGCGGAAGGAGTTCTCAACCTCGCCCTTCTCGCGCCCCAGGAGAACGGAATCGCCCCGTCCATCTTCTATACCGATAGCACGGGCGGCCACTGGGTGGCCGATCATGCATGGGGCGGTATCCGTGAAGGCCGGTATCTTCCGATGTTCCACAATGC
>JAGDMK010000166.1 GCA_017860635.1 Bacteroidota bacterium
TGCATTGTGTTCCCCTCGTACTGCTCTGCGTCACCGCCATTTAGCTCTGTGTCCCCGCCGTTCCCTTGAACCTCATGCCATTTCTTGGTATGTTGATATAATGAAGGGTCTCTCCACCTCTGCGGCTGGCTCATTCCGCGGTCTTCTGGAAATTCTTCCAGACATGTGCTTTGTCATTTCTGCTGATATGAAGATCGTGGACTGCAACCAGCGGGCGCGGGCAGTAACCGGTCTTCCTGCCCAGCTCGATGGATCCATTCCTTTTGCCTCTCTGCTGACTGCCGATTCCGCGCGTCCACCGTTTGATTCACTGGACGGGACGAACTTCTCGTGCGAGACCGAGGTCCGCTTCCGTCAGGACGGCCGGAAAGCCATGGACGCCCTGGTGTACGTCTACGGGATGATGATCGGTGCCGAGCGGCACTACGTCGTCTTCGGGAGGGATATTTCAGGATCGAAGCAGCGCGAGCTCGATCTCCTCCGGTTCGCAAACGTTGTTCACTACACGGTCAATCCCATTCAGATTACCGATGCCGCGGGGCGGATGATCTATGTGAACCCGGCCTTTGAGCGGACGACCGGGTTTGCGAAGGAGGAACTGATCGGCCGGAACCCCAGCATCATCTCCAGCAAGAAATATGGCAAGGAATTCTGGGAGCGCGTCTGGACCACCATCAATGCGGGGAAGATCTGGAATGGCGAAATTGAGAACCGGCGGAAGGACGGACAACCGCTGTACACGCAACTCCTGATCTCGCCGATCATCGATGTGGACGGGAAGGTCATCGGGTTTCTCGGGTCGCACCGTGACGTGACCGAACAGCGGGCACTCGAGCAGCAGCTTATGCATTCCCAGAAAATGGAGAGTATCGGGACGCTGGCTGCGGGCATCGCGCACGAGGTTGGCAACCCCCTCACCTCCATCTCTTCGATCGTGCAGGTGCTGCAGCGCACCATCAACGACGAGTTTGCCCGCGACAAGCTCACGCTTGTGCAATCGCAGGTGCACCGGATCACCAAGATCATCCGCGACCTGGTGGATTTCTCGCGTCCCTCGAACTACCAGGTGCAACCCACGGATATCGTCAAGGTGCTGACCGACTCCGTCGAGATTGTGAAGATGGGGAAGAAGGCGAAGGAGGTGACGTTCTATACGCACGTCCGCCAGCAAATCCCGCTGCTGTCGCTGGTGCCGGACCAGATGGCGCAGGTCTTCATCAATATCCTGCTGAATGCCGTCGATGCCCTGCAGGGGAAACGGGGATCCATCACGACGAACTTCGAACGGGATGACGATGTTGTGCGTGTGACGATAGAGGATAACGGTGCGGGGATCCCCCCTGACCTTCTCACGAAGATCTTTGAGCCATTCTTCACGACAAAGCGCGTGGGTGAGGGGACGGGCCTCGGGCTCTGGGTCAGCTACGGGATCATCAAGAGCTTCCGGGGTGATATCACCGTCTGGAGCGAGCCGGGGAAGGGTACATCGTTCTGTGTCACGCTGCCGTTGAATCCAAAGGACTATACGCATGGCTGAATCGATTCTGATTGTCGACGATGAAGAGATCATCCGCGAGTCGCTCTCGTTTGTGCTCACGAAGGAGGGGTACAAGGTGCGGGATGCCGCCAACGGGCGCATCGCACTGGAGATGATACGCGAGTCATCGTTCGATCTGGTCATTACCGATCTCGAAATGCCCGAGATGAAGGGGATTGAACTACTCGAGCACATCACGCTGGAGAGCCCGGAAACCCTGGTGGTGATCATCACTGCGTACGGATCGATCGATACGGCCATCGCCGCCCTGCGCAAGGGCGCTGTGGACTACGTGCTGAAACCCGTGGAATTCGATGAACTGCTGGTGAAACTCAGCAGGTTGCTCCAGACCCGCCGCCTGAGTGTGGAAAACAAACTGCTGCGGGGAGAGCTCCACCGGCAGTACACATTCGATCAGATTGTCGGACAGAGCCCCGCGATGCAGCGCGTCTTTGACACGATCCGCAAGGTGGCGGCAACGGACGGTACGGTGCTGATTAACGGCAAAAGCGGAACCGGCAAGGAGCTCGTTGCGCGGGCGATCCACTTCAACAGCAAGCGTGCGAACGGACCGTTCATGGCCGTCAACTGCGGCGCCATCGTGGAGAACCTCTTTGAGAGCGAGCTCTTCGGACACAAACGGGGGGCGTTCACCGGTGCGACGATGGACAAGGACGGGTTCTTCAAGTCGGCCGACGGCGGTACGCTGTTCCTGGATGAAGTGAGCGAAATCCCGCTCCATCTCCAGGTGAAACTCCTGCGCGCGATCGAGCTCAAAGAAGTCACAGCGGTCGGCACCTCCCTGCCCGTTTCGGTGGACGTGCGCATCATTTCATCCACCAACAAGAACCTGGCGAAGGAAGTTGAAGCGGGCCGGTACCGGGAAGACCTCTTCTACCGCCTCAACATCGTCGAGATACCGCTTCCGTCTCTTACGGAGCGGGTGGATGACATCCCGCTGCTTGTGCAGCACTTCGTCACCAAATATGCGAAAGAGATGAGCAAAGATGTCCGGGGGGTTGACAACGAGGTGATGAAGTGCCTCATGGGACACTCGTGGAAGGGAGAGATCCGGGAGCTCGAAAATATCATCGAACGGGCAGTGATCTTTGCCGAAGGCAATATCGTGACAAAGAAGGAACTCCCTGCATTCTTTGACCAGCGCACGGATGCGGTATATTCGTTCGATGCCCGGAGGTCGATGAAAGAGGCGGTGGACGACTTTGAGCGTCAGTACATCGCCCATGTCCTCCGCACAAACCAGTTCAACAAGGAAGTCGCTGCGAAAGCGCTTAAGATAAGCCTCTCGTCACTCTACAGAAAGATCGAAGAGCTGAATATCCCTTCGCAGGGTTAGGAATTTCCGCCTCCGCATTCCCACAAATCGGAATCATTTTCCGCATGTCGGTGGCGCCTGCTTCAAAATCGGCGTGTTTTCGGCAGCTTCCTTCCATCCACACCTGCAAAGTCTTGGCACAACTCTTGAAAATCACCCCGTCACAGTGGATGTCTCCGGATGATCTTTCTGAAGAAGATACTGGTTACGACGGACCTGTCGCCGTTCTCGCTCGCAGCGATGGAGTATGCGACATCTCTGGCGACGCTGTATACTTCGAAGATCTACCTGCTCTTCGTACTGGAAGGAAAAGAGGGATCGCACGGCAAGGAGTCGTCCTCCCAGCCGAAGACGGAGGAAGAAGCCCGGGAGTCGCTTGAGGAGTTCGTCCGCGCCAATATCCCCGGCGGGGACCGGCTGACGCTTCAGGTGCGCAAAGGTATCCCGGCCGACGAAATCACGAGCTTCGCGCAGGCGGAGGGGATCGATCTGATCGTCATGGCGACACACGGGCGCACCGGCGTACGCCATATGATGATGGGCAGCGTGGCGGAGCGCGTTCTCCGGCTCTGCAACGTGCCGGTACTCACCGTCAAACCACACCCCCTCCGGGAGACCTATATCCAGCGCGAGGATGTGGAAACGGATTTGCACCTGCGATGAGCAGCGTGTGGCAGGCAAAGGAAGACGTGCAGCAAGAAAACGTACATAAACACGCAGCCGCGGAACACCAGGCAGAGCCTGCAGACCAGAAGAAAACCATTCTCCTCTACAGTCCCGACCTGAACTTCTGTTTCAGTCTGTCGATGCTCTTCCAGGATCGGTACAACGTTATCACGACCACGAACCTCGGGATGCTGGACAAACTGGTCGCAGACTATGCTGCCAATCTTGTCGTCGTGGACGCAGTTCCTTCGGAGAAACTGATTGAGCGGGTCACGGCCCTGCGCATGTTGAAGAAGGAACTTCCCATCATCATGCTGTATGTCTACAGTGCGAAAGACGTGAATCTGGACCACACGATTCGTGAGCATGTTGATTCGGTGTTCTACAAGCCATTTGAGATACTGCCGGTATCCAAACGCATCGAGGAATTGCTCGCCAGAGCATCTTGACGTGACCCTCCGTAAGGGGCCTTTTTTTCCTAACCATGCAAAAGAGGCCCGTAATTCTCGCATTTTTGGGAAAGACCCTCACTTCCTCCGTCGAATATGTAGCAGTTTTCAACATTTTCACCATCCGGATTTGGCATGTGGATTGACCCGCAAGTGAACACCGCAATCCGAACGTGGAGAACGCTGCTGTGAAATGGTACGTGGTAGCAGTCGCAGTATGGTTGATGGGTACGCCCCTTCTGCGTGCGCAGTCTGACGAGGAATGCCTCGGCTGCCATGAGGATGCCTCTCTGAGCATGGAGCGCAGGGGCAGGACGATCTCCCTGTCGGTCAACGGCAAGGCCTTCTCCTCATCGGCCCACGGCAGTCTCGGCTGCACCGGATGCCACACGGGCTTCAGCGCGTCTGATCTCCCCCACGCGAAACGGATCAAACCCGTTGACTGCATGCAGTGCCATCAGAGCGACAACCTGAACACATATGCACAGAGCGCGCATGGAGTTGTGAAGTCGGGCAAGGCAGCTGCGAACTGCGCCGATTGCCACACGACGCACGCCATTCGCACGCTTGCTGATCTCGAGCCGAAGGAACGGAAGACATTCGCCGAGCGGGTGTGTGCGAAGTGCCACGGAACGATCGGTGTGCGGTATGTGCAATCCGATCACGGCATCGCCCTCTTCAATGGTGTGCAGGGCGCACCGACCTGTATCGACTGCCACGGAGAACATGGCGTCCAGTCATCGACGCAATCGGGGTCGGTCACTCATCGCGCACAGCAGGCGAAGATGTGCGAGAAGTGTCATCTCGACAATCCGGATGTACGCGCCCGCGTGGGTCCGTCTGCCGGCTTCATTGCCAGCTACGAACAGAGCGTCCACGGCCAGGCAATTGCGCACGGGAATGATGCGGCCGCGACCTGCACCGACTGCCACACCAGTCACGATATGAAGAAGGGTTCAAACCCGAAATCGTCCGTCTCAAAACTGAATATTGCCGCAACCTGTGGAACCTGCCATAGCGACATCAAGGAACAGTACGATGAGAGCATCCATGGCAAGGCTCTGGTGAACGGCGTCGGTGCCTCGCCCACCTGCACAGACTGTCACGGCGAACACAACATTCTCTCTCCGAAGAATGCAAAGTCGCCGGTGGCCGCCGCCAATGTCTCGTCACAGGTCTGTTCTCCCTGCCATGCCTCCGTTCGACTGACGCAGAAATACGGCCTGGCCAGCGACAGGTTCCGGAGTTTTGAGGACAGCTTCCATGGCCTTGCCACCAGGGCGGGTTCACAGGAGGTGGCAAACTGTGCAAGTTGCCACGGCATCCACGACATCAAGCCATCCTCCGATTCGACCTCCCGGATTTCTCCTGCCAATCTCGTGCAGACCTGCGGGGATTGTCATCCCGGCGCAAATGTGAATTTCACGCGAGGCTCGGTGCATGTCATTGCCGCCGAGAGCAACGACAAGATCCTGTACTTCATCTCCAACGGGTATATCGGTCTGATCGCCGTGGTCATCGGCGGGATGTTCTTCCACAATCTTCTGGACTTCATCAGGAAATCGCGCCGGCACCTGCAGTATCGCAGAGGTGATCTTCCTCGCAAGCATGCGGCGCACCGGCTGTACGTACGGATGACACTGGCAGAGCGCATCCAGCACGGCACGCTGCTGGTGAGTTTCATAACCCTTGTCCTTACCGGGTTCGCCCTGCGATATCCGGACGCATGGTGGGTTGCCCCGATCCGGAATCTGAGCCCCTGGATGTTCGAGCTCCGCGGGATTCTCCACCGCATCGCCGCCGTGGTGCTGGTCGGAGCCAGTGTCTATCATCTCTATTACCTCTTTGTTGTTCCCCGCGGCAAACAGCTCCTCCGGGATCTCCTCCCCCGCAGGCAGGATCTCGCCGACGCCGTCGGCGTGGTTCAGTACAATCTGGGTCTCACCAGGGAAAAACCCCTGTTCGGCCGGTTCAGTTACGTCGAGAAGAGCGAATATTGGGCGCTGGTGTGGGGAACCGCGGTAATGGGCGTGACGGGTGTGATTCTCTGGTTTGACAACACGTTTCTCGGTCTGTTGACAAAATCTGGATGGGATATCGCGCGGACCGTCCACTACTACGAAGCGTGGCTTGCGACCCTTGCAATCGTCGTCTGGCACTTCTACTTCGTCATTTTCAACCCGGATACATACCCGATCAATCTGGCCTTCTGGAAAGGGACCCTGACCGAGGAAGAGATGGAGGAAGAACATCCCCTCGAACTGCAGAAGCTGCAGGAAGAGCAGCGGCAGGCCGAGCCAGAAACGGAAACGGCAGAAGCTTCACGATGAATCCTGCAGGCCCATACATGCTGTTCGGAAACCGGTGGCGGGCATGGGGTCCTGTGCTGGTCATTGCAGTGCTCGGACTGTTTCCCGGCGGCATGCATGCGC
This sequence comes from Bacteroidota bacterium, assembly GCA_017860635.1. GTDB lineage: Bacteria > Bacteroidota > Ignavibacteria > UBA10030 > UBA6906 > JAGDMK01. The sequence continues at coordinate 6,421 of JAGDMK010000166.1, forward strand.
AGGAGACCGAAGAATGTCTGACCTGCCATGAGGATCAGGATCTGCGCGGGACCCGGAAGGGGAAGGCCATCAATGTCTTCGTGGACCGGAAGAAGTTTGCCGCATCGGTTCATGGATCCCTCTCGTGCGTGACCTGCCATGCGGATCTGGAAGGGAAGGAACTGCCGCACGCCGAGGACCTGGCTCCCGCCGTCTGCGGGACGTGTCATGAAGAAGTGGCGGCACAGCAGGCTGCATCGCTGCATGGAAAGGCAGCACGGCGCGGTGACCCGTTTGCGCCCCGATGTCCGGACTGTCATGGTTCGCACGGAATCCTCCCGACCAAAAATCCCCGCTCCCCTGTAGCACCCATGCAGATTCCATATCTGTGCGGCAAGTGCCACAAGGAGGGATCACCCGTACAGCAGCAGCGCACAATTCATGCGGATCACATTCTCGAGAACTACTCTGAGAGCATCCACGGAGAAGGCCTGCTCCGGAAAGGACTTGTCGTGTCGGCGACCTGTGCATCCTGCCACACCGCCCACGCCATACTTCCCCATACGGATCCTTCCTCCTCCATTGCGCGGCGCAACATTGCAGCGACCTGCACGCAGTGTCACGCACAGATCGAGATGGTGCACCGGAAGGTGATCAAAGGCGAGCTCTGGGAACGGGAAGCCAATGTACTGCCGGCGTGTGTCGATTGCCACCAGCCGCACAAGGCACGCAAGGTGTTCTACGACCAGGGCATGGCCGACAAGGATTGTCTGCGGTGCCATTCCCGGCAGAACCTTGTTTCTTCAAAAGACGGCCGTTCGTTGTATGTGGCACAGGAACAGCTCGGGTCTTCGCGTCACGTCCGGACGGCATGCAGCCAGTGCCATGCGGGAGCGGCCGTGTGAGACCATCACAATGCCCGTGGACTGTGCCTCCTGCCATGCTGAGGTCGCCCAGCAGTACGCGGGGAGTACACACGGACAGCTGGTTGCGCGTCAGGATCCGAACGCACCCAAGTGTACTGAATGTCACGGGACTCACGCCGTACTCGGGAAGCATCAGCCCCAGTCGGCAACGTTCGCCACGAACGTCCCCCGGCTCTGCGCTCGCTGCCATCGTGAAGGGGAGAAGGCTGCAGTCCGCTATACCGGCACGGAATCAAAGATTGTGGAACACTACGGCGAAAGCATCCACGGCAGAGGTCTGACGAAGAGCGGTTTGACGGTGACGGCCATGTGCACGAGCTGCCATACCGCGCATGGAGTGCTGCCGCGGAGCAATCCTGGCTCCAGCATCAATCCGGCAAACGTCCCTGCCACGTGCGGGCGGTGCCATCATGGCATTGAGGAGCAGTTTCTGAAAAGCGTGCATGTGGACACGACGGGAAAGGTGAAGGACAAGTTGCCGGTGTGCGACGACTGTCACAGCGCTCACACCATACGTCGCGCCGACGAAGAAGGTTTCAAGCTGACCATTATGAACCAGTGCGGGAGATGCCACGAGCAGATTGCCAGGACGTATTTCGATACCTATCACGGGAAAGTCTCCCAGCTGGGATACACAAAAACCGCAAAGTGCTACGACTGTCACGGTGCGCACGACATCCTTCCAGTCACCGACACGCGCTCTCATCTCAGCAGGGAAAATGTCGTTGTGACATGCCAGAAATGTCATCCCGGTGCCAACCGGCGGTTTGCGGGGTATCTCACGCATGCCACACACCATGACCCGGACAAGTACCCCTTCCTGTTCTGGACATTCTGGGGGATGACCGGGTTGCTGGTGGGAACGTTTGTTGTGAGCGGCGTGCACACGCTCCTCTGGCTGCCACGTGCGATCCAGCACCGCCGGCAGCGCAATCGGGTGGCGGCAGCACCAGAGGGGAACACAGGAGACGCACAGGCTTCGGCGCCGTCACAGACGGGAACTGAAACAACGGGCGGAACAATCACGCAGGCCGGCGCGAAGCCGGATGCCCCTCCAGATGCACCGGCTCAGGACCATGGACCAGATCGACTCTAAAACGGAAGCACGGCAGTACGTGCGGTTCACACGGCTAAACCGCATGCTGCATGCGATCATGATCGTCTGCTTCCTGAGTCTGGCATTGACCGGCATGACGCTCAAGTTCTCGTACACCGGTTGGGCCGCACTCCTGTCGAGGCTGTTCGGCGGGTATGAATCGGCAGGGTACATCCACCGTTTCGCCGCGGCAATCATGGTGGGGGTGTTTGTCACCCATCTCATCGACCTGTTCCACCGCAAGCGACATGAATACGGAAGCTGGAAGAAGCTGCTCTTCGGGCCGGATACGATGTTGCCCACCGGCAAGGACCTTGCGGACGTGCGGGCGTCGTTCCGCTGGTTTCTCGGCAAAGGACCGCGTCCGCAGTACGGCCGGTGGACATACTGGGAAAAGTTTGACTACTTTGCCGTGTTCTGGGGCATGGTGGTCATCGGCTCAACGGGATTCACGCTCTGGTTCCCGGAATTCTTCACGCTGGTTTTCCCGGGATGGATGATCAACGTGGCGACAATCATCCACAGCGATGAAGCCCTGCTTGCGACGGGCTTCATTTTCACGGTCCATTTTTTCAACACGCACCTGCGGCCGGAAAAATTCCCGATGGACATGGTCATTTTCACTGGCAGGATGCCCGTCGAAGAGTTGCTGGAAGACAAACCTGCCGAGTACGAAGCGGAGGTCGCCGCAGGTACGCTGTCCAAGCGGTTGGCAGAACCCTATCAGCCAATCGTCATTCGTGCAATCCGGATTTTCGCATGGATCGCGCTGGGGATTGG
>JAGDMK010000167.1 GCA_017860635.1 Bacteroidota bacterium
GGTACACCAGGATGACCCGCAAAAGGGGTCGACAGAGCAGTTGAGAATTCGTTCGCGGCCAAACTGACGTGGACCGTATCAGAGCGGTTGGGTCTGGCACGATACGTCCATTGAGAAGGTGGAGTATCTTTCGTATATTGATGTATGATAACAGACACGGCGGCATATACCTCTTTCAAGCGGCGATCACTTGCTGACAGGGATCTCGGTCTGGAGGAAAAATACAGAATCCTCGAGGCTCTCTATCATGAAGCTCGCCGTTTGGGATGGTTCACAGCGCAAGACCTCTCGCTCGGCCTCGAGCATGATGTGCGTCTTGCTGCGGCTCTGAACGCCAATGTATCAGAACCTCCTCGCTAAGCTCGGCCGGACTCTTGAGTCCAGCGGCATCCCTTACATGGTTATCGGGGGACAAGCTGTACTGCTGCATGGCGAACCACGCCTCACTCGCGATGTTGACATCACACTCGGCGTCGATGCCTCGGCGCTGCCCCAGGTCCTTGCTGCGGTAGGACAGATCGGTCTCTCGCCTGTCCGATCAGATGTCGTAGACTTTGTACGGAGAACAAATGTGCTTCCCCTCGCTGAAGCGGTCAGTGGTATCCGTGTTGACCTAATCTTCTCTTTTACTCCCTATGAATCAGAGGCAATTCGGCGTGCCGTGGGAGTGAACTTTGACGATGTGACAGTTCGCTTTGCCTCCGTTGAAGACCTCATCATCCACAAGCTTGTTGCGGGTCGGCCGCGCGACATCGAGGATATAGCAGGAATCCTTGCCCGGAATTCCTCTCTCGACGATGCGTATCTGACCCTCTGGCTGACATCGTTCCGCGAGATCGTCCATAGAGACCTTGTGGAACAATTCCGTATCCTGTGCGGGCAACGAGATGCCACACAGGAAATCCAATAGCTGCATTCTTCCGGTTCTCAGGCCATCGGGTTCCATTCGTCCTTCGGTTGCACGTACACCGAGCAACGAGTTCACGCGATGAAGGCCGCGGTGGTCCGCCTCCAACGAAAGTAGCGCAAGTGATTCGGATTCGCTATTTTGGGACGGTGGTCGGTTCTTTAACGAGGGGGATCTCCTGCATCAAAATGAGGAAATGGCGATGAAGCGGCTCATCATCCTAAGTCTCGTGTTGTTCACGGCAGACTGTGGCATTGCTCAGAACGAGCATGCCAGAACTGACTCGCTGATGTCGTCTGTGTACCAAGGCGACTCCCCGGGAGCTGCGATTGCCGTCATCAAGGAGGGCAGGGTTGTCTTCAAAAAAGGGTATGGCATCGCAGACCTGGATTCGAAAGCGCCGATAACGCCTTCGACAAACTTCAATATTTGTTCGATGACCAAGCAGTTCACCGCCTGCGCGATTCTGCAGTTGCAGCGTGAAGGGAGACTGTCCCTGGATGACAAACTGAACCGCTTCTTTCCGGATTTCGCATCGGGAGTGGCAAGCAATGTTTCGGTGCGGCACCTCCTCACCCACAGTTCCGGCATCATGGATCACTATCCTTTTGTGGATCGAGCCAAGTATAAAGAATTCTGGGACAAGGATGTGCTGACAGCTCTCCGCTCCGTTGACTCGCTCTACTTCCAGCCGGGATCACGGTATCGTTACAGCAACGCCGCATTTTGTCTCCTTGCGCTCATCATCGAGAAACTGTCCGGTGAAACCTATCCGGCGTATCTTCGCAACCATCTGTTCGGCCCGCTGAACATGGCACGAAGCGACGTCATTCAGTCAGATTTCGAGATTGCCGATCGTGCGTTCGGTTATGAATTCGACAAGGACACATTCAGGATAGCTGACGCCAGAGAGAGTCTCTTCTTTTCGACGATGGGGGATGGCGGCGTGTATACGTCAATCGACGACTATCTCAGATGGATCACAGCCATTCAGCAGAAATCCGTGTTGGACCCGGCTCTGGTGAAAGAAGCCCAGTCAGCGCAGTTTCCCATAGATACCGCCAGGAATCTCGCCTATGGCTTCGGCTGGTTTGTGGCCGGTGCCGGCGATTCCAGGCTTGTCTACCACACCGGCTCCAACGGAGGATTCAGGACCATAGTGTTGATGAAACCCTCGGCACAGTACGCGGTAGTCATATTCTCCAACCGGACCGGTGTCGATCTGGAGGACCTGGTCCGCGTCATTAACAAGATCTATGCGATTGATGACAAGGCATTCGTGAAACTGGAATCATTGATTTCGTAGATCGCAACCACCATTTTCCGGTGGCCGTGACGATCTGCTCGTCAGGGATTCCACTGATGCCATGAACAACGCAGCAGTCAAGTGCGAGCTGCGTGAGGGGCCACCTACCGGGACGAACGGGTATCATTCCTCGATCCGAAGATCAGCGCGCCGATCGTTCCCATGTCCCACCATGATTGATTCTGGTTGTAGCCCGCCCAGATATGCTGATTCTTCCTGTAGTTCGTTCCGTCATTGTCGTTGATTGCCACATCAAAACCGATCTTGGATCCGGGTGTTCCGACAGCACCACTCAAACGGGAGAGGGGGAATCGGGCGATCATGGCATATCCTCCCCTTGAACGATGGAAATAGGTCTGACCTTCCGGCACAAGATTCGGTTTCGGCAAGAGGGGTCCGCCGGCCCCGGCACCCTGCCACGCATCCGCCGAAAAATCGGTTTCACGGTATTCTGCAAGCGAAAGATGGCGGAAGAGTCCGGGGGTTGGGGGATCGTATCCTTGTCCGGAGCCAGTCCGTGTATCCAAAACTACTTCCATACAATCAGTGTCCCATGGGTAACTCATGCGCGGGAAATCCCAGTGGGTGACCAGGCTGTCGTCCTGGACCTCGGCACCGATGTAAATGTACTGATCATCGTACATTGCGTAGATCGATGCCGACAGATCTACCGGGCCACCCCACGGTTGATTGCCGAAGAGCAGCTTGCCGATCTGCGCAGCTTGCGTGATTCGCATCGGGTCGGATCGATCCCATCCCCTCCAGGAGCCGTCGAGCGCCGGAGGCGATACGGCAAAGTGTGCCGTGCCGAGATAGAAGTCGCGCTCCATCTCCTGATGAAAGTTGCCACACGACATCCGCAGGCGGACGGGTGAACTCTGGCTGCCCTGCATCAGTCCGGCGTGGTGGACACGAATGCTGGTGGTCTTGGTTTCGAGCGGACGGAGGAGCACACGATCACGGGTCCGGCCGGCCGGATGCCAGCCTGGATCAAGCGAAAGCTCTGCGGAAACGGTCAGGCTCTCTGATGTCCGGTTGGTGAACTCCATCTGCAGTTGTTCCGGCTTTGCGTTGGGCATCATCACGCGAGCTCGCACAGGCGCCTGGACTACAAACGTAGTCCGGAGTGTGTCGCCGCCGAATACAAGCAGAGCAGGATATTCAACCGGTGCGGCATCGTTAGGGACGTCGATATTCAGAGTGTACACCTCTATTCCACCGGAAGGAATGGTCTTTGTTTCCGAAGAACGATGATCGATCCAGTCTGCACTCTCTGCATATGTCGAGGGGGACACAGTACGCTCCACAGGCCCCTTGTTTGTTGCCACCAGGTTGACAATTCCTCCCCACCACGAAAGCTGGCTGTGCATGCGCTGCTTCCAATCCTTCGCAAGAAGGATAGCCACCTTTTCTTTCACGTTAGTCCCGGTTGGGTTGCAGACGGCTACATGGACCACGTTTCGCCGTCCGAGGAAGATCACGGTATCACGGGGCGAAGACAACGTCAGAGGGAAGCGTGTGCGCTGAGTGATGATGATATAATCTCCCGCCCGGGTGAAAGCGGACGCCATTCCGTTCAGGATAACCTGTGATACACGCGGTGCTCTGATACGCACCTGATCGAACTGTTGGGGGATGACGACATCCAGGGTTGAATCCTTCCATGTCCACTGCACCGATGCCAGCCGGATCCGCGAAGACAGGACGATCTCCACACCGTCGCGCACTTCCTGAATATTGAACCCGGCAAAGAACGATGGGACGTTGTGTACTTTTCGCAACACCCAGTATTGCGAACTGTCGATGTCGGTAACGATCGCATCGGTCATGGCCCCGCGAATGACTCGATACGCCCCCGGGGTTTCAGTCTTCAGGAACGCCATGGCTGCCGGGAGGCTCTCAGAGTCCTGGAGAAGACAGGCGAATCTGGTTGAATGTGCTATCCGTCGGGCAAGAATCATCGGCAGCGGAATCTGCTCCGACACCATTTGTTTGTAGAACCCCCCGATAGGGGGTGTCATTGCCTTGAAGACCTGTGTTTCCTGCTCGCCCAGCATGTGCACGGAAAGTTGCCCTCCCTTGTCGGTGAACACCCCGGACCACATGGAATCGGTCTGCCCGGAAAAGATCTCCGTAAGCTGATCGTAAGCGGGAATGCCGGGTCTGTTGCCGAAGAGATCGATTGGCTGCCGTTCGACGGCCAATCCCGAGAGGGTGAGTGTTCCGAACGAATGCAGCGGGTAGTCGTAGATGTGTATGTCTGGGGATTTTGCATCAAACAGATCGACAACGTAGTCACCGATCTGCAAAAGTGTGCGCGTGAGCTCCACGCCGGGATACGCTGAACGCGAGCCGCCCGACGCGACCTGAAGCAAAGGCAGTGCACCGAAGAAATTGCCATAACCGTTTGTCCAGGTCTGACTGGTCTGATCGACCACGAGGGTGTTGTGAGCGATCGTTTGCCGGTACCAGAGCTGAAGGTTCGGGTTCATGTACGATTCGTTCAGGGGATCCACAATCCAGTTCCGGCCGCCCGCGTAATATCCCATCTGAAGCCGATCGGGGTGCCCATGCTCTCCCCCCATGATGCCGTAGTCGAGGTACAGGTAGGTCTGCGGGGAATCATTGCGGAGGATAGCAAACCCGTTTCCTTCCAGATTGACGCTGGAGTGTGGAGTGAACTCCGCAGTGGTTCGTGGGAGATCCGGCACGAGGGCAAACGGGGTTACGGGTTCTCCTTCCCTTCCGAGTGCGGAGGTTTCGCCGACCACCTGTGAACCTCGTTGCAGGTCCGTGGCATTGAGCAACGCCAGGTACGTGGAGTCACGAAAGACTGCATATCCGACTTCATAGTACGGAGCGTACTCCAGGATGCTACCGCCTCCGCTGTCCTTGCTCCGCGGGAATTCAAAATTCGGGAGTATGATTTGGAACGGCGCATCGAACATTTTCTTCATGCTTCTTCCCGCGAGCTCCATGCGGTAGAGATCGTACCCGTTATGACGGGCCATCTCGGCGAGGTGAATCATTCCCCTGAGGGCGACGAAGTGGTATCCCGACCATTCGGCCCAAAAGCCGCTCTCGGGAAGGGCCGATCCGAGTTGCCATCGGAATCCGTACCTGCCGTCGATGGCGAAATCGATCAGCTCCCGATCGTCGTAGAGGAATCCTACTGCCGCGGAGACGTTGTTGTACCAGAGCTGGCGGTTCGAAGCGGTCTCGGGAAACTTCTGGGTGATGTGCGCGAGGGGATAGAACAAGCTGTCTTTGAGGGCGATGCGGTCTTGCGGGCTGAAGCCACCATACGTGTAGAGAAGGTCATAGCCGTACGCCATGTCGACGCCCCAGAACGATTCAGAGAGCGTTCCGAAAAAGACGTGTGCCGGGCCGAGGATAGTGTTGTCAGTGGGATAGCTGAGATAGTGGTGCGCGAAACCCATAAGGATCTCCTTCCCGGCCGCGGCGTATTTCTCTTCTCCGTAGGTAGCATAAAGGAGTCCCATCCAGACGAGGTGATTTGCGAGGAGGCGATTGTACCATCCAGCCCAGGCCATATCGTACTTCCCCCCGCGATAGATCTCCGCGGTATCCTTCGGGCAGCGGTGTTCAAACGGCTTGAACTCCTCGTACATCAATTCCACCCCGTGCCGCGGACAGGTGTACATCTGGTACTGGTATGTCTGTTTGATGGGAGAGACATGGATTGGGCCGTGGGCAAGAAATCTGTCTATCTGAGTCTTGTGTTGCTCAAAGAGTTGTCTGTACCAGGGATAGTGCTTGATCCAGCTTTTCGCAGAATCAATATCCGTTTGATCTGCCAGCAAACGGGGGTGAGTCAATTCATCGGCCAGGACGTGCGGAAGGAAAGGTGGCATCAGGAACAGAATGGCCAGCAATCGGATTCGGGTCGTCAATGGTTCTTTTTCCTGTGGTTATTGTGGGCAGGTCCAATGTACGGGCGGCGGAATCGGAAAACAAACAGATTCCTGAGTTAGCCAACAGCGTTAGTCAACAGTGTCGATACAACACCACCAGGCGCAGCGAGCATTCGCATCCTTGAAATTTTCTCTGACGCCCCGCAACCGTTGTTCGAGTCGCGGTTCAGCGAGGCATATCCGTGCCCATCGCCGGACGGGCGATACATGGCGTTTCAGTCCGACACAAGTGGCCGGGTGCCAGGTCCCCATCTCAATGATTCCGACAGAGGAATACTTTCCTGTACACAATGCAGAGTGCCCACACGGCGTTGAGTCCCAGCACATTCACCGCAAGATACAGGTCAAGCTGGCGAAAAAGCGAGAAGACCATGAGCACAAACAGCTCCGTCCCGAGTCCGAGAAAGCCTGAGAGTCTCAGTGCAGTCCGGTCGCCGTACCAGATATCCAGCCGGGGGTCGTGTGCGCCTTTCTTCGACCAGGTATCGATCCGCACCATGAGTCTGTCCTGCCAGCCATAGAGAAGAAGAAAGAGTCTCTGCATTGCCTGAGTGCGAGGGTCTGCAAGCATGTCTTCGGTTTTGATTTCTTCTGTGACACGGTTCACCTCGTAGACGCGTTTCATGTGGAGATATGATGTCTGGTAGAAGACATGATACGACACGCGCAGGGAGATGCCCAGGAAACCGAGTGCCCCGATGAGGAAGACCGGGAGCCAGCCCGTTTCCCGGTACAGCGAATATGACATTGCGCCGAACACGGCGAGGTTCACCGCGATATCACCCACCGAATCCAGAAATCGTCCGAAACGGCTGTACATCTGCTTTGCCCGCGCCAGTTGACCGTCCGCTGAGTCAAGCAGGTCTTTCAAAGTGACCAGAAGTCCCGCCAGCGGATACCAGAGGGGACCCCCAAGAGCAAAGACCGCAGCCGACGCAAACCCCGCAATGATCGATGCAACTGTCACATGGTTCGGAGTTACCCGGGTGGGGTACAGAACGCGGACGAACTGGTGAGCGATCGGGCGGAGGAGCCAGGTATTGATCAGCTCGTCGGAGACGTCAGACTTGACTGATGTTGTGTAGGATGGTCCGGCATTCGAGGTCATACAGGAACATAGC
>JAGDMK010000374.1 GCA_017860635.1 Bacteroidota bacterium
GGGGTAGACATCGACCGTTGCAGGATGCTTGATGTTGGGCGACGGGGGAATCCATGGGGTGGTATTGCGCATCGCCCTGATCCAGCCGTTCATCCAAACCACAATCAGTTCGGCACGCTTTCCCCCTTCGAGCCATCCGCACTCGTTGATCATCGTGGCCAGCTCCCCGGCCGTGAGTCCGTACACCACCGGCACGGGCACGATGCCGACGAACGACCTGAGCGAATCCTCCACGATCGGACCGTCCACAAGGTCCCCCAGCGGATTGGGCCTGTCCAGGACGACGAACGGGATGCCCCGTTCTGCAGCCGCCTCCATGCAGAGTTTCATCGTGCTGATATACGTATAGAACCGCGCGCCGACATCCTGGATGTCATAGACCAGAAGATCGATGTCTTTCAACATCTCCGGAGTGGGTTTGTTCACCCTGCCATAGAGTGAAAACACGGGGATCCCCGTCTTGGCGTCGACGCTGTCCACAATCTGCTCTCCACCCTCGGTCACGCCGCGGATACCATGTTCAGGACCGAAGAGCGCCCGCACCTGAACCTTCTTTCTGAGAAGAGCATCAACCAGGTACTCCCCGCTGGCAAGGCGTCCGGTGTGATTCGTTACCAGACCTACCCCCTTCCCGGTGAGAAGCGAACACCGTTCGGCAACGAGGCGGTCCGCGCCCGTGGCAAAGGACTGTTCAGCGCCGGTGGAATCCGGGCAGGAGAGGGCAAGCAGAACGAGTGCCCCCAGGAGGATGTTCCTCGCTCTACGGGAGAACACGGCTCTGCTATCGTTGTTCATGGCCTGCCCTTCTCAATAAGATTTTTGCTGCGCACCAGATGCCACGCGGCGATGCTCATCCCGTCCCATATGAGTCCCTCACGGATCCTTCCGTCCACTTCCTCTGCAGACAGGCGCACAAGCTCGAACTGTTCTGTCTCATCAGGCATTGCTCCGACATGACGGAGGTCGCGCGCAAGGTACACCTGACAGATCTCATCCGTGACCCCATTGTACGGGTTGAACGCACCCACTTGGAGCAATGTCACGGCCGAATATCCCGTCTCTTCCGCGAGCTCGTGCCAGGCCGTAGCATCATGCGACGATCCCTCCTTCACGGCTCCGCACGGGAACTCGAGACTCTCCCTGTTGCCCAGGTACCGGTACTGGTTGACGAGAAGAATCCTTCCGTCATCCAGAACCGGGATCACACACGCCGAGCCGAGAGAGTGAACATAGTGGTACTCGCCTTCCTTGCCGTTCGGAAGGAGGACGGAGTCATACCCGTATGACCACCAGGGGTTTCTGAAGCGAAAGGAGCGCGAAAGCGTTTTCCAGGGAATCAGCGGCATACGATCGGTCCGTTCGCCGGCCTACCGGTTTTCTGCAAGCTCTCTCTCCGCGAAGAAGAATGCGACCTCGATCCCTCCGTTCTCGGGGGAATCCGATCCGTGAACGATGTTTTCTCCCTTGCTGTCGGCGTACTCCTTGCGGATCGTTCCGGGTGCAGCCTCCCGGGGATCGGTGGCTCCGATGAGCGTCCGGAAATCTGCGACTGCATTGGTCTTTTCGAGCGCGATAGGGACACACGGACCGCTGGACATGAACTCAACGAGCCCGTCGTAGAACGGCTTCCCTTTGTGGACCGCGTAGAAGGCTCCTGCGGCGATCGGGCTGAGGCGGATCATCTTGAACCCAAGTACACGGAACCCTGCGCGTTGGATGCGGGCAAGGACTTCACCCTGGAGATTTTTCCGGACACAATCCGGTTTGAGAATTGCGAGTGTGCGTTCTGGAGTCATGCGTGTGGTTCAACCCTATGAGATATGAAGTGTATGGAATGTGCGTGCTGTGACCGGGAATGAGTCGCTCTTTCGTTGCTTCCGATTTTCCCGGGTCGGCGCTATGCTTCGCAGCGTCTGGAGACGTCGGGCTCTCGAGGCGTCTACCGCCCCGGCCGTCTTCCCGGCCTGGTCTTTCGTCGAAGGCCTGGCTTCACATTGAGTTTCCTGCGACTGTTCCTCCCCACGGATCGTTTCTTCGCGGCCGGTGCCGATCGTCTTGTCTTTCCCTCAGGACCTTTTGCTGACACCCGACGGGCAGCGGTTTTCTCCTTCCTCGTCGTTGTCCCGGCCTTCACTGTGCCCAGCGCCTTTGCCATGGTCTCGCCCAGGAGAGCCGGGCTCTCCACCACGCGGATGCCGGCCTTCCGCATCGCGTCCATCTTTTCCTGTGCCGTCCCCTTCCCTCCCGAGATGATGGCCCCTGCGTGTCCCATCCGCCGGCCGGGGGGCGCAGTGCGCCCCGCAATGAATCCCACAACGGGCTTCTTCATGTTCTTCCTGACATAGGCAGCCGCCTCTTCCTCCGCCGTCCCGCCGATCTCTCCGATCATGATCACGCCGTGGGTGTCAGGATCTTCGTTGAACAGCTGCAGCGCATCGATGAAGCGGGTTCCGATCACCGGATCGCCCCCGATGCCGATGCAGGTTGACTGGCCGATCCCGCGTTCTGTCAGTTGCCAGACCGCTTCATACGTGAGCGTTCCACTGCGCGACACCACGCCCACGTTTCCTTTCTTGTGAATGAAGCCGGGCATGATGCCAACCTTGCAGAGT
>JAGDMK010000030.1 GCA_017860635.1 Bacteroidota bacterium
TCCTGAGTGGTGGTCAGGTCGATTTTCACCAGGACATTCCGGACTACCGCCCGCTGGTACCCTACAAGGGCGATATTCAGCGAATAGGTCCCCGGGGGGACATTGGCAATGAAGTAGTAGCCATCGATGTTCGCGGCAGCGCCGAAGCGGGTGCCGTCGATCACGATGCTGGCGCCGGGCAGTGCTTCGCGGGTCTGCGCGTCCAGCACGCGGCCTGCGATCTTTCCGGTTTGCCCCGCAAACATGGGGCTGGCGAAGAGCACCAGCGCCGCCAACACCCCGGCCAGCGGGCGTGATGCCACGGACAGCAGCTTCACGGTGGTAGTCCTTTCGATAAGAGGAACGTCCCGGACACTACACCGGGATCCCGCCCTCGGCGGGATCCCGGCAGACACAGACACTTACTTCAGCAACATCATCTTCTTGACATCACGGAATGCGCCGCTTCTGATCTCGTAGAAGTACGGGCCGCTGGAGAGGTTGCGTGCCACGGACCCGCTCGAGAATGTCACTTCATGATAGCCGGCATTCTGCATCTCGCCATTCACCAGGGTCGCTACCTCGCGTCCGAGAACATCGAACACCTTCACGGTCACCGGTCCTGCAGTGGCGATCGAGTACTTGATGATCGTGCTCGGATTGAAGGGGTTCGGGTAGTTCTGCATCAGCTGGTACACGAGAGGCATCCCCGGTTCCTGTTCCACAGCCGTCGTTGACATCTTGTTGCCGATCCAGGTGTGACTCCACCGCCAGAGATCGACATGGGAGTTGTCGTTGTTCAACGGCGCATAGCACATGATGCCCTCGCGGGCACTGTTGTTCCCCGGAGTGTCGTTGTCATTGATGTTGAAGTCGATCGGTATGCGCATCCCTTCAACGGGCGAGAACACGCTGTCAGCCGGAACAGCATCATGGAATGCTGTCCACGGTATCTTTGCTTCAACGACATATCCAGAGGTGATCGGCTTCAGCGCAAACACATAGTTGGCACCGGGCCTCAGCAACGTGGCTCCCCCATTGTCGATTTTGATCCGGTTCAGGCAGAACCGCAGGTGATAGTCGGGAGTGCTGCCATGCTGGTAGGCGGAGTGCCGGAGCCCACGCCAGTCAAACAGGCCGATGAAGAGGTCAGGAGCATCCTGGAGCCAATCGGATGCAGACGAACTTGTATCGATGCTGATCGCATCGTCATCGACGTCGTACGCGAGATACAGCGCAGTGTTGTCCACCGCCAGGTAGACATTCGCCTTCAGATCTGCATCGCCGCTAATGGTCGTGTTTGTCGCCGCATGAGCGGTTGCCGTCGCAGGATTGACGGAAAGCAGGAATGGTGTGAACGTCGACCACTCACTTACATCCCCGTCGGCCTGGAAATTGGTCGGGGGTGTTTTGGCAATGGTCGGAACACCCTTTGCGTTATTCGTAATCGGTCCGATTACTGTCGGGTCATTGACATTCCCCACCTTGTCTGTGGCCGTGACTCCATAATAGAGCGGGAGCGGACGGTCGGTGTTCGGCGAACGGAGGAGATGTGTCTGAAGCTGCGTGCCGGTGGGCAGGCCGAAGGGCGGGACGTTCTCGACACCCGGATCGGTGATTTTGGTGAACGGTTTCTCGCTTGCGTACACGGTGTACGTTGCGCCCGTCTCGCCAGGCACATCAGCCCACGTAACGATATTCGAGTATGCTGCCGCCGTCGCCTGCACGGAGGTGACAGCCGCGGGCGGTGTCTTGTCGGTTTCTTTGTATCCGGAGGGTATAATCGAGCTGAACAGAATCTTTCCGCTGTGCACAAGGTCATTGGCGAACGGTTCACTGCCATCCCTGCTGGCGGAGAACTCGAACTTTATGCCGCCGATTTTGTCCCACGCAAGAACATTGTCCTTTGCACCGTTCGGCGTATTGAACCTTCCGGTCCTCAGCTGGCCCCAGTCGTTGCTCTGGATCCAGTCGGTTGGGATCCTGACCATTTGCCAGCCCCGCTGGACGCCGATGGAATCCATGCGGACATTGGCGACGGTGTACCACTCTTCTTTCGTGCCGTCGCTGTAGTCAAACACCACAAACCGAAGCGTAATCGTGTTCCCAATCGTACCGCTGGAGCTGGTGATCGGTTTGACCACTTTCATGAAGAATATCAGCTCGCTCTTTGAAGAAAGGTCTGGCCAGTAACTGCCCGCGGCCATGTTGTACTCCCGGTTTGCGCCGCCTCCCCAGCTTTCCTTGATGTTGACCTTCCAGTCCACACCCAGCACCGACGCCCCCAGCAGCGTGTCTGTTTTTTCTTCAAGCAGGGTGATGCCGCTCAACCCGCCGTTGTTCCAGCCGGATGCAAAATTGGTGGTATCCACCCCGAAGTTATTGAAACTATACAGGGCTTCATAGCCGGTTTTCTTGCCCAGCCCTGCAAGGCGGAGATCATCATAGAACACGACGCCATTGGCCGTATCGCCCGGCACCTTGCCTGCCGTCCATTCGATGGTGTATCCGATGATCTTGTCCCAGTCCAGCTTCTGGTTCTTGTTCTTCCCGCTCCAGTCAGTCAGGCTGAAGCCCTGATCGTTCGGACTGTTGGTCTTGCCGAGGTCGACGAGAGGAATAATCAGCTCATGCCAGCCCGGAATGGTGTCATTGACCGGTTTGGGACTCTGGAAATACCAGTCTTCGGAATCCGTCGAATCACCGGTGTAATACGTGGAGCCTTCACCGCCTTCATAGATGTGGAAGCGCATCTGGACGCCGTTTCCCGCGGCGGTCGACGGCTTTGTGGTGTTGTACCACAGGCTCAGATGTGTGCCAGAACCCCAGTTTATATATGTACTGTCTCCGTACAGGGCACGATACTTCTTTGCATAGTATCCGTTGTTTCCCTTGGTCGGAAGGGTGTGGCTCAGCATGTTCATTCCACCCCACGACTCGGTCGTGTGCACGCGCCACACGTTCTTCAACGCGGCGGTTCCTTCGTGCTTGACCGTCGCATCATCCGTGATGACGTGGATGGCATTGGGCTCTGTTGCGTTCGCGGTTGCGTTGAACACAATCGAGAACATGGAGTCGCCAGCGGCGGTGTCGAACGTGTTGAGCTTGTATTGTCCCAAGCCCGGGACAGTGGCAAGCAACACGAGGCACACCAGCAGCGCCCCTACTGCAAGATGTCGCCGATTCGTCCTCATGGGTCTTTCCTTTTGTGTATGATTGGGTGAATTGTGAATGGTGCGACCAGCTAGCACTACACTTTTGGAGCCCCTACGCGTTTCTCAAACGTCACCGGTACTGCAGGCACATGCGGCGACAGTATGCGAGTGGCCCCAATGAGCACGACAACACTTGCTGCAACCAACACGGTGACCGACCAGATCAGACTGGCAGGGTCCGTCATCATTGCCGGGCGAACGATCAGAGCGATCAGGCCGAGGACCCACATCAGAAGCAGTGTGGATACGATTGCACGTCCGTGCACACGCATCCAGAAATACCTCACCGCTGCAACACCGGCAACCGGACCTGCCAGCACTCCATAGAGGGCAAGGAGCCAGACGATGACGCCATCACCAAGAACCAGCAGGAAGGACGCCACAACGATCGAGACAAGCACGACAACCGTCGTCGCCAGACGCCCCATGAGCACTCTTGTCGCGTCATCCCCGGGTTCCCGCGTCCACCAGGGCATGTCGAACGTCGTCAGTGTAGCTGCGCTCATGAACTGCATGGAGAGCGCTGCGATCCCTGCGGCCACGATGCCTGCACCGACAAGCGGAGACAGGTACGGCTGGAGCGTGGCTGAGTTGGCGACCGGTTCGCGCACCAGAAAGCTCACGATTGCAGTACCTGTTGCGACAAGAACCGCAGCCGAGGCGGCGATCGCACCTCGACGAAAGAGATCCGGTCCGCGGCTCGCAAGAGTCCGCTGCACTATCCCCTGATCGACGCAGGTCAGCCAGAGGGCAAGCGTCAGCATACCGCCCAGCAGCATAAACCACGGCACACCCTGGACCCCCAACGCCCCGGCCACTTCCAGCGAGAAGCCAGCTGAGCCGGTCAATGCGCCAATCCCGAACCCGAGTGCGGTCGCGACTGCCGCTGCTTCATGCACCGCGACCATCGATGAAAAACCGCCGGCAACGACGAAGAGTCCGGGGACCGCAATCAGAAGGAGCGCAGACGTCATGAAATCCCACCCGAACACAGCGTGCATGAGCCTCACACCGATGACAATGCTCAGGGGAATTCTCACCAGCACGGTCAGCGCCAGCAGGCCCCCAGACACGATTGGCCGTGCACCCGCATCAGAATCGGTTCCTCCGAGGAACTCCGGGAGCGTATTGCTCTTGTGTGACAGATACTGGGGGCCGACAATGCGCCCGAGCACCAGGAGCCCGGCGGCCAGCGAGATGGCGAGCACACTCCACGCCAGACGATCGCTACCGAGCCCCGTCACCACGCCAATGCACAATCCGCACCAGAGCAGCGTGACAAACAGTGATCCGGCCAGTCCTGGCCATCCCAGAGAATGCCCGCCGAAAAAGTAGTCCTCGCTACTTTTCCCCCGGCCCCCCCGCATCGCACGCAATCCTGCCAGACTGATGCCGGCGAGCATCACAAGAAGGATGACAACGGCATATGTCGGATCGCCATGCATCATCGGAGAAGGAGCATCGGGACTGACTGTGACCTTTGCCTGAAAACACCCCGGCAGATATACATACCGCTTGCCGCATTCCCTGCGTCCCAGGCCACGCTGTACCGGCCGGGGATCCTGTGACCGTCCAGCAACACCGCTACTTCGCGACCCAGCAGATCGTACACCGCCAGCCGGAATTCACCCGCTTCCGGCACTTGAACTGAGATCCGCGTCTGGCCGTTGAACGGATTGGGATAGTTCTGCTCCAGCAGGAATGCGGCCGGCAGGGTGGGTGCACCTTCCCCGATCCCGAGCACTGCGTTCTCGCTGTTGGCCTTGAACGGCTGATACACGCTGCGCAGCCGTGCTGCAACCGGCTTGGCTGTCACATGGTCCATTTTATAGAGACCCATCGTCTGACTGCCGGTCTGGATGCTGAACCAGTCAAAGATGCACCACCACGTCACGACGCACAAAGGCTTACCCGGCCGATACTGCCCCGCACTGTCCACAGTGAGGAACTCGGAGAATGCCTTGAACGTCGAGTCGAACACAGTGACCTGCACAGCCGCTGTGCCAAGATCTTCCGTTGACCAGTAGCCGAACTCTGTGTCCACAATCGGCTTGGAAGGGTATTTCGTCAGCGCGCTCTGAAGGAAGTTCCTGGTTCCGGCGTAATATGTACCCCCATGAAAGATGCCGAAGTAGATCGTCCACCCGGCCACGTCGCAATACGCCTGCGTCGGATCGGCAGGACCGGGCCTGTCAGCCGCGGCTGATTGTGTCACGAGCCGGCCATCGGGATATTGTGCGTCAAGCTCTGCGTTCAGCCTCTGAATGAATGCCCCCCGGTAGGTCTGATCAAGGCATTCATTCGACGTGCTCCAGAAGAGGATGGAAGACCGATTCCTGTCCCTGAACAGCATCTCACGCCACATCTGCTCATGAATGTGGCGGAAGACATCCTGCTTGATCCAGGCATCCGCCTCGTCGAACCACCAGACCGGAATCTCTTCAAGAATGGCAAGACCGAGCCGGTCGGCGAGCAGATAGGTGTACGGGTGATTGGGATAGTGACCCGTCCGCAGAAACGTGGCATTGGTGGCGACCACCATCTCAAGATCGCTCAGGATCTGCGCCCGGGGGACGCTGCGCCCGTAGGACATATGGTCTTCATGCCGCGCGACGCCGGGGAAGAACATCGGTTTGTCGTTGAGCAGGAGCGTGTTGCCAGCGATGCCGAGCGTTCGTATTCCGAATTGCATGCAGTGCTGATCGACCGTGTCGGTGCCGGCGATCATCACCGCCTTCAGAATGTAAAGATTCGGATTGCGCGGCGACCAGAGGCGGGGAGAAGGGATGCGGAGCATCGACTTCACGGCCCGGACGGAATCCGGAGCGAACGAAATCGGCACACCTGCCTGCACCAGGACCGTTGGTCCGAGCAGGTCCTCCGCATATTCGGATGCACGGTTGACGGATGTGACGGTCGCTTCATGGATCTCCAGATCCACTCGCAAGTCGCCGGACACACCCGATTTGTTCAGGGCAACAACGGTCACCTCGATGTCCCCGCTGAGCGATTTGGGAATGACCTCGACGCGGGCAATCGACCGCGCCGGGAGAAATTCCAGATAGACATCGTGGATGATGCCGGTATAGTTGAACCAGTCCGGTTTGTGACCGATGGTACCATACGGTACAATGTCATTCCGCGAACCCCAGGGAGGGTTGTCAACGCGGACGGCAAGGACGTTGACAGTGTCGGTGCGCAGTGCGGAAGTCACATCAAACGAGAATGGCGTGTACCCGCCTTCGTGATAGCCGAGGTACCGGCCGTTCAACCAGACATCTGCGACATAGTTTACGGCGAGGAAATTCAGCCGTGCTCGCTTCGTCGCAAGCGAATCAGCAACCGTGAATGTCCGGCGGCACCAGACTCCGTCTTCATAGTCCTCAGGCCGCTTGTCAAGTCCGTTCAGGATGTTTTCGACAGAGGGAAGATTCTTTGCTGTCCAGCCGGCATCATTGAAGCCGGGAAGATGCCGTCCTCCCGCCTCTGCCACAAGGGCAGTATACCCGGCAGAATCTCTCCGCCCGAGGGTCACAGTGTGGTTGGCGGCGAACCGCTGCTTCATCCATATCCCCCGCAGGTCGATCGTCGCGCGATGCTGCTTCTCAAACGTCGGGAACGGCAGGCCATTCTGAAACGGAACGGCTATGGCATCAATGGTGCGAACGGAGAACGTGGCGGGGAGAGACGCGATTTGCCCGTAAACGATGGCGGCTGAACCGGCGTGAAGTGCTGCAAGACCGACGAGCAGACGGTATCCAACCTTCATGCAGTAGTATAGTAGTGGTGGAGATTCTGTATGTGCGTCCCGCCGCAGGAGAGAGTCAAGGAATGCAGGACGCAAAATCCTGATCACATATGGGTCGCACACTCTGTGCCAGCAGTGAAACCCTCGAAACGACCGGAAAACGGCCGCTCTGTGCAAGATCTGATCATTTTGTTATCAAAAAGATAAGGTCCGGGTTATCGGCAGCGATATCGGCGGTGCGCCTTTCCGTGCGGAGGCGTTCGAGGTTGAGCATGTATCAGCATCGCTGAAGGCGAGCCAGGAAATCTGAACGATTCTCACCCTGCGTTAGGCCATGGCCCCGTCTTCGATCACCTCGTGAGGAGCATCCGGCGGGTGAGATGCTGGCCATCAGCTGCGAGCGTGCAGAAGTATGTGCCGCTGGCTACCCGTTCACCCTGCCATCGAACCGTGTGCTGACCGGGGGAGAGAATGCCGAGGTCCAGCGTGTCGACGACCCTCCCCAGTAGATCGCACACTGTAATCATCGCACTTCCGGCAGAGACCTGGGAAAATGCGAATGTGGCGGAGGCGTTCAAAGGGTTGGGATAGATGGTGAACGCCGGTTGCCTGGCCGGCCCGGCGGGTTGATTTAGGCCTGTCGGCGTCGAAGCGCGTTCCACGATGATACCCGCGAGTGTTGTGGAATCGACGGAAGCCCAGAGCCAGATGTCGAGGATGTTGTCGAGCACTTCGACGTCCGTGACAACCGGTTCATATGCCGTCAGGGCACCGGCCTGCTGGACGAGATCACAGTCCCGCACAATTTCCCTCCCCTCCGCGCGTGCGCTGAATACCCTCTTGCCGGACACAGTGTGCGTATCTTCCGCAAGCATCAGCGTGACGGTATACCGTCCGTTCGGGACTCTGATCGCATAACCGGCGATGCCATGCACGCCGGTTCTGAAGAGACCGGGCCTGTCCGTGTTTGCAATGGTCGTGGCCGGGGCGATCGCATAGGGAACTCCGCCGATCCGTCCATACTGCTTCGTGACGGTCCAGACCGAATCAGGAAGAAACTCGGAGTCGCCGGAGCCGCCGACGTCTATCCGGATGGGGAAGGACAGCGGCATCAGGACGCGGATGGGCTTCAGGCCCATGGTATTGGCCGGTGTGGCGCTGTCCTGAATCGACTGCGTGAACATGATGAAAGGGGTGGCAAGGTCCATTCCACGCACCGCGACGTCGACGGTCCGATGGTCGGAGCGCAATGTGGCGCCCGCGTATTGCACGGGTCCGCCAAAAAAGCTGCCCGCGGCCGCGACACTTGCGGCCGTGACCGGTTCTGAGAAACGCACGACGATGGTTGAATCGTAGGCACGCGCGCTGACGGGATACGGCGGATCGGTATCGGCGTCAGGAATAGCCCCTCCGGCATAGCCGCTGGTGGTGTTCGACGTCAGGCACAGAATCAGGTACCCTCCCGACAGGACGGCGTTGGCAGTGACGAACTGCGCGTTGTTGCCGTCCCAGGTGTGCGTTGCCTTCTGCCATCGCTGCGTGTCGAAGATGCCGAAGTCGTCTCTCCATTGCAGCGTGAAGTTGTCCCCGGCACCAGGTGTGTATGCCGAATACCGTACCCAGTCGTAGTAGGCATAAACGGGAAGCGATGAGCTGTTGAACGGGCCCGCCCAGTCAGTCGCTGCCGGCTGCCAGATGTTCATCATGATCTTCTGCGGCCGGTCAAGTTGCGTGATGTGCGAGCCGAATTGCCTGTACACCTCCTCACCATCGACCTGCCATGCAACATATGCGGGGGTCCATTCGATGCCATACACATGGAAGCCGGCGTGGGGGTTGAACTGTGTCGCATGCCGTTCAACATGATTGTCCGCGACCGTGGGAACAATCGTATTGAACTGCACTTCGTTTGTGTAGCGACCCATGTTTTCGATGTCGATCTCGTTCCATGGCGACGCGGGATCATGGTAGGTGAAGAACGAAGCCAGCATGCCCGAGACCGCCGCAGAGCGCATGCGCACCTCCAGGCGGCCATAGGTCACGGTGCCGAGCGTACGATACTCCGCACCCCGGTATGGTTTCTGGGCCAGACCTTCTGCCGCGCAGAACATCAGACAGGCTGGCAGGAGCATTGTGAGTGTGCGGACGCTCATGGGACCATCCTTTCGAGCTTTTCAAGAAACCGTTGTGCGGGAACAAACGACGGGTCCTCGGCCAGGATGCCCGTCAGAATGCGCCTTGCCATGTCGCGCTTCCCGGCATCAGAATAGAAGCCGGCCAGATAGAACCGCGCGTTTTGCAGCTGGGCCTGTGTGAACTCGGGTGCCTGAGCAGCAGCCGTCATCCAGCGGACGGCACCCTCCCGGTGACCCTGCGCGCTTTCGCTCAGCGCCAGGTGATAATAGAGCATCCCTTTCTGACCCGGCCTGCGGATGGCCTGCTGTAGCGCGGCCGAGCAGCCATTCCAGTTCTTCTCATCCCTGTAGATGTCCGCGATCCGCACGTGCGGCCAGGGATCATCCGGCGAGAAGACGGCAATCGCTTCATATTCCTGCCGGGCAGAATTCATGTCTCCGCGGCGGAGCCAGTGCTCTGCCATGGCATGATGCGCGCGGGACCAGACGTTCTGGCCGAAGAGATATTCACGGGCAACGCGCGCCGCCGTGGAATCCCGCTGCGGATGATAGTCGTCAACTGTCACTGCGGAATCTGGAAACGGCCACCGGTGAAGCATCACAAACACCTTCATCAATCCGATTTCCCAATCGAGCGCGGTCACGCCGTATGGCGCGGAGGGGGGGGTGTACGTCCGGTCAATGTCCCTCAGGATATCCGTCCGCTTGATCGCGTCGAAGAAGGCTCGCGCCATGAGATAGTATCCGTCAGGGTTAGGATGAAGGTGATCACAGATCAGCCCGCTGCCAGTGATTCCACCCTGAGAACGGGAGGCGAATATGGAGTCGAGGTCCACCAGCGTGGCCCCACCCATCCGTACAAGCGAGCGGATGACGCCGTTGAAATCCGACGGTGCCCTGAACCGGATCAGATCTCTATCGCGTGCGCCGCGGAACCATCGCCGCGCTGAGACAGTATCACCGTCCTGTAGCAACGTCCGTGCATAACCGTACCATGCCCCGGCATGCCCGGAGTCATCTTCCAGCGCGGATGCGAACATCGCACGCGCATCCTCCGTTCTTCCCGCAGCCAGGTACGCCATACCCTGGCCTACCTTCAGCCCCGGACCCGTGCGGTCGGTCGTGCCCGTGTCCGGACTGCTGCGGAACGGAGGAAGATCACGTTCGTTTGACACAAGCGTTCCCAGCAGCACCGGGATTCCCCTCTCCTCGCTTTTTCTCAGAAGAGCGGTGAGGTTCTCCCGGAATGCGGCAACGGTAGTCTCGTACCGGGGAGACATAAACGTGATCGTCTGGTCGCCGACGACATGCTGCATAAGCGTGCGGGAATCGCTCGTATCCGGCTTCGAGGAACTGATCCATCCGATGACTGCTTTCATGGCCTGAGCGAGATGGAGGCGCTGAAGTGCCAGGGTCGCGCGGACGAGCCATGGCCGACCGCCGCCGGAGAGTGACGAACCGCTCCCGTACACTCCGTAGAACTCGTTATGGCCGGTGTAGACGATGATGAGATCGGGCTCGATCGCCAGGAGTTCCGGGAGGAGGTCAGCGATCACATGACTGCTCACTGCCGCGATCCCGGCATTCAGCACCTCAATACGCCTGTCGGGGCAGGCCTCGGCCAGCATCTGGCGAAGCTGCCTCGGAAATGGCACCTGGCACTCGAACGGGAAGCCCGCCGTTGAGGACTCCCCCAGGCAGAGCACGCGGAACGTCTCCGGCGTCTTCTGACGCAGAAACACTTCCGGTGCAAGCATGGGAACCGCCGTTTGAACTGAGCTGAAGTACCGGTTGGTCACGAACGGGTTGAATGCTGAAAGCCTCCCCCCGCTGGCAGGCACGTCCACAACAAGCTGTTCCGGCGCAAACACCCCGGCCAATCGCAGGGAGATCTCCAGCAGCGCCATGATGACACACGGTGTGAGGAGCAGGACGGCCCTGAAGAACAGTTGTCTGGTACGCAGGGTCACTTTATGCCCAGCTCTTTGCACATCCGGTGGTAATTGGGAGGAGCGAGCCCGAGCCGTTTCGCGGCCTCTGCATCGGACTGGGACTGCTGTCGGACATAGCGTACGAACCGTTCTCTGAATTCCCGTTCCATCTGCCGCAGGGACGGCATGGTGTCGTAGTGCTCGAAGTCGATGTGGATCCCGCCCCTGTCCTGAGAGACACGGGTGTGTGTGCCGATAGCTTCCTTCACGGTGAGCTCATCGATTTCTTCGTCTGTCTTGAGCAGGAGACGCTGAACGACGTTCTTCACCTCTCGCACGTTTCCCGGCCACGGGTATGCACGCACGTGCTGGAGTGCTTCCTCGCTCACTTCTGGCACGGGCCGTCCCATATCCACGCTGTACTGGCGCAGGAAGTGACGGAAGAGTTCCACCGTGTCGTCCGGCCGTTCACGGAGCGGCGGGACGAAGACGGGGAGGACGTTCAGCCGGAAGTAGAGGTCTTCCCGGAAGCGCTTCTCTTCCACCTCCTTCTGCAGATCCTTGTTGGTCGCGGCGATGATGCGCACGTCCACCCGGAGCGTTTCCGTCCGTCCGATCTTCTCGATCTCTCCATCCTGCAAGACGCGCAGCAGCTTCACCTGTGCAGAAAGCGGCAGCTCGCTGACCTCGTCCAGGAAGAGGGTTCCCCCGTGTGCGGCCTCAAACAGCCCAGGTTTGGTGCCCGTTGCCCCGGTGAACGCTCCCTTCACGTAGCCAAACAGTTCGCTCTCCACCAGTTCCTGTGGGATTCCCCCGCAGTTCACCGGCACAAAGCTCTCCAGTTTCCGGTGACTCCGATAGTGGATATTCGTTGCCACCAGCTCTTTCCCTGTGCCGGACGATCCTGTTATCAGGACCGCGGCATCACTCCGCGCGCAGCGTTCGACTTCCTCGGCAAGCCGGGTGAGTGCAGGTGAAGATCCAATCATCGTCTTCTGCCCGAGGATGGTTTCGACGGACCGCAGAAGCTTCCGTGTTGTGATTTGCTGTTGACGTTCGAGCTTGTGTTTTTGGGCAGCATTGACGATGCTGAGGATAAAGTCAGTCGGCTGATAGATGTATGTCTCGATGTCCCCCGGGTACTTCGTGCAGTACCAGAAGGCACCCGCGGTGAGGAGGCGGTGTGCAAAGTCCACATCCGCAACATTGACCGTCATCTTGGTGACCACGATCACCTGCAGGGCATGGTCGATGGCCTTGATCTCGCGAATCAGGGCCTCGCCCATCAGTCCCCCGGCAATCTGGAAATCCATGATGACCACATCAAAGTGATCGGGGTTGGTCCTCAGCACTTCCAGCGCGCTGTATCCGTCGGAGACTAGCTGGCGGATGTCGATCTGGCGCTCGTACTGTTTCAACGTGTTCTGGATACGCCGGACGTCGTACTCTTCATCCTCAATGAGCAGTACATGAATCGGGCTTGTCGATGGCACGTCGTGCTCCTCTCCTGGGACGTCTCTTGGTCAAACTGAAAAACGGAAGATAAACGCGCAGCCGCCTGCGGGAAGGTTCTCCGCATCCAGCCTCCATCCGCAGCGTTGGTCAGCGATTTCGTACGCCAGATAGCAGCCATACCCCGCATGTTCCCGCGCACCCGCCGGTTTCGTGCTGCTCTCCTCACGAAAGATCTTCAACACTCCACGCTCGTCCGGCTCCAGGAGCCAGGGGGCGATTCCCCTGCCATTGTCAGCGATGCGGAGAGTGCCACTTCCGGCTGACGCGTCATACTGCGTCGCGATGGTCACCGTCACCGATTCCCCTCCTGCATGTTCCAGGGCGTTTTGAATAATCGGCTCGACAACTTCCCAAACCACGTATTCATTGATATGCACGGGGGGCAATGCCGGATCCAGCTCCAGCTCGAAGCGGACCCGTCCCTTGTTCTGCGCAACCCGGAGGAATACCTTGTCCACAAGGAATCGTATCACCTCATTGACATCGGTCTGGAACATCTGGTTCCGGACGGTCTGCAGCGGCGGCTCATACCACTTCATGTCATAGATGACCCTGGCGATGAAGTTGGAGTAACGGGTCACTCTGAGCTTCACCGTCTCCATCGTGCCGGCCGTAAGGTTCCGGAGATCCTCTTTGATGAAGCCCATGATCTTTTCGGCCTTGTGATGGGTGTGGTAGATCCGTTTGGTGAACAGCAGCTCCTTTTCATGGTGGATCTGCTCGGCAAGATGCACTTTTTCACTGGCGAACAGCCGCGCCTGCGCGTCATTCCTCTGCTTCAGGGTGTATGACGATATGTAGAACATCGCCAGCAAACCGAAGAGGATCAGTGCAGAAAACGTCAGCGCGATGTCGTCATAGTTCGTAATGAGTTCCCGCGAGAGGAAGCCGAAATCCGGCGTGTTGCGCATGTACACGATCCCCGCAAATTCTCCCCTCGGCACAAAAGGCACCATGACATGGAAGGTCTGTCTCCCTTCCACAACGGTGTGGATCTGCTCATGGGATTGTATCGCTGTTTCATGCTGCCGATAGAGCGCGATGGCTGCGTCATGGTCTATTGCCGGAGCGGGAAGGGTACGCCGGCCGAGCACCATGTACTCATACAGCGCTTCTCCGTCATCGATTGCCCCCAGCCCGTGCTCTGACGGTACGATGATGCAGATTTCCTTGACGTTCTGGGCCAGCAACTGCTGGCTCAGGATAATGTTCAGACCCTGGACGACCGTACGGGCATTCTGCGATGAGATGTCAGCGTTTTCCCGCGAGGTTTCCAGAAGGAGCTCGAGAGAGGTCGTCGTAAGATTCGCGAGCCGCTCCGCGGAATCCTGCTGGTA
This sequence comes from Bacteroidota bacterium, assembly GCA_017860635.1. Taxonomy (GTDB): domain Bacteria; phylum Bacteroidota; class Ignavibacteria; order UBA10030; family UBA6906; genus JAGDMK01. Next base: position 13,861 of record JAGDMK010000030.1, read on the forward strand.
CCAGTCCTGTGTGCGGGTGAGAAACTTTTCCACCGAGGCCTTGTGCAGTATGGACACCACAAGCTGGAAGACCAGCAGGATCACAAACAGAACGGTGACGTGCTTGAGGTCGAACTGATAGTTGCGGATCTGTTCGAACAGACCCAGGGAATTCCGTTGGGGAGTGCTCACCGGGTCGCTCCCGCTTCCTGGATTTCCCGGGAAGATTGCTGCAGGGCGTGCATGGCATCTTCTTCCCCTCGTATCGCCCTGTTGACGGCGCGTGAGACGATATCGGACATCTTGGTGTACTCCACAAGGGACGGCCGGTGGAAACCGGTCTTCACGAGGTCCATGTAGAACCGCAGCATCGGATGCTGGCGGACATAGGCGGAATCACGGTAGACGTTCACGTTCGTCGGGATGTAGCCGCCGACCTCAAACATCATCTTCTGAATGTCATCCCGCTGGAAAAACCGCGCAAACGTCACGGCCTCATCCTTCCTGGTGCTGTACTGCGACACCATGAGATTCCATCCCCCGAAGATCGTGACCGGAGGGTGGCCGGCGAAATGTGGAAGCGGCGCACGCTCGAGCAAGTCGAGCTTGTGCTGGTCGCGGTATTTCGTGCGATAGCTCTCGATGAAATTCGGCCAGCCCCGCACAAACACGCCATCGGCGTCCAGCATTCCGTCGTAGCTCCTGATCTCATCGAACCCGACGACAGAGGGAGGCGTGATGTTGTCCTTCCGGACGAACTCCACCAGCATGGTCAGCGCCCGAACGGCTTCGGGGCGTTCAAAATCCAGGGGCCGACGCAGGAAGAACCCGGCATCCTGTCCTGCAATGAGTTCGAAGAAGTGGCAGGTCAATCCCTCATAGTCGTCGGCCGGGAAAAAGTAGAAGGGACGCTGCAGCCCCCGGAACTCCCGCCCGAGCGCCCGGAATTCATCCCAGGTGATCGACTGCTTCAGGCGATTCAGGAATCCTGCGTCGGGCCGCGCCTTCTGCACCAGGTCCCGGCGATAGTACAGCATCCCCACGTCTATGTACATCGGGATGGCCATCAGGGTGCTGTCATAGATGCAGGAGGTCTCTGCCTGGGGAAGGATGGCCAGACGTTCTTCGGCAGGGATCCTTCCGTCCAACGGCTCACACCAGCGCGAGAACCGCGGAACCCAGATGTGGTCTACCGAGAAGATGTCCAGCCGATCGCTCTTGTTCCGCAACGACCGCGCCAGCAGCTCCTTCCGTTCGTTTGTGCTGAACTTCTCAAACGGCAAACTGACAGGGACAACCTCAATCCGTCCGCTGTAGATCGCGTTGAACCGCTGGATCGCGATCCTGTGCGCAGGCGAAATGTTGTCCGCATAGTACACCTTCACCACACCTCCTGACTCACTTTCCGTGGAACCGAAGTGATTGACAAAGAGGATTGTCAGCACGAGCAGAAGCGCAACGGCTGCCAGTGACACAGGCAGGATTCGTCGATTCATGGAGTGGCCGGTGAGTGTGGGGATGTGCTGCTAATGTATCGTAATCGGGAATGATTAGCAACGATACCCCGTTGGAGCAGAACCTCCTGTAAGGCCACGAGCGCACGAAAAGGCCCGGTTGCATTTCCTGGATTGTTTTTGGACATTGAGAAAAGACCACGTCGACCTTCCCGGGCATCTGCTCCCATGACATTCACGCCGTTCCACGATATGACCGATGAGGAGTATGCCGCCATCGGGTTCAAATCCGGCCTGGAAATCCACCAGCAACTGCTGACGTCGAAGAAACTCTTCTGCCGGTGTCCGGCCGGACGCTACAGCGAGGAGTACAACGCGGAGATACTCCGGCACATGCGGCCGACCCTCTCGGAGCTTGGCGAATACGATGGCACGGCTCTCATGGAGTTCAAGACCAGGAAAGAGATCATCTACCTGATCCATCGGGATACCGTGTGCACCTATGAGATGGACGACACCCCGCCGTTCGAACTCAATGCGGACGCGCTCGATATAGCGCTGGAAGTCGGCCTCCTCTACGGGTGTTCGATGGTGGACGAGATACACATCGCGCGGAAACAGTATCTGGACGGCAGCATTCCCACAGGTTTCCAGCGGACGACGATCGTGGGGGTGAACGGTTCCATTCCGTACGGCACCAGGCGCATCGGCATCGTGCAGCTCGGTCTGGAGGAAGATGCCTGCAGGGAGGTGAGCGACCTTGGACACAGGCGCACCTACCTGACTGACCGCCTGGGCATGCCCCTCATCGAGACCGTCACGGCTCCCGACATGCGCGCGCCGCACGAGGTGGCAGAAGTTGCACAGCTTCTGCGCAAGCTGGTCCGGAGCACCGGAAAGGTGCGCACCGGCCCCGGCGCTGCACGGCAAGACGTCAACGTCAGTGTTGCCGGTGGAACACGGATTGAGATCAAAGGGGTACCCCGCATCCCGGATATCCCGCTCCTCACCTATCATGAGGCCATGCGCCAGGTTCAGCTGCTCAGGCTGCGCGATGAGCTGAGCAGGCGGGGCATTACCAAAGAGAGCTTCCGCTCCAAGACCGAGGATGTGACGAAACTCCTCCGCCGGACCCGGTACAAGCCGATCGAAGATGCTATCGCGGGCAACATGCAGGTCTACGGCGTGGCCCTCCAGGGCTTCCGGGATCTCCTGCGCTGGCAGACCCAGACCGACACATTCTTCTCGCGCGAGATCTCAGACCGCGTTCGCGTTGTCGCCTGTCTCACGACACTGCCGAACATCATCCACTCCGACAGTCCGAGCGAAACGCTGGCATCATCAGAGTGGCAGGTTCTCCGCCGGACTCTCGGTGCGACAGAAGAGGATACGCTGGTGCTCGTCTGGGGTACCCAACAGGATGTCAAAACCGGCGCGTCGGAAGTCGTGATCCGCGCACGCGAGGCAACCATCGGCATCCCCTCTGAAACGCGGCAGGCGCTGAGGGACGGCACGAACGGCTTTGAGAGAATTCTTCCCGGGCCGGACCGCATGTATCCGGACACCGATCTTCCTCCGCTGCAGATTTCTGCCGGACGGCTTTCCCGCATAAGCACGCGTGTACCTCAGCCTGTCTGGGAGCGGGAAGCGTGGTACCGCTCCCTTCACATTCCGGAAGACTGCGTCTCTCCGCTGAGCATCTCCCCGTACGCAGACCTCTTTGCTAAAGCGGTGAAGGGATGGGGACTCCCTCCTACCGCCGTCGCCGTCATCCTCATTCAGCTCCCCAAGAGGGTTCGCCGGTCGATGACCCGGCCAGTGCCTATCCCGGCAGAGCAGATGCAGCAGTTGCTCGTCGCGTACAAAGACGGTGTGCTGACACGCGAGGCGGTGCTCCCGGCTCTGCGCACCATGGCAGAAGGCACGGCTTTCTCGCGCGACGACATTCCTGATCGATGCAGCGATGATGAACTGGAAGCGGTGATCTCCGCATGCACAGAACGCCTGGCTGCTGAGCGGATCCGCCATAGCGGAAAGACCGCTGCAATTCTGACCGGTGAAGTCATGAGAACCGTCCGCGGACGCCGGGCGGGAGCAGAAGTCGCAGCGCGGGTCACCGTATCACTGCAGGAGGCCCGTTCATGACCGACAACTACCGGGGATACCGTGATGAGGCGCTCGCCACACTCAAGACATATGACGCTCAGGTGTGGAGCGATGTGGACATCTATACGGCGAAAGGGACCTTTACAGGGATTGTGCTCCCCCGGTCCGAAACTGCAGATCCCCTTCACATCGTCCTGAAACTCCGCAGCGGATACAACGTGGGGATACAGGCATCGTCAGTGGAGAAGATCGCGGTTCTGGGACGGAAGGAAGCGCATTATAAGATTCCAGAGAAAGAATTCCCGTATGATCCGAAGAAGCCTCGCGTGAAGCTTCTCGGAACGGGAGGGACTATTGCCAGCCGGCTGGACTACCGGACAGGTGCCGTCATCCCGGCATTCTCACCAGGTGAGTTGTATGGATCGGTTCCCGAACTCGCCGACATCTGTAACCTGGAGACTGAGAAGTTGTACGGAGTATTCAGTGAAAACATGGGGCCAGAACAGTGGATCGGGACAGCTCAGGCGATCGGGCGGGAGATCGAGAAGGGCGTTCAGGGCATCGTGATCGGCCACGGCACGGACACCATGCACCATACGGCCGCCATCCTCTCATTCATGATCCAGGACTCCCCTGTCCCGATCGTCATGGTCGGCTCACAGCGGTCCAGCGACAGACCCTCGTCGGATGCCGCGCTGAATCTCATGCACAGCGTGAAGACCGCCGCGGAAAGCGATATCGCGGAAGTGATGGTGTGCATGTTCGGCCCGACATCGGATGAGTACGGCCTCCTCCACCGCGGCACACGGGTACGCAAGATGCATTCGAGCTACCGGTCTACATTCAGGACGATCGGAGACATTCCCCTGGCCATGGTGAGCCGCGACGCGATCACGCCGCTCCGCCACGACTACCGGACCCGCAGAAAGGACCGGAAGGTCATCGTCAACACGGCCTTCGAGGAAAAAGTCTCCATCGTGTACTATTATCCGAACATGAA